>PBNW01000033.1 GCA_002723255.1 Pelagibacterium sp. | reverse complement strand
GCGCGAAAAGAAAGTCGAAGAAGCACCGGCCGAACCCGCCCCGCCGCCGCGCGAAGAAGTTCTTCTTGCCGAGATCCGCGACATTCTCAAGGCTCAAAGCTAGCCGCCCGGCCAGAATCAATAAGCAAATATGGACAAAGGCCCGCTCGCCCATGGCGGGCCTTTTCTTATCATAAGTTAGGATGCCGCATTTGGATTACGTATTTTATCCTATTGCGCTCGCTAGAATAAGATTATAGTCCTATCGCTACGTAGTCAGTGATAGGGAAGAGTCCGAACGGCAAAAACCGCTCCCTATAGCAAACTTCGTGCGCGATTCATCTTAGCAATCGCCAAGTCGATCTGAACGCAAGGCATCGCCAGCGCTGTGCCACTGTTCCGGGCCCAAGCCCGGAGGCAGGCGGGTGCTGCATGCCGGAATTTGGACGGCGCATTTGAAAGCGTGGCACCGGCTTCGGTCGGTGGGATTTGCCTTTGACGCTCAATCGGAGAGGGGGCTCGCCGTGCCAGTTTTGCATGACGCATCCCGAAAGAACTGGAGAAAGCAATGAATTCGGAAATTTCCTATCGGCCATTTCTCAACCGTGACCGACTGGTTCACATTGTCGACAGCGACCAGCCCACGTGTGACGGACTCGATGTGCTGTTTCGGCTCGAGGGCTTCCAAACGGCCATTTCGCGCAATAGCGATGATTTCATCGCTCGCTTCGGACAGCGGCGCCCGGATGTGGTGATTCTCAATTTTGACCTGGAGGGCGAGGATATGCTGCCCGCCTTGCGGCGCATCAAGGATATGCGATCGGGCATTCCGGTCTTCATGCTGGCAGATCGCCCGCTTGTTGATGGGACCGTCGAGGCCATGCGCTCAGGGGCGAGCGATGTTTTCGTAAAGCCGGTGGATTCCGAGCGGTTCGTCCGCGCGGTGCGTGACACCCTGCGGCGCGATGTTCATCTCAAACCCTCTCAGGATGGCCAGCACGAAGTCGAGATCCGCGGCTTTGCCCAACTAACGCCCCGTGAACGCGAGGTCCTGCAACTGGTTACCAACGGACAATCCAACAAGGAAGCCGGGCGCGAGTTGGGAATTTCCCCCCGCACCATCGAGGTGCATCGGGCCAGGGTCATGGAAAAGCTGGGCGCCCGCAATACCGCCGACCTGATCCGGATCGTCTTGACGAGCTAGTGCTCAACTCGGTCCTGTCTTCGCCCAGATATGGCGTGCCAGATCAGGTGCGCCGGTCTGGGCGAGATCGGCATGGACGTGGCAGTCTTGGTGACTTTTCCAACCTGCAAGCCTATTTCGGGCGCTTTCTTGTTCGCCCGGCTTTCGGGAAAGCATATGCTGATCAAATGACTTATTTCAAAAGCGCAGGCCAACCGTCCGACTGACCGGTTGACAACGAAGAGCCGCTGGTGCCTAATTTTTGTTAGGCTTGTGCAGCCTGCCGCTCGCACCTGAAAGGGCTGGTGAATGCACGCTATAAGACCCATGGTTTGACCTTGAAGGGCAGGCTGTCGGTAACGCGAGCGCTGACAAATGATCTTGCCCCAGCAAGGATCGGATCATGTTGGATTTCCCAGCACCAAAATCCATGGCCAAATCGCTGCGCGGCGCTTTGGCCGAACAAGGCCATAAGCTTTCTCATGGCCAATGCCTTGAACTCGTGGCACGCCAATTGGGCTATACCGACTGGAATGTGCTTGCCGCGCGCATGGAGCCACCGCGAACGAATAATGATCTCATCATCCCAGAGGGTTGGTTTCCTGGCTCTATGGATTCGGGGAACTTTTTTCGGCTTGGCGTCGACCCGAATGTTCCCGGTGTGGTCAGGATCGAAGCACGCGCTGGTGTCAAAATCCCCAGCAATACTTTTGCGACACTAATGCAGTCTATTTCTGCACGAGCCTACCGAAGCAAACGGCTGCGGCTTACTGCCGAATTGAAATCACGCAATGCCGGTTCCGGGGCGATATGGATGCGCATCGATCCAGGCGGTGGCGGGCGTCATCTCCGGTTTGATAATATGATGAAACGCTCTAGTGATGGTGCCCTGAACGGAGACGCAGACTGGACCGAGCGTAGCATAGTGCTCGACGTGCCCTACACTGCGGCCAGCATCCATTTCGGCTGCCTGCTGCACGAAAAAGGAGCTGTCTGGGCGCGAAATTTCCGCTTTGAAACCGTCGACGACGACGTACCCGTAACGCAAGGTGGCCCGTTTCCGCCCAACCCGACCAATCTGGGCTTTGATATTAACTGATGGGTTCGCAATCCATCTGACACCCCTTGTCCGACCAATTGCAGTTTCAATCCGCGTTAGCAAAAACGGGGCGTGTTCGCACATGCCCCGTTCGTCTCGAAATCGCGTTCGCGGACCAATGCCCACAGGGGCTGGCTATGCTATCCGCCAACCGTTGGCAGTGTCAGGTCTCCCGCGACGAGCTTGTTTTCCATCAGCTTGGACATGTCGAAATCGCGCTGCAATTCCAGTGCCTGCCAGACCGAGATCAGTGCGTCGCAAAGCTCGGCGATCATGTCGTCGGTATGGTAGGGGGTCGGGGTAATGCGCAGCCGCTCGGTGCCCTTGGGAACAGTGGGATAGTTGATGGGCTGGATATAGATGTTGTGCCGATCCATCAGCATGTCGCTGGCCGCCTTGCACAGGCGTGCATCGCCAACGATCAGCGGAACAATGTGAGTGTCGGTCGGCAGGACCGGCAAACCGGCCTCGGCCAGAACGCGTTTCACACGGCCGGCTTGGCGCTGCTGGCCTTCACGTTCCACATTGGAGACCTTGAGGTGCTCGATCGAGGTGCGGGCCGCCGCGCAAAGCGCCGGGGGCAGGGCGGTCGTGAAAATGAATTCGGGCGCATAGGAGCGCACGGCATCCACGATGGCCTTGTTGGCCGTTATATAGCCGCCCATGACGCCAAACCCTTTGGCGAGCGTTCCCTCGATGATGTCGATCCGGTCCATAAGATCGTCGCGCTCGCAGATGCCGCCGCCGCGCGGGCCATACATGCCGACCGCATGAACTTCATCGATATAGGTCATGGCGCCGAACTCGTCGGCCAGATCGGCGATCGCTTCGATCGGGGCAACGTCGCCATCCATCGAATAGACGGATTCGAACACGATCAGCTTGGGGCGCTGTTTGCCGGCCGCGGCGAGCAGGTCGCGCAGATGGTCGAGGTCATTGTGGCGGAAAATCTTCTTTTCCATACCCGACTGCCGCACACCCTGAATCATTGAGGCGTGATTGAGCTGGTCGGACAGGATCAGGCAATCGGGGATCAGTCGCGCAACAGTTGAAATCGTCGCCTCGTTGGAAACGAACCCCGAGGTGAAGACCAGCGCGGCTTCCTTGCGGTGCAGGTCGGCAAGCGAACGCTCGAGTTCGACCAGTGGGCGGTTGGTGCCCGAAATGTTGCGGGTGCCGCCGGCGCCGGCGCCGAGCTTGCCAGCCGTTTCCTGCATGGCGCCGATCACCGCGGGGTGCTGGCCCATGCCCAGATAGTCGTTGGAACACCAGATGGTGATTTCGCGGGCGTTGTCTGCGCTGTCACGGAAGACGGCGCGAGGAAAATGCCCGGCAATACGTTCGATATCGGCAAAGACGCGATAACGCTTTTCAACCCGAAGCGCGTCGATCGCATCTTCGAAGATGCCGCGATAGTCCATGAGGCCTACTCCACTGGCGTCACCGGACTAAGGTGCGGCGGCGCTTTTATACATAGTAATATGGCGAGCCTTGAAAACGGCCGCGTCTTTTCTTTAGTGTCTTTTATGCTCTGCAAAACGCAGCGCGACATGATCTTTATCAAATCGGTGGGCAGGATGTCATTGGCAAATCACACCATTACGCCCTTGCAATCGACGCCGATCGGACAGGATCGCTGCACTATAGCCATAATTGTGATCGGGTGAAGAGTACCGGCGGCGCGACCCAATGACGCGAGGACCTGCTGAAGGCGGCAATTTTGGCTCGTATCTTTGGACTGACAAATTGCCAAAGTCAGGGTAAAACCACCGCATTTGGAAACCGGCCACAATCACGTTCCTGCCGCAATTGGCCAGCAATGATCGCGGCGACAATCACAAAGCGGTGAGCTTAAAATGAAAAAACAGGCAGTTGCCCTTACAGCCCTAGCAGCGCTCTTGCTCGCTGGTTGTTCCACCAATCCCTATACCGGGGAATCCCAGCTTTCCAACACTGCGGGAGGAGCCCTGGTGGGTGCCGGCGGTGGCGCCATCGGCGGTGCGCTGATCGGCTCGGCGATGGGCGATGCCCGGGTTGGTGCGCTGATCGGCGCCGGCGTCGGTGCGCTGGCCGGCGGTGCAATCGGCAACTACATGGATCAGCAGGAAGCTCAGCTTCGCGCCCAGCTCCAGGGCACGGGCGTTTCGGTGACGCGTGTGGGTGACAACATCATCCTCAACATGCCATCCAACATTACATTCGGCGTCAACCAGTCCGATATCCAGCCCGCCTTCCAGAACACGCTGCGCTCGGTCGCCCTCGTGCTTCAGGAATACAACCAGACCCTGGTCGATATCATCGGCTATACCGACTCCACGGGTTCGGCGAGCTACAATCTGACGCTTTCCCAGCAGCGCGCAACTTCGGTGCAACGTACGCTCGCCCAGTTCGGCGTCGACCCGCGCCGCTTCTTTGTTGAAGGCCGCGGCATGGCCAACCCGATCGCCGATAATTCGACCGAAGCGGGCCGTGCCCAGAACCGCCGCGTCGAAATCCGGATCGTTCCGATTCGCAATTAGCCGAGACGGAATCTGTAATAAAAAGGGCGCCCCGGCAAACCGGGGCGCCCTTTTCCTTTGGACCAGGCCTTAAAGAACGACGATCGTCGAGCCGAACCGCACAGCGTCGGCGAGATGGATGACGTCCTGATGCAGCAGACGCACGCATCCCGACGAGACGGCATGGCCGATGGTCCAGGTCTCGCCGGTGCCATGGATGCGGTAGATCGTGTCGCGATTGCCCTCATGAATATAGAGCGCGCGGGCGCCGAGCGGATTGTCGAGCCCGGGGGGCTGGCCATTGCGCCATTTTTCGAGTTCTGGTTGGCGATCCACCATTTCCGATGGCGGTGTCCAGATCGGCCATTCGCGCGAATAGGCAATGTGCCCGCGGCCCGACCATTCAAATCCGGCCCGGCCCAGGCCTGCGCCATAGCGCATGGCGGTGCCGCCGTCTTCGACGTGATAGAGATAGAAATTCGGCGTATCGACAATAACCGTCCCGACCTTTTCGCTCGTCGGGTACGGAACGCGCTGACGGTAATATTTCTGGTCGAGATAGCGCAAATCGACCGCCGGAACGGCAAATTGTTCCTCCGGCATCGCCGCATACATGGCCACCACCTCCGGCGAGATCGGCGGTGGCAGCTGAATTTGGGTTCTTGGTTGCGTGGTGGTCGTACAACCGGCGGCAGTGGCTGCGAGCAGGCTCGAAGCGCCGGCCATGAAGCCGCGCCGGGAAAGGGTCAGTTCGGACATGTCAAAATCTCATGGTTTGGCGGCGCAAAGCGCTCACCAGTCAAAAAGGATGGGGCGTGGCACGATCTCAGGCGCGGGGCGGGGGAATATCGAGCAATTGCGGCGGGTCGTCGTCGACTACCAGCTCCATAGGAGCGGGCCAGCAATTATGGGCATCGGGTTTGGGCGGTTGTTCGACGCGGGCAAGATCGGCATGGAACTGGCACCCCGGTACGAGAATGCCCAGACCCATCTGCTTCCAGCAACGGCCGAGCTTTTCGGGCGCCTCGCTGTAGAAAGCAACCTTGGCTGATGCATCGAGACAAAGCGCGTCCACGCCAACCGGCAGCGTCTCGGGCGCTCGCGCCGAGGCGAACGAGGCCGAAACCAGCAAGAGCCCGAAGGCGAGCATCAAAATGGGCAAGTAGCGCGTCATGGCCTATGGGTTACCGCATCAATAGTGGCGCGAAAAAGGCGCTCACCGGTCACGGAGCAGTGATGGACATCTGCACGTGCAGCGGTGTTGCCCGGCGGTCACAAAATCGGTGGTGGCCGTCGCGGTTCAGCCTGTGGATGGGACGATTGAAGCTTTGCACCCGCCATAATCGCCGCCTAATGTCCGGCCATCGTTTGACCAGTCCCGGATTCTCATGACCGACATCGCAAAAGCCATCGCCGGACTCATCGCAACCGAAATTGCGGCCCGTCCCGAACAGGTAAGGGCCGCCGTTGATCTGCTTGATGGCGGCGCCACGGTTCCTTTCGTTGCGCGATACCGCAAGGAAGTCACCGGCGGTCTCGACGATGCGCAACTGCGGACGCTGGAAACGCGGTTGGGCTACCTGCGCGAGCTTGAAGCGCGCCGGGCGGCCATCCTGCAATCGATCGATTCACAGGGCAAACTCACCAGCGACCTGTCCGCCCAGATCGCCAGGGTCATGACCAAATCTGAGCTTGAGGATATCTACCTTCCCTATAAGCCCAAGCGCCGCACCAAGGCCGAAATCGCCCGCGAGCGCGGCCTGGAACCGCTGGCCGAGACCCTGTTTGAAAATCGCGCGCTTACGCCGTTGACCGAGGCCGAAAAATACCTTTCAGACGATGTGCCCGATACCAAAATGGCGCTCGAAGGCGCTCGTGACATTCTCGCCGAACGGTTTGCCGAGGATGCCGAACTGATCGGTCGGCTGCGCGATTATATGGAACGCAAAGCGGTCCTGCGGGCCAGGGTCATTGACGGAAAGCAAGAGCAGGGCGCCAAGTTTTCCGACTATTTCGATCACGCCGAGGCTTGGTCCAAAGTTCCCAGCCACAGGGCGTTGGCCATGCTGCGCGGCCGCAACGAAGAGGTGCTGGCCGTCGATCTCGAACTCGATGCCCACGCCGAAGGCAAATACAAGCCCGCCGAAACCATGGTTGCCGCCCATTTCGGTATCCGCGCCGATGGCGGGGTCGCCGATCAGTGGCTAATGGATGTCGCGCGCTGGAGCTGGCGGGTCAAACTCTGGCTTCACCTCTCGGTCGATCTGATGGGGCGCCTGCGCGAGCGGGCCGAAGACGAAGCGATCACGGTCTTTGCGCGCAATCTCAAGGACCTGCTGCTGGCCGCGCCGGCCGGCAATCGTGCCACGATGGGCCTCGATCCCGGAATCCGCACGGGGGTCAAGGTGGCTGTGGTCGATGCCACTGGCAAGGTGCTTGATACAGCGACCATCTATCCGTTCCAGCCCCGCAACGACATACAGGGCAGCCTTGCCGCGCTGACGGCACTGGTTGCCAGGCACAAGATCGATCTGATCGCCATCGGCAATGGTACTGCCAGCCGCGAAACCGAGCGACTTGTGAGCGAGATGTTGACCATGATCCCCGCACCCAAGCCGATGAAAGTTGTCGTCAGCGAAGCGGGCGCCTCGGTCTATTCAGCCTCTGAAACGGCGTCCAACGAACTCCCCGAACTCGATGTATCCCTGCGCGGCGCGGTCTACATCACCCGCCGTCTGCAGGATCCTCTGGCCGAACTGGTCAAGATCGAGCCCAAATCGATCGGCGTGGGCCAGTATCAGCACGATGTTGATCAATACAGGCTCGCCAAGGCGCTCGATGCCGTGGTGGAAGATGCGGTGAATGCGGTGGGCGTCGATCTCAATACGGCATCGGCCCCGCTTCTTGCGCGGGTGTCGGGGCTTGGCAGCGCACTCGCTGAAGCCATCGTCGCCCATCGCGATGCCAATGGAGCGTTTTCAGCGCGCAAGCAATTGCTGTCAGTTTCGCGCCTCGGCCCTAAGGCTTTTGAACAGGCTGCCGGTTTCCTGCGGATCCGCGATGGCTCCGAACCGCTCGATGCGTCCTCGGTCCACCCCGAAGCTTATGGCGTGGCGCGAAAGATCGTTGCCGCCTGCGGCCGCGATATCCGCCAGTTGATGGGCGACAGCGCTGCGCTCAAAACCCTCGACCCACGCAGCTTTGTTGATGACACCTTCGGGTTGCCCACGGTCCGCGATATTCTAGCCGAATTTGAAAAGCCCGGCCGAGATCCGCGGCCGGAATTCAAGACAGCCACGTTTGCCGACGGAATCGAGCAAATCTCCGATCTCAAGCCGGGCATGATGCTCGAAGGCACGGTAACCAACGTTGCCGCCTTCGGAGCCTTTGTCGACATTGGGGTGCATCAGGACGGGTTGGTTCACGTTTCCCAACTCGCCGACCGCTTCGTCAAGGACGCTCACGAGGTCGTCAAGGCCGGTGATGTGGTCAAGGTCAAGGTGCTCGAGGTCGACGTTAGGCGAAAGCGGATCAGCCTGTCCATGCGGCGCGACGCTTCGCCTGACCGTCACGCCGAAACGGCGCGGCCGGAACGCAATGCGCCCCGGCCGAAAAAAGCCGCTCAATCCTCACCTTCGCAGGGCGCCCTCGGCGCCGCGTTGAGCGATGCCTTGCGTCGAGGCAAATAGAGAGGTCAGTGCTCCTGGGCGATGTGCAGGAGATAACCAAGCCCAAATCCCACCGCGGCCGCCACGACAAGTACCGCGCCGGCGCTGGCGGGAGCCTTGTGTGCGGCGCGCGAAAGAACGTCGATATCCTTGCGCGCCTGCTTGGTTGCCCGCCTTGCATTCTTGCGGGCGCCATGGATGAAATCTCCGGCGTCGTCGGCCAGATCGTCGAAATCGAGCCCGTGATCAGCAAGGCTTTTGGAAATGGAATCGAGTTGACGCCGCAACTCGCGAATTTGGGATCTGGCGGGCTTTTCCAAGCCATTGGTTAAACTGAAATCAGCCATAGCGGTTCTCCATGCACTTATGTGCAGGGTCAAACGATCAGGACCGCCTCCCGGTTCCCAAACCTCTATTGCGCGGCCCCCGCTTCATCGAGATAGCTCTGGTAGGCGCCCACACACATAAGCTCGGCCAACTCGCCGGCCCTGCCGGGAAAAGCGCGGGAGGTGCGCAGGCAAACGCCCTCGTGGTCTTCATGGATCAATGGATCGATGAGGCCGAAATAGCAGGTGATCTTGTAGCGCTCCTTGAAGCTCTCGCTGATTTCCGGCCTGATGGCGCTCTCGACATAGGCATCACACCGATTGATCGCCTCGATGTTGGAAAAACCTTGCGACAACGCAGGGTTGGTAAATCCCAGCCCCAAAATACCCACCACCGATGCTACCGCAACGCGCATCACCAAATCCCACCCACGATTTCAAGCCACTCAACTTCAAATCGCTGGCCGTCTCAACATCCCTGTCGCTGCCTGAAGCGCGCAGACAGCGTTCTGTTGCTCAACTGTCGCAGTATCGCAGGGCCAAGCGCTATTGCGGTTCGCAACTCCCCGGAAGGATGGTGTCCAGAGAGCCCTGGGCAGGATCGAGTTCGCCCTCGGTGATGGCCATTGGCCGAAAAGGTGGGGTTGCCTGAACCGCGGGTTGAGCGAGCCGAAGGGTGTAACACCCCGCAAAACGGGCGGTTGTTCCGTCGGCCATGGTCGCTTCGATGGCTGCCGGGATGGCGTAATAGATCGTCCCGGCGGCACCTTCGGTGACTTCGGGACCGACAATCAGTTGGACGGATTCGGTATCCTGATAGCCGGCGGCAAAGGCTTCGAAATCGGCCTGCTGGTCGATGCCGTCCTCATGCTCGAAATAGGACCATGCGCGCAGATATTCTGAGCGACTAATGGCGTTGTAGAGCGATTCAATGACCGCAGCGGCGGTCGAGCGGTCGTCGTAATAGGGATTGTCGGGCACCGGCTCATCGAGGTCGTCTGCTCCAGGTTGCGGCGCCTCCACCTCGCCGGGAACCACAGTCACCTCCGCCGCGACGGGCGCCGCCGGCGTTACCGGCTGGGCCAGAGCCGGCGAAACCAGAAATACGGTGACGATGGCGGCAATGATTTTTTCCATGAACACTCTCCTTTTCCCAACAACGCACGGCAACCGCTCAACGTTGCCTCAAACTGAACATGCCGATACCGAAGAGGGAAAATGGTGCTGCTGGACAGGATTGAACTGTCGGCCTCTCCCTTACCAAGGGAGTGCTCTACCACTGAGCTACAGCAGCGCCGGCGTGATGGCCCGTGAGCCATCTGAATGCGGGCCTCTACTGCCACAGGCCATGTGTGGACGCAAGGGCAAAAAACTGCCACTAGAACGCCAACGATATCCGACAGGGTCCAGTCCATGTCCAATCCGGATCGCGACCAAAGATTGGCCGCAAAGCTGCGGGAAAATCTTCGTCGCCGTAAAGCACAGGCCAAGGCACGAACCGCGCCGACCGATCAGTCGGACCAACAAGAGGCAACGGGCACTTCAAAACCTGAGCCAACCGGCAGAAAAGATACCTGAACCACCGTTTCTTGCGGCCCGACCCGGGCTGCGCTACCAACAGCTTCAACCTTCGCATCGCCTGTTCCAGGACGATTCGCGCAGAAATCCCTGTCCAAGGAGTGCCATATGGACCGCATCCGCATCGTGGGTGGCAATCAGCTCAATGGCGAAATCCACATCTCGGGCGCCAAGAACGCGGCTCTGCCCCTGATGATCGCCTCGCTTCTGACCGAAGAGCCGCTGGTGCTCGTCAACGTGCCGCGCCTGGCAGACGTCAAGCAACTCGAACGCATCCTCGAAAATCACGGCGTCGACATCGCCGTGCATGGACGGCGGCGCGGCGACACCGAAATGGGCGGGCAGCGGATCACCTTCACGGCCTCCGATATCGTCGACACGACAGCACCTTACGAACTTGTGTCGACAATGCGGGCCAGCTTTTGGGTCATCGGTCCGCTGCTGGCCAGGGAAGGTCATGCCAAGGTTTCTCTGCCAGGCGGTTGCGCCATCGGCACGCGGCCGGTTGATTTCTATCTCGACGGTTTGCGCCAGCTTGGCGCCGAAATCGAAATCGATGCCGGCTATGTGCTGGCGCGCGCACCGGGCGGCAGGCTCAAGGGTGCCAGCGTCCGGTTCCCCAAGGTCTCGGTCGGCGCCACTCATGTGGTGATGATGGCAGCGACTCTTGCCCAGGGAACCACGACAATCGAAAACGCCGCCCTCGAACCCGAAGTGACCAATCTGGCCGAATGCCTCGTCGCCATGGGCGCGAAAATTTCTGGTATCGGCACTGGACGGCTGGTCATCGAAGGTGTGGAAAAGCTCGATGGGGCGATCCACGAGGTGGTCCCGGACCGTATCGAGACCGGCACCTATGCCTTTGCGGCGGCGATTACGGGCGGCGAGGTGTTTTTGCGCAATGCACGGCCCGAGCTGTTGCAGTCGGCGCTCGACGTGCTGGTCCGCACCGGGGTGGACGTTACCCCCGAGCATGGCGGTCTGCGCATCAAACGCAATGGAAACGGCATCATGCCCGTCGATGTCGAAACCGATCCGTTTCCCGGATTTCCGACCGATCTGCAGGCCCAGTTCATGGCGCTCATGGCCCGCTCGAGCGGGGTATCGGCGATCAAGGAAACCATTTTCGAGAACCGCTTCATGCACGTGGCCGAGCTCGCGCGCTTTGGCGCAAACATCCACGTCGATGGACAGACCGCGACCGTGACCGGCGTCCCCGAACTCAAGGGCGCCCAGGTGATGGCAACCGATTTGCGTGCGTCGGTCTCGCTGGTCATTGCCGGGCTGGCGGCGCGTGGAGAAACGGTGGTCAACCGCATCTATCATCTCGACCGCGGTTTCGAGCGCCTCGAAAACAAGCTTTCGCGCTGCGGGGCGGAGATCGAGCGGATTGCCGGTTAAGCAAGCGGCTATAATAGGCTTGCACTTTGGGCCGTAAATGCCCAGATGTTCGCCATGACCTCCATCGATCCCCTACCCAAGGCAACCATGACCGACCTCAAGCTTCTGGCGCTCGACAGCGAAGACCTCGAGATCGTTTCCGCCCATGTGCAGGATGCTGTCGTCCGCGTGGGCGATATGGGCTATTCCAAAAATGATCGGCGCTTCGTGCTGCTCATGAACCGTTATGCCTGGGAGGCCGGAGACAAGCGGGGGCAGCGCAAGCGCGCCGGGTTGCATTTCGATCACGTCACTGCGGCCCATGCCGAGGGGTTCGATCTCAATTCCAAGGATGGCGTTCTCGAACTGCTCGCCGTGACCTTTGAACCGAACGATGCCCCGGCTGGGCAGGTCTTGCTTACGTTTGCGGGCGGTGGCAGGGTGCGGCTGGACGCTGAATGTCTCGAAGCGCGTCTTCGCGATCTCGGCGGCGTCTGGGCCGCCAAGGCCCAGCCCAAGCACGACGTCGACTGACCGGGGCGCGATCAGCCAACCATGACTGCACTTCTTTCAAGCGCTGACCCGGGCTTTGCGCAGGCCTTCGAAACGCTGCTGGGCTCCAAGCGCGAAGCCTCGGTCGAGGTGGGCGAAACCGTCGCGGCGATCATCGCCGACGTGCGGGCCCGCGGTGATGCCGCTCTGATCGAGTTGACCCGGAAATTTGATGGTCTCGAACTCACGCCCCAAACCATGCGGTTCTCTGCCCAGGAGATCGATACAGCCTACGGGGCGGTTTCGCCGCAAATTCGCGATGCGTTGACACTGGCGCACAAGCGCATCACAGCCCATCACGAAAAGCAAAAGCCCACCGATCACATCTATACCGACGATATCGGTGTTACGCTGGGAAGCCGCTGGACGGCGGTCGAAGCCGCCGGGCTCTATGTGCCTGGAGGGTTGGCATCCTACCCCTCCTCGGTGCTCATGAACGCCATTCCGGCCAAGGTGGCAGGCGTGGAACGCCTGGCCATGGTGGTGCCGACGCCCAACGGCGTGGTCAATCCGGCCATTCTCGCCGCGGCCAGGATCGCCGGCGTCACCGAAATTTACCGCGTCGGCGGCGCACAGGCGATTGCGGCGCTGGCCTTTGGTACCGAAACGATCGCACCCGTTGCCAAGATAACCGGGCCGGGCAACGCCTATGTGGCCGCAGCCAAGCGCCAGGTCTTCGGCACGGTGGGCATCGATATGATGGCCGGACCTTCCGAAGTGCTCATCATTGCCGATGGTTCGGCCAATCCCGCCTGGGTTGCGGCCGATCTGCTGGCGCAAGCCGAGCATGGGGCTGGGGCCCAATCGATCCTTCTGACCACAGACGAACAATTGGCGAAGGCTGTCCTTGCCGAAGTCGAAAGGCAGTTGGCAACGCTACGGGCACCAGATAACGCGCGTCAGGGCTGGGAAGAGTTTGGCGCGATCATCACGGTCGCAAGCCTCGAGCAGGCCATGCCGCTGGCCAATCGTATCGCATCCGAGCACGTCGAACTTGCGCTCGACGACCCTCAACCGTGGATCGGCAAAATTCGCAATGCGGGCGCGATTTTCGTTGGCCACCACACCCCCGAATCGATCGGCGATTATGTGGGCGGCTCCAATCACGTGCTGCCCACGGCCCGCTCGGCCCGGTTCGCGTCCGGGCTCGGTGTCCTCGATTTCGTCAAGCGCACATCGATCCTGGGCTGCACGCCCCAGGCTTTGGCCGAACTGGCAGATGCCACCGTGACCCTGGCCGAAACCGAAGGTCTCCAGGCTCATGGAAAGTCGGTATCGATAAGGCTCAATCGCTGATGGAAAAGCGGCCCTTCGATCCCGAGACCGACAGGATCGTAACGGTTACGCTCGATCCCACAACGATCACCTCGGTCGATCCCGACGAGGTCCATGAATGGCGCGTCGCCATCTACGACCTTATCGACACCAACCGCTTTTACCCCGCACGGGTCACCGCCAACGGCCCTTACGCACTGCACCTGTCGATCATTCACAACCATATCGTGCTCGACGTCCGGCATCCCGAAACGTTCAGTCCCATTGCCGCGCATTATCTTTCGCTCACCCCGTTCAGGAGCCTGATTCGGGACTATTTCCGCATCCGCGAAAGCTATTACGAGGCGATCCGTTCGGCCTCGACGTTTCAGATCGAGGCCGTCGATATGGGCCGGCGCGGCCTGCACAACCAGGCAGCCGAACTCTTGATCGAGCGGCTCGACAATAAACTGGTCATGGATCTCGAAACCGCGCGTCGGCTGTTCACCCTTATTTGTGCGGTCCAGCCCTACGCGGCTCGGGTGACCGAGCAGGAAAGCCAGTTGCCCACCATCCTGTTCGTGTGTTCGATGAATTCGGTGCGCTCTCCCATCGCTGCGGCCCTGGCCCGTAAGCATTTCCCCGGACGCCTCGTTGCCCGCTCGGCCGGTGTGCGCTCGGGCAAGGTCGACCATTTCGTCCATCAGGTCATGGAAGAGGTGGGCATCGACATGTCGGTTCACACGCCGCATACCATGGACGAACTGGTGGCCTCCAACTTCGACATCATCGTCACTCTGGCCGATGATGCCAACATCGCCGTTGCTGAACGCGGGCTCGAAGCGGCCATCATGGAACATTGGGCGACGCCCGATCCTTCCGAAATCGAAGGCAGCCGCGAACTGGTCCTGGGCGCCTATCGCGAGTTGCGAGATACCATGGATATCAAGCTGCGTGGTGTGCTCGAGCCCATGCTGACCAGGGCAGGAAAAAGCGCCTGAATCAGGGACTTTCAATTATTTGCGTTTGCGTTTAGTTTGCGCGCCAAATCGCGCCCCGCAGTTGAGTGCGGGCCTTAGGAAGGCCTCGGTCCGCATTCGCGATCAGTCATGGGGCAATATCAGGAGAAAGAATGGCAAAGGAAGAAGTGCTCGAATTTCCGGGCGTTGTCACCGAATTGCTTCCCAACGCGACATTTCGCGTCAAGCTCGAGAACGAACACGAGATCATCGCCCATACAGCCGGGCGCATGCGCAAGAATCGCATCCGCGTTCTGGCCGGCGACAAGGTGCTCGTGGAGATGACGCCCTACGATCTGACCAAGGGCCGCATCACCTACCGTTTCAAGTAAACTCCTCAGTGAGCCGATAGTGTCCAGCAGACGCCCCGAATTCATTCTTGCTTCGGCCTCGCCGCGTCGGCTCGCGCTCCTCAACCAGATCGGCATCGAGCCCGACCATCTGATTCCCGCCCATGTCGACGAGACTCCCGAAAAGGGCGAGTTGCCGCGCCGTCTGGCCCAGCGCCTTGCGCACGCCAAGGCTTTCGAGGTTCGCAACAAGGCGCGTCAGGCGGGATTGGCGACCGAATCGGTGATCCTTGCCGCCGATACGGTGGTGGCCGTGGGACGACGCATTCTGCCCAAGGCCGAAACCATGGACGAGGCGGCAAGCTGCCTGCGGCTGCTGTCGGGCCGTGCGCATCGGGTCTTTACCGGCGTATGCGTTATTTCCGCATCCGGGCAGGCCCGCGAACGGCTGGTCGATACCCGCATCCGCTTCAAGCGTCTTTCCAACAAGGAAATCGAGGCCTATCTGGCCAGTGGCGAATGGAACGGCAAGGCGGGCGGCTATGCCATTCAGGGCATTGCCGGAGCCTTTGCGGTCAAGCTCAGCGGGTCTTATTCCGCCGTCGTGGGTTTGCCGCTGTTTGAAACTGTCGGCCTGTTGACCGGCGAGGGCTACCCCGTCCATTTCAACTGGCTCAACGCGACGGCCCTTCCAGGGGTGTAACCATGCCCACCAATGTAACGCGACTACGGCCACCCAAACCGTGCCCGATCTGCGGCAAGTCTTCGGTGCAGCAGTTCCATCCCTTCTGCTCGGCCCGCTGCGCCGACGTCGATCTCAACCGTTGGCTCACGGGCAATTATGTGATCCCCGGAGCCACCTCTTCGGCTGACGAGGACGATGCAGACTCGTTCCTGCCGAACGATGAGGACCAGGACTGATCATCCCTAAATGCGCAGCGCCCCGCCGGCGGGTTCGTCGATTTTTGAATGTCCGGACAGCGGTTTGGGAAAAAGTATGGACTGCCCACAAATTTCTTCTCCGGACGCTGGACAGCCCGGACCTGACTGCCTATAACCCGGCCACCAACACGAGGCCCGCAAGAGCCCCGACCCGATGCCCAGGTAGCTCAGTTGGTAGAGCAGCGGATTGAAAATCCGCGTGTCGGCGGTTCAATTCCGTCCCTGGGCACCACTTGCCCCAGCATCCAGCTTCGCACAATCAAGCCAGATCGTAGACCGCCAGAAGATTGGGCAGAACGGCCAAATGCCAGTTGATGGATTCGCCGGCGGCAAGCGCCTGACAGGCTGAATTGGCCGCATAGATTGCCGCGAAGGCCAGGATGCGCTTGCGCTTGTGGCCGAGCTTGGTGGCAAAGGCATCGGCCATGGCATTGATCCGAACAGGATCGGCCGCCAATTCGACCTTTCCCCAGGGGTGCAGAAAGCTGGCCGCCAGATCATAGGCGGGGTCGCCCCAAAGCCCTACGGGGGAACGCGCAATCCAACCCCGCTCGGCCAGAACGATCCGATCGTGATGAACGGCGCCGTGGAGCGGAATTTCGGCTGCGGGTTTGTCGAGCGTCGCGTAGGCAATGCCCACTGAGCGGGCATAGAGATCGCGCGCGGTGTCGGGCCATATCCGCACGTCGGCGGCAAAAAAATCGCTCAGATATTCGCGCAACGGCACCAGATTGTCCGGTTCGTCCGGACGGCTGACATGGAGCATGCCAACAAGGTTGGCGATGGCGCTCGTTGCCTGCGCGTCCTTGCCGTCAAGCGCCGGCTCGGACAGCATCCTGCCTTCCGCCCACTCGGTCAGAACGGCGTTCTCGGCCGTGCCGAAATGGCGTATCGCCCCGTCCCCGCGATACCATTCGAGCAGGTTTCCTGCCCTTTCGGGATCGACAGTGCCAGGCTTGTAGATACGCAAGGCTGCGTGGCTGTTATCGTCACGCTGGACCTTGTAGGTCCAGGCAACGGATGTCTCGGCCACTTGGGTAATCTTGGAAAGGCTCCAGCGGATGGCGGCCTTGTTGAGGACTGTGTCGTGCGGTGCGGTGCCGATCGGAACCCCCTGTGGAAAGCGTTTGGGCGCGCGCCGGGAAAGAATCACTGTTGGTTCGATACACACGCTTTCTAGCAAATTTCGGGCGCGCCGTCTGGTTCCGGGGAAAGGGAGCAGTTTAGCGCTTTTCCAACCATGGCATGAGCCGTACGCGCGGCGAGCCTTCCGGCTGTCTTGGAGGCGTCCGGGGAGGATCTTCGGTCAGTCTTGCATCGAGTTCATCAAGCCGTGCCAGTGCGACTTCGAGGAGATGATCCATCCCCGCATCGTACCAGACTTCATTGGCCAGCATGGCTCTCGCCTGTTCAATGCGATCCTTTGCCAGAAGATATGCAGTCGGCATTGGGCGTCTCCGTGGCTTTCAACACACACACCGATACGGAGTGCATTTGAGTCGGACCAGCGCATACCCCCAACCTACCCACAACACTAAACCTCCATGGTAAAATCCAATTGAAGCGATGGGCGCAAATTCGATATTTATTGTAACCAATCCGCTCGACAGACATACCCGATAGCGCGCACCGTGCCGGCAGAAGTCTCCTGCAACCAACAGAAGGGGCGGGGCCCTCAGTCCTTCTTGTCGGGAAGCCCCTTGCGGTCGGTTGAAGCGAACTCTTCGAGTTCTTTTTCGGTCATCGAATCGACCATTTCGCGCGAAGCGCCTTTGAGGTCTTTCTTTTCGATTTCGCCGCGCTTTGCGGCCAAGGCGGCGCCTGCCGCTTTTTGCTGAGCTTTGGATTTGGCTGGCATGTTCATCCTCCATCGAGATCGAGAGAGGGCAAAACGATGCTGTCGATACCCGGTTCCGGCAGCAAACGTTATCGTGTTGGCTAGAGATCGTCCTCGTCACCAAGAAAGCGCTTCTCGAACTGGCCCAGCACGATTGTGATGATGAGCACCAGGACCGTCGCCATCACGGCCACGGAAAAAAAGCCCGACCCCGCCGCAACCCCAATCGCCCCGGCCATCCACAGACCGGCGCCGGTTGTCAGTCCCTTGATGTCTGTGCCAGAGCGTATGATGGCGCCCGCAGCAAGAAAGGCAACACCGGCCGTTACCGCCTCTATGACGCGGATCGGATCAAGACGTGCGATCGTGTCGGCGCCCAGATCAACCATCTCATGATAGATTTCGAACGTCATGATGGTGAATGCCGCCGCGGCCGTCGATACAAGCATATGTGTTCGCAAACCGGCGGGGTGCTTCTTGATTTCACGTTCAAACCCGATCAGCGCACCCAGAACGGCCGCAACTGCCAGACGCACGGCAAGCACACCAAAAGCTTCATGCGTTGGATTGCCCCCCAGAGCGAGGAAATCTTCCATTTCTCGGTCCCCACAAATTCCCGATGGGAACGCGCGGCGAGCCGGGGAGTTCCGAATGTCAGAAGGGCCAGACGATGGGGATCATGATCATGGCGACAACGAAAACCACGACATTGATGAGCGCGCCGATGCGCACGAAATCGAAGAACTTGTACCCCCCGGCACTATAGACAAGCGTATTGGTCTGGTACCCGATCGGGGTAAGAAAACTGGCGCTCGCGGCAAACATGACAGCCGCTACAAACGGACGTGGGTCGACCCCAAGGCCCGCAGCCAGACCGATTGCGACCGGCGTAACGATCACCGCGACCGCATTGTTGGTCACGACCTCGGTGAGGATCGAGGAAAGGATATAAACCACACCAAGCGCAAACAGTGGCGAAAGCGCCACCAGATAGGGCGCGATAAAGGTCACCATACCTTCGACCAGCCCGACATTCTCCATGCCGACCCCGACGCCCAGCATGGCGATGATGAGGCCCAGGATGCGCCAGTCGACCGCCTGTACGGCCTCGTCGGGCTCCACGCAGCGTGTGGCAAGGACAGTGGCCGCACCGATCACGGCAAGCCCTGCAATCGGCATCAGCCCCAACGCCGCGCCCACGACCACGGCGATCAGCACGCCAATGGCAATCGGGGCTCTCGCCCGGCGGAAACCGCGTTCGGCAGGCTCGGAAACATTGACCAGATCATAGTCTTCGACCATGCGCCGCAAATCTTCTGGCGCCCCCTCGATCAGCAAAGTATCGCCGACTTCGATGGGCGCGGTTTCGAACCGCTCCGCCAGGTTGGCGCCGCGGCGGTGCAGCGCCAGCGGATAGACACCGTAGCGCCGGCGCAGGCGCAGATGTTTTAGGGTCTTGCCCAGAATGCCCGAACTCGGTCCCATCAGAACTTCGACGATCGAAGAGGACCGGCTGCCGAGCGATTGCATGTGCTCGGATTCGGGCACATTGAGGTCGCCTTCTTCTTTCATCGATAGCAATTCGGCCACCGAGGTGCGCAGGACCACGACGTCGCCGGGCTGCAGAACGACGTCATGAATGTGCCGGCGCAGCGAAAAACTGGCGCGCAGAACGTCGATGAGTTGACGGTCCGAGCGATTGAAAGCCGCAACCTCGCGGGCCTTTTTGCCCACATGGGGGGAGTTGTCCTCGATCACGGCTTCGAGCACGAATTTCTTGCTCGTTTCTGAAAGCGAAATCGAGGAGACCGTCGTTCGGTCGGGCAGCAGGCCGCGGGCAAGCAGCATCGTCGCGATACCGGCCACGGCAATCGCGATACCCACCGGCGCCATTTCGAAGATGTGGAACGGCTCCATGCCGCTTCTTTGCGCGACGCTGTCGACCAGAATGTTGGTTGAGGTCCCGATCAGGGTACACGTTCCACCCAGGATGGCGGAAAACGAAACCGGGATGAGCAGCTTGGAGGCCGGAGTTTCCATCTGCCGGGCCATGGCAACGGCCACCGGGATCATCATCATTACGAGCGGCGTATTGTTCATGAATGCCGACATCACTGCGATGGCCAGCAAGAAGGAAATCAGGCTGCGATAGGGGTGCTTTTGGGCTCCGGCGGTGGCCCAGGTCGCGAAACTTTCCAGCGCTCCGGTGCGCACGAGCGCCGCCGAGATCACGAACATTCCCGCAATTGTCGCCGGAGCACTGTTGGAAAGTACCCCGAGCAGATCGTCGACCGAAACGATGTTGAGAACGATAAGGACGGAAACCGCGATGGCCGCACTCACCTCCGGCGAGCGCCACTCCCGGGCAAACGCGATAAAGAGACCGACAATGACGACACTGACGATCAGCGCGCCATAGGGCTCAATCAGGCTAGCGAACAAATGCACCCTCCGCTCGGTCCACGGCGCACTCTATTCGATGCCACCCTTGGTTGGAAAGCGGTCAGAATCAATTCGGTATTCTTTTTGAGGCAGGTGGGTTGGGCTTCATCGCCCGGACAATGTGCGGCTCACGGCATCGCGCCAACCGGCCAGTTTTTCCTCGCGCATCGCGCTATCCATTTCGGGCACGAATTGACGCTCGCGGGCCCAGCTTCGGGCAAACTCGTCTTGTCCCGGCCATAACCCTATAGCCTGGCCGGCGAGCCAGGCAGCACCGAGAACCGTTGTCTCGAGCATATGGGGCCTGTCGACCGGCGCATCGAGAATGTCGGCGAGAAACTGCATCGTATAGTCGGACTGCACCATGCCGCCATCCACGCGGAGCACTGTTGCGGCGCCGTGGCCGGTCCAGTCTTTTTGCATGGCATCGAGTAGGTCTGCGGTCTGGTAGCAGACCGCTTCGAGCGCCGCGCGGGCAAATTCCTCAGGCCCGGTATTGCGCGTCAGCCCGAACATGGCACCGCGCGCCTCCGCATCCCAATAGGGGGCCCCCAACCCGACAAAGGCCGGCACCAGATAGACGTTCTGCTTCGGATCGGCCGCCATTGCCAGCCGCCCGGAGTCCGATGCCTTGCCGATGATCTTGAGCCCGTCGCGCAACCACTGCACGGCGGCCCCGGCCACAAAGATCGAGCCCTCCAACGCATAAATTGTCTTGCCGCCCATCCGATAGGCGATCGTTGTCAACAGCCGGTTCTGCGACCGCACCAGCGTATCGCCGGTGTTGAGTACGGCAAAACATCCCGTCCCATAGGTCGATTTGATCATGCCGGGCGCAAAACAGGCCTGCCCGATCACGGCGGCATGCTGGTCTCCTGCAACACCCCGAATGGGGATCGCCCGGCCCAGAATGGATGCATCGGTCTGCCCGAAATCGCCGTCGCAATCGCGAACGTTAGGAAGCATGGAAGCGGGGATATCGAAAAGCGCGAGCAATTGATCGTCCCATTCGCCCTTTTCGATGTCGAACAAAAGCGTGCGCCCGGCATTGGTCGCATCGGTCGCGTGCACCGCGCCATCCGTCAGGCGCCAGATCAAATAGGTATCGACGGTGCCAAACGCCAAATCCCCCGCCTGAGCTTTCGCCCGCGCGCCTTCGACATTGTCGAGCAACCACTTCACCTTGGTGGCCGAAAAATAAGGATCGAGCAGTAAGCCGGTCTTCTCAGTGACCAGCGCTTCCTTGCCCGCCGATTTGAGTTGATTGCAGATGCTGGCGGTCCGGCGATCCTGCCAGACGATGGCTCTATAAATTGGCTTGCCGGATTTCCGGTCCCACACCAGCGTGGTTTCCCGCTGGTTGGTAATCCCGATGGCGGCAACATCGTCAGCGGACAGCCCGGCGCGCTTCAACGCTGTTCGGATGGCATAATCCACCGATTCCCAGATGTCCTCGGGATCATGCTCAACCCAGCCGCTTTGGGGAAAATGCTGTGCGAACTCTTTTTGGCCCTGACCGACAACGTTCATGGCCGCGTCGAAAACCAGCGCCCGGCTGGACGTCGTGCCCTGATCGATGGCCAGAATATGACTCCCCATCGCGTCTCCTCCCATCATCGATTGCCCAGACCGTGCCTTAAACCGCCCACGGCGTAAAGATTGACGCGCCGGACCATTCCATGTCTTTTAGTTTTGTCCAGCCTTGCCAAAGCCTTCCGCATGCTTTCCGTTCTTAACGTCATCGCCCCGGTCTTCATCCTGATCGGGCTCGGATACCTCGCCGTGAGGGTTAAATTCTATCCGCGCGCCGGCGTTGGCGGGCTCATCGCCTATGTCAACAATTTCGCCACACCTTGTCTGTTATTCAGGGCGATGATCGACGTCGATTTTTCCACGGCGTTCAATCCCGCGATCATCGGGCCCTTCTATATTGGGGCGATATCGGTACTCGCGCTGGGCGCTATCGGCGCGGCCAGAGTGTTCAGGCGCCGACCCGGCGAAGCGGTTGCCGTTGGGTTTTCGGCGATGTTTACCAACACCGTTCTGGTCGGCATTCCGATCATGCAGCGTGCCTATGGCGAGGAGGCGATGCCGATCGTCTATTCCATCATCGGGCTGCATGCGCCGATGCTGATGACCATTGGCATGTTCGTCATGGAACTGGCGCGCCGCGACGGCGGCAAGGTTTCCACGGCACTGTTCCAGGGCCTCAGGAAGTCATTGGCCAACCCCATTTTGATCGGCATTGCGCTGGGGCTTCTGGCCAATCTTTTCGGGCTCCAATTGTCCGGGGTCGCCGATGACGTCACGCTTTTGCTGGCCGGAACGGTCATGCCGGTCGCCCTGTTCGGTCTCGGCGGCGCCCTCAATGAATATAAGCTCGGGGAAACATGGACCCAGGCCTTGATGACCACCTCGATGCAGCTGGTGGTTCACCCGGCCATCGCGTGGATCGTCATGGTGCCGATCCTCGGTGTTGACCCGCACATCGCCCGCTATGGGGTTCTGCTCGCCGCCATGCCCGCCGGCATCAACGTCTATATCTTCGCGACCTATTACAATCGCGCCATGGACGTTGCCGCCAATACGATCCTGCTCTCGACCGTCCTTTCGGTCTTCACAATCACCGGCTGGCTATTGCTCCTGGGCGCCTGACTGCTGTTGCTGCTGCTGGTTCATCATGACCTGGGCCACCCGGATCGTATCCTCGGCCTGCCGCTCCAGCTCCGGTGCCAGCCTGACTGGCGCCGTCGTTTCCGCATCGAGCCCGCAGGCAATCCGCACATATCCAGCGGTCGGGCACAAATCGACCGAAGGGTCGAACCCGATCCAGCCCAGCCCGTCATCCCAGGCTTCGGCCCAGGCGTGCAGCCGCGCCGGCTCGTCATCTTCGCCCAAAACATAGCCGGTCACGAACCGCGCGGGAATGTCCATGCCGCGTGCGGCGGCAACGAACACATGCGCATGGTCTTCGGCCACGATCTCGGGCGCATCCTCATCGTCCTCAGGCGCCGTCTCGCGGGCTTCATGCAACCGGTTCATCAGCCAGTGCAACAGTTCGACCCGGCTCATGCCGGCCTTGGCATGCGCTTTCATCCGGTTGACCAAATTGCCATTGGGTCGTGTCTGGGCCGTGAAGCGCTTGAACAGCGCCAAATTCGGGCCTCCGGCCACCCGCCCGATCACCCCATGGGTGTCGCTGGTCTCCACAACACCGGAAACCGAGATGAAGAGGTCCTTTTCGGGGCGATGCTGGCTGACAAGATGGGCAGTGTTGCCGAACGCATCGGTAAAGCTGGCGGATGCGTCGATCCCGTCCATTTTGATGGACCACTCGACAACCGATTGCGAGGCGGTCTCGATGGGCGTCAAAAGCAGATGTTGAACGGCGTGCGGCAGAGCCTCGCTGGTCGCAAAGCGAAATTCGTGGCGTATCGATATGCGCATGGGTCCGCTCGTCTCAGTAGAAATTATAACTCTCCGAAATCGCGTTGGTGAGCTGGTTGTTGGCCGCCATGAAGCCGGTCAGATATTCGTGCAACCCCTGGTCGAAAACCTTGCTCATGTCCCCCGCTGTCAGGAACTGCGCCATCTTGATCGCCTCGTCGTGACAGCCCGACGGCTCCCCGTAAATCTGCTCGAGCATGCCCAGCATGGCCGTCACCGAGGTGCAGCAAAAGGCAAGGGACCGGGGCATCTCCTTCCGGAAAATCAGGAAATCGGAAATATTCCAGGCCTTGTAGCGGTCGTGATAGATATGGCGATAAGCGCGATGGGCCGAAGCCGCGCGCAGGATCATCGTCCATTGCTGGATATCAACGTCGCCACCCACCATCGAAGAGCGCGGCAACAGAACGTAATATTTGACGTCCAGAATCCGCGCCGTGTTGTCGGCCCGCTCGATAAAACCGCCCGTCTGCGCAAAGGCAAACCCGTCGGTGCGCATCAGGGTGCCCAGAAGGGCGCCCCGAAACTGGTTTGAGCCCTGCTTGACCGATTGCAGGAAACTGGGAAGCTTGTTGCCGAGCACATAACGGGGCTGGACCTGCGAAAATTCCAGCCAGGTGCCGTTAAGGCTCTCCCACATGTCGGTGGTGATTTCGGTGCGCACCGACTTGGCGTTGGTTCGCGCGTTGAACAGGCACGATTTCACCGACGAGGGATTGTCGGTATCAAACAGCATGAAATGGGCGACGCTGGCTATATCGACGGTCTCGTGCTTTTCCTTGAAGGCCTCTTCGGCCTCTGCGGCCTGAAGCATGGAGAGCAGATATTCGCTCGAGCCGTCTTCACTCCGTTCGGTCAGACTCATGCGGTAGCCGACTTCAAGCAGCCGGGCCATGTTTTCGGCCCGCTCCACATAGCGTGACATCCAGAACAGATTTGCAGCAGAACGGCCCAGCATCATTCTTCGAGCACCCAGGTGTCCTTGGTGCCACCCCCCTGCGAGGAGTTGACCACCAGAGACCCTTGCTTGAGAGCAACGCGCGTCAGCCCGCCGGGCGTAATCCTGATCTTGTCGCCCACCAGCACGTAAGGGCGCAGATCGACATGACGGGGCGCAATGCCCTTGCTCACAAAGGTTGGGCAGGTCGAAAGCGCCAGGGTTGGCTGGACGATGTAATTGTCCGGCCGTGCCTTGATCTTTTCGGAAAATTCGGCCCGCTGCTTTTTCGTCGATGCCGGGCCGACAAGCATGCCGTATCCGCCCGAGCCATGCACTTCCTTGACCACCAGATGCTCGAGATTCTCAAGCACATAGGCCCGCTCGCCATCATTGGTGCAGTTGTAGGTGGGCACATTCTTGAGGATCGGCTTTTCGCCAAGATAGAATTCGATGATCTGGGGGACGTAGGTATAGACCGCCTTGTCGTCGGCAATGCCTGTGCCCGGAGCATTGATCAGCGTTACATTGCCGGCTCTATAAGCATCGAACAGCCCCGGCACGCCGAGCATGGAATCGGCCCTGAAAGTCAGGGGGTCGACATAATCGTCATCGATACGCCGGTAGATCACATCGACCCGCTGCGGTCCGAGTGTGGTCCGCATATAGACCTTGCCTCCGTCGACAAACAGGTCCTGCCCTTCGCACAGGGTGGCGCCCATCTGGTCGGCCAGGAACGAATGTTCGAAATAGGCAGAATTGTAGATTCCCGGCGTCAGGACCACGAGGTTGGGATTGCCCGAACAATTGTCCGGAGCAACGCTTTCCATGGTGCGGCGAAGGTTTTCCGGATAGGTCTCGACCGGCGCGACCTTGAGCTTATGGAAGAGATCGGGGACCAGATGCATCATCGCCTCGCGGTCTTCCAGCATGTAGGAGACCCCCGAAGGCGTGCGCAGATTGTCCTCGAGCACATAAAAATCGTCAGGTCCGGTCCGCACGATGTCGACGCCGATGATATGGGAATAGATCCCCTTGGGCGGGTTGAGGCCCATCATCTGCGGGCAGAAGGCCTCATTCTGGATGATCAGCTTTTCGGGAACACGCCCGGCCCGGATGATGTCCTGGTTGTGATAGAGGTCCCACAGGAACATGTTCAGCGCCTTTACGCGCTGCTCGATTCCCTTTTCCAGCCGGCGCCATTCCTGCGCTGCAATCACCCTGGGAATCACATCGAACGGGATCAGCCGCTTGGTCGACTCGTTTGAACCATAAACCGCAAAAGTAATGCCCAGCCGGCGGAAAATGGTCTCCGCATCTTGCGATAATTGCTTGAGCGCTTGTTTGGGTTGGCCGTCCAGCCACTCACCCAAAATGCGGTAAGGTTCGCGGATCGAGCCATCCGCATTGAGCATTTCGTCAAAATACTTTGCTTCGCTCATACGCCTTCTTTGTGCGATGACAGTGTGCGCCTTCCCGACGCATATCCCATTGGTGCATATTTATTTTGCGTCGTCCAGCGCTCCCGTGAGAAGCGGCAATAATAGAGGGTAGGGGCAGATGTCCCCACGTCTTGCCTGTCCAATTGTTTTGGGCAATTGTAGGCTGGTAGGCAAAAGACGCGGCGAAGTCTTTATATGTCGCGCCGCCAGCCATCGAGGGAGCACAAGATGTACAAGTTCGAAGTTTACAAGGACAAGGGTGGGGAATTCAGGTTCCGCTTTCGTGCGTCCAATGGGGAGGTCATGTTTGCATCCGAGGGATACAAGGCAAAGGCCTCGGCCCAGAGTGCCATTGAATCCATCCGCAAGAATGCCCCCGATGCTGGTCTCGACGACCAGACCTGACCACGCTTGAACTGGTCCGGTCAGGCATCGTCCGGATCGAGAAAAGTCTGGGTGATGCGTGCTCCATCGTGGATGCACATCATCTTGAGCACACTATCGCCGATATTTTCGAACCCGTGCGGTGTCTCGGGTTCGACCACCATGATGTCGCCGGGTCCGGCCTCAACGGCCTGGTTTCCCGCAGCAAAGCGCACGGTGCCTTCCTGCACCATCCAGGTCTCGGAATAGGGGTGAATATGCAGTCCCACCCGCTTGCCCGGTTCCGCGACCACTGCAAAAAACGAAATGTCGGTTCCATAATCGCCACCCTCGAACTTGATCGTTCTGGTCGCCCCCTCGGGACGGTCCGCCGCTCTGAGAATATGAGGCATGCTTAAACTCTCCTTGTTTGTGCACCGCCGCGCGGTGCAACTTTTCAAGGACGTCGCCCGTTGCCGGAAACCGACGGCCTTAACGATTGATACGGAGAATATCATATGAGCGAGTGGTGGCGCGGCGGGGTGATCTACCAGATTTACCCGCGCTCCTTTCAGGACAGTAATGGCGATGGGGTCGGCGATCTTCGCGGTATTCTCGACAGGCTCGAGCATGTCGCTTCGCTCGGCGTGGATGCGATCTGGCTGTCCCCGATCTTCACATCGCCCATGGCCGATATGGGTTACGACGTTTCCAACTACACCGACATCGATCCGCTTTTCGGCTCTCTGGCCGATTTCGACGCGCTGATCGAAAAGGCCCATGAACTTGGCCTCAAGGTGGTGATCGATCAGGTGATGAGCCACACTTCAGACAAGCATCCATGGTTCATCGAATCCAAATCCTCGCGCACCAATCCGCGCTCGGACTGGTACGTCTGGGTCGATCCCGATGAAGACGGCACCCCGCCCAACAACTGGCCCTCGGTGTTCGGTGGACCGGCCTGGGAATGGAACGGCACGCGCAAGCAGTACTACCTGCACAATTTCCTCATCGCCCAGCCCGACCTCAATTTCCACAACCCCGACGTGCAGGACGCGGTGCTCGCCGCCATGCGCTTCTGGCTCGAGCGCGGTGTCGACGGCTTCCGCTTCGACACGGTGAACTACTATTTCCACGACAGGAAACTGCGGTCCAACCCGCCTGCGCCCCGGGAAAAGGAAACCCCGCTCGAAGCCGATCCCTACGGCATGCAGTTCCATAAATTCTCCAAGAATCGGCCGGAAAATATAGGCTTTCTCAAGCGCGTTCGGGCCTTGCTCGACGAATTCCCCGGCACGACGACGGTCGGGGAGGTGGGCGAGGCTCACCGGGCTATCGAGATCATGGCGGCCTATACCGCCGGCGACGACCTTTTGCACATGTGCTACTCGTTCGACATGCTCGGCCCAACGTTCACGCCGCGCCATTTCCGCTCACGGGTCGAAAAATTCTTCAAGGGCGCGCCTGACGGCTGGCCGTGCTGGAGTTTTTCCAACCACGACGTGAACCGGCACATCAGCCGCTGGGAAGCCCATGCGGTCACTCCCGGTTCACTCGGACGGCTGTCTGCCGCCCTTTTGCTGTCGCTCAAGGGCTCGGTCTGTATCTATCAGGGCGAAGAACTCGGGCTGCCCGAGGCCGAACTGGAATATTCCGAGCTGACCGATCCGCCGGGCCTGCGCTTCTGGCCGGACAACAAGGGCCGTGACGGCTGCCGGACCCCCATGCCGTGGACCGACGAACCCAATGCCGGGTTTTCCGAAGTCAAACCCTGGCTGCCGGTCAAGGCCCCGCATTTCAAGCGCAACGTTGCCGCGCTCGAAGCCGACCCGGCGTCGCTGCTGCACTATTACCGCGCCATTCTGAAATACCGTAAGGACAACCCCGCGCTCATCGACGGCGAGATCACCTTTTACGACGTCAAGGACCCCATCCTCGGCTTTTCGCGACAGAGCGGCCAGGATGCACTGGTCTGCGTCTTCAATCTTTCGGCCCTGCCACACACGCTGTCGATCAAGGGACTGCCCAATCTGGCCACCATGGCCGGCCTCTCGAACGGTGCCACGTTCGAGGGAAAGACGCTCAAGCTTGAGGGCAATGGTTTCGCCTTTATCGAATGCGGGGCCGGTTTCGATCCGGCCGCTATCTCGCTGACTCTGTCCAAAGCCTGAAGGGGAGGCGGCCGAACGCCCGAATGCCTATGGTCGAAGGGCCGACGTCTCTCGCCCTTTGACCAGCACGACCACCAGCGGAATCGCAATGGTCAGCATCAGCAGCCGGGCCACGTGATGGGCGGCAATGAATGCCGTGTCATACCCGAGCGCGATGCCCAGCGCGCCCATCGATTCCAGCCCTCCCGGTGACAGCCCGAGCCAGATTTGGCCGATGGGCATGGAAACGAAAAAACTGACGCCAAGCGCGAACGCGGTCGTTATTGCCACGGTGATCGCCGTGGACACCGTGCCGCCGAACGCGGCCTGCATGAATTCGGCACGGGTCATCCCCGCAAAGCGCGACCCGATCAAGGCGCCCATGCCCACAAACGTCAAATCGACAAGAATCGGCGGCAGTGCGCCGTCGAAAAAGCCGGTCAGCTTCATGGCCGTCGCACAGGCCATCGACCCCAGCACATAGCCCGCAGGCATCTTGAGGCGCGTGAACACCCAGCCCACGAACGCGCACCCCGCTGCAACCATGGCCAGCGTCGTCATGTCGATCAGCTCGGTGCTCGCGCCCGAGTAGTGGCCAATCGGCAGGAACAGCGCTCCGATCGGCGCGAAAAGGGTCAAGAACATCACCCTTTGCACCTGGATGATAACGATCTGCCTTGGGTTGCCGACACCCGTCGAAGCCAGCGCCATGATGAAAGACAGATGGCCGGGAAACGAGGAAAGATAGGCGGTTCCCGTGTCGAACTTGAACAGCCTGCGCAATACGATCCCGCACACCAGAACGATAACCACCAGTTCGAGCGCCAGCGCCCCGAGCGTTATCGGCCATTGGCCGATCAGTTGCAGCGTGTCGGGCGCCACATTGGCCCCCATCGACAGCCCGACGCATACGAAAAGCACATTGCGCAGGCCGTTGGGCATGGTTGCCGGAAAGCCCGACAGGGCGGCAACGGAAACCGTCAGCGCCCCACCCATCAGCATTCCGCCCGGAATTCCCAGCGTACTGATCGCAAAAGAGCCGATGGCGGCTATGATGAGGGTAAGACCGGTTCGCAGCGCCCAGTGCATCGGCGCGCTCCTACTGCCGCGCCGCCAGCGCCCTCTCCGCCAGCCGCACCCAATAGCTCACGCCCAGATCAATGGCTTCATCGTTGAAATCATAGGTGTCGGTGTGCAAATCCGCGCTGTCGCCATTGCCGAGAAAGATATAGGACCCCGGCCGCGCATTGAGCATATAGGCGAAATCCTCGCCCCCCATGGTCGGATCGACGGCATCGTTCACCCGATCTTCCCCGACGATTTCCCGGGCCACTTCGGCGGCGAAATCCGTCTGCTCGGGCGCATTGACCGTAACCGGATACCCCTGCATCCAGGTCACCGTCGCGTTCGCACCGAACGCCTGCGCAAGCTGGGGTGCCAGCCGTTTGATGCCTTCTTCCATCTGCGTGCGCACATCCTCGTCCAGCGTCCGGACGGTGCCGGTCAGCCGCGCGGTGCGCGGAATGACGTTGTAGGCCGTGCCGGCGTTGACGGTCGTCACCGAAAGAACCGCTGAGCGGATCGGATCGATCGAGCGTGACACCAGCGTCTGCAGTCCCGAAATGATGTGAGCGGAAACGATCACCGGATCGACGGCCAGGTGCGGCATGGCCGCGGGCCCGCCATGGCCTTCGACATCGATCGCGAACTGGTCGGTTCCAGCCATGATCCCGCCGGTCCGTATGGCAAATTCGCCCAGCGGAATGCCCGGCATATTGTGCATGCCGAAGACCTGGGAAATGCCGAAACGCTCCATCAGCCCGTCTTCCACCATGACGCGCCCACCGCCGCCGCCTTCTTCGGCCGGTTGGAAGATGACGATGACGGTGCCATCGAAATTGCGCGTTTCGGCAAGATACCGCGCCGCGCCCAGCAACATGGCCGTGTGCCCGTCATGGCCGCAGGCATGCATCTTGCCGCTGTTGCCCGAAGCATAGGGCTTGCCGGTCCGCTCGGTGATCGGCAGGGCGTCCATATCGGCCCGCAACCCCACGACGCGATCCGAATCGCCCTTGCCGCGAATAACGCCGACCACCCCGGTCCGCCCGATTCCCGTCACCACCTCATCGACGCCAAAGCTCTTGAGTTGCTCGACCACGAAAGCGGCCGTCTCATGGACATCGTAGAGAAGCTCGGGATTGGCATGGATGTGCTGGCGCCACGCGGCAATATCGGCGTGGAACTCGGCAACACGATTGATGATGGGCATGGGAAAACCTGGAGGCGATATGTGAAGCGTCTACTGTCTGCGCCGCGGCACGCGGCGTCAACGTCTCTTGTCTCTGGCCGGGCAGGAGGCTATCCCCCCTTTACAGAATTGGACCTCGAGATGCCAGACGTTGATCCTGCCTCATCGCCAATAGTGATCGACTTTGTCGGCGGCGCCGTCGGTTTCCGTCTGCGCAGTGGCGAGGGCAGGGGGCACCCCCTGCCGCGGGCCTGCGGCATGGCAAAAGGGGCGCTGCCAACCATCGTGGACGCGACCGCCGGCATGGGGCGCGACGCGTTTTTCCTCGCTTCGCTTGGTGCCCAGGTCACCCTCATTGAGCGCAACCCTCAGGTCCACGCCGCCCTCGATCGCGCCATGAACGCCGCCCGCGACCACAGCGAAGACCTCGCCGTCATCATTGCGCGCATGACGCTGCTCCACGGCGATTCCCGCGACCTTCTGCTAACGCTTGCGCCCGAAGTTGTGTTGGTCGATCCCATGCACCCCGAGCGTAACAAATCAGCGCTGGTCAAAAAGCAGATGCGCGATCTTCGCGATGTTGTCGGCGCCGATCCCGATGCGCGCGAACTTATGGAAGCAGCGCTTGCTGCCGCAACACATCGCGTCGTCCTCAAATGGCCCCAACGCGCCGCATCGATAGAGGGTCTGCGCAAGCCCAGCCATCAGATAGCGGGCAAGACCACGCGTTACGATGTCTTTGTAACGGTTCCGTCCTCTCCCCCGCTCTGACCGAATGCCAATCCCGGCCCTGGTCATATTTCGCAAAACCATTCCCCCACTTGGTTACCCCCGGCCATTGCATTAGCGCCGGGGGAAACTATAAAGGCCGCGCGCCGTTTCCCTATCCAAGCTCGAGAGCGAGAATGTTCGAGACCCTTTCCAAGGCACCCCAGGACAAGATTTTTGCACTGATGGCCGAAATTGCCGCCGACGACCGGCCCGGCAAGATCGACCTCGGCATCGGCGTCTATAAGGACGACGAGGGCAACACGCCCATCATGAGCGCCGTCAGAAAAGCCGAGCAGCGGATCGTTTCCACCTCGAAAACCAAGTCCTATATCGGGGTGGCCGGCAACAAGGGTTTTGCCAGGGCCATGGTCAATCTCGCGCTCGATGGCGCGGTACCCGACGACCGTGTTCGCGCCGCACAGGCGCCGGGCGGCACCGGTGCCCTTTGGGTGCTGCTGACGCTTTTGAAGCGCGCCAACCCCGACGCGACCGTTTGGATTTCCGATCCCTCATGGCCCAACCACAAGCCCATGGCCGAACAGGCTGGCTTTAAGGTCGAGGCCTACCCCTATTTCGACCCGGAAACCGGCAAGGTCCGGTTCGCCGATATGCTCTCCAAACTCGATAGCCTGGGCAAGAACGATATCGTCCTGCTCCATGGCTGCTGCCACAATCCCACGGGCGCCAATCTCGACCACGACCAGTGGCACAGGGTCATTGCATCTCTCAAGCGTACCGGAGCCTTCCCGCTCGTCGACATGGCCTATCAGGGGTTCGGCGACGGATTGGACGAAGACGCGTACGGTCTGCGCGCGTTGGCGGCTGAAATCGACGAATTTGTCTGCGCGACGAGCTGCTCGAAAAATTTCGGCATCTATCGCGAGCGTGTCGGCTGCGCCATCGTGGTGGGCAAGGACGCGGCTCAGGGCGACATTGCCAATTCACAGATGCTCAACGTCATTCGCGGCGCCTATTCCCAGCCGCCCGATCACGGCGCGGAGATCGTGCGTATCATTCTCGACGATGCGGAATTGCGGGCCGAGTGGAAGGCCGAGCTTGAGGCCATGCGCAACCGCATGGTCGCCAACCGCCAGGCACTGGCCGATGCGATCCGGTCGCGCTCCAACAGCTCGGACTTCGATTTCGTTGCCGAGCATCGTGGCATGTTTTCGCTTTTGGGGCTCAAAGTTGAGACCGTCGACCATTTAAAAGCCGAAAATGCTGTCTATATGTTGGATGACAGCCGCATAAACATCGCCGGCCTGGCTGACGAACGCATCCAGCGCTTGGCCGATGCCATCGTTGGCGCAACCCGATAAAACCTGACGCCATTATTGCGGCACAGCCATTCCATGCTACACCTTGGTCATTAGACCAAAGTATTATCCCAAGGGGGAGAAAATGAAGTTTTTCGTCGACACCGCCGACATAAGCGAAATCCGGGAACTGCATGATGCAGGCCTGCTCGACGGCGTCACCACCAACCCGTCGCTGGTGGCCAAGTCGGGCCGCGATTTCAAGGAAGTGGTCAAGGAAATCTGCGATCTGTTGCCGGGCCTGCCGGTTTCCGCAGAAGTTGCCGCCACGGACTATGACGGCATGATGGCCGAGGCTGATGTGCTGAGCAAGATCGCCGACAACGTCGTCATCAAGGTTCCGCTCACTCTGGCCGGACTGAAGGCCTGCAAGACTCTGTCCGACCGCGGCATCAAGACCAACGTCACGCTGTGCTTTTCGGCCAATCAGGCCCTGCTGGCCGCCAAGGTCGGCGCCACCTACATCTCGCCGTTCCTGGGCCGTCTCGATGACATCAATCTCGATGGCATGCAGCTCATCGCCGATATCCGGGTGATCTACGACAATTACGGTTTCGACACCCAGATCCTGGCCGCCTCGATCCGCTCGCCCAACCACGTTTCCGACGCCGCTCTGGCCGGTTCCGATGTGGCGACCATTCCGCCGGGCGTGCTCAAAAAGCTTGCCGATCATCCCTTGACCGACAAGGGCCTCGACGCTTTCGTCAAGGATTGGAAGTCCACGGGCCAGTCGATCATTTGAGCCCGACTTGACCGAGGATGATGTCCGCAAGAAAATCCAGGACGCGCTGGGCACCATAGAAGTGCCCGGCGGGTCTTCGCTTGCCGAATTCCCCGGTCTGTCCGACATCATCGTTACCAAGGGCGCAGTGGCGTTTGCCATCTCCGTGTCGCCGGGCATGGAAACGGCCTTTGCCCCGGCTCGCACGGCAGCCGAACAGGCCGCCCACCAGGCTGCCGAGGGCCGCAAGGTCATGGTCTCGCTAACCGGCGACAAGGCTCCGGCCCAGGCCGCGCCAAAAGGCGCTGCACCGCGCCCCGGCCCGCCCCCCAAATCCGCCGTTCCCGGCATCAAACACATCGTTGCCGTTGGCTCGGGCAAGGGCGGTGTCGGTAAGTCCACATGTGCGGTCAATATCGCTCTGGGCCTTGTCCGGCAGGGCCTCAAGGTGGGTATTCTCGACGCCGATCTTTACGGTCCGTCCCTGCCAAAATTGCTCGGTATCGAAGGCAAGCCCGCTGTCCGCGACGACGGCATTTTCAAGCCGTTTGAAGTTTATGGCCTCAAAGCCATGTCCATCGGTCCCATGCTCACCGGTACGCAAGCGGTAGTCTGGCGCGGTCCCATGGCAACGTCGGCGCTCCGCCAATTGCTGCGTGAGACCGATTGGGGCCAGCTCGACGTTCTCGTCGTCGATCTGCCTCCCGGAACCGGCGACATCCAGATTTCACTCGTTCAACAGGTCGAACTGGCCGGCGCGGTGATCATTTCAACGCCACAGGATCTGGCGCTGATCGATGCGAAAAAGGCCATCGACATGCTCGCCAGGACAAACGTCCCCGTGCTCGGCATTGTCGAAAACATGAGCTATTTCATCGCGCCCGATACCGGCAACCGCTACGACATTTTCGGCCATGGCGGTGCAAAAGCCGCAGCAGGGGACATGGGCATCCCGTTCCTCGGTGAAATCCCCCTGGTCATGTCGATCCGCGAGGGCGCCGATGCCGGAAAACCCGCCGTGTCCTCTGGAGACGGTCCCGACGCGCAGGCGTTCCTCGCCATTGCCGAGCGGCTTGCCGCGACTTTATCGAGAGCAAAAATAGGCTGACATCGATTGTCTCGGTTCTCGATGATGACAAGGGCGAAAAACGCTGATAACCATAATGTAACCGATTACAAAAATCGCACTCTGGGCGGAGAGCCGACAATGTTCAGCCATAAACGCGCCGATTTCGGCGAGAATTTCCTGTTTGGCGCGGCCACGGCTGCCTATCAGATCGAGGGCGGCCAGACCGATGGCCGCGGGTCTTCCATCTGGGATACGTTTTCAGCCACGCCCGGCAATGTTCACAACAGCGAAACCGGCAAGATCGCCTGCGATCATTACAATCGCTGGCCCGAAGACCTCGACCTGCTGGCCAATGGCGGGTTCGACGCTTATCGCTTTTCCTTCGCCTGGCCCCGCCTGATCCCCGAGGGCATAGGCGCGGTCAATCAAAAGGGTATCGATTTTTACGACCGGCTCATTGACGGCATGCTCGAGCGGGGCCTTAAACCCTTCGCAACGCTCTACCATTGGGATCTGCCCAGTGCCCTGCAGGACAGGGGCGGCTGGCTCAATCGCGATATCGCCAACTGGTTCGCCGAATACGCCGTGTTGATCCAGAAAAATTTCGGCGACCGGCTCGAAACAACGGCCACCATTAACGAGCCATGGTGCGTCGCCTTCCTGTCCCACATGCTCGGCGCCCACGCACCGGGCTATCGCGACATCCGCGCCGCGGCCCGTGCCTCTCATCATGTGCTCTTGGCCCACGGCATGGCCATCAACGCCATGCGCGCCGAAGGCGGCAAGAACCTCGGTATCGTTTGCAATTTCGAAGTCGCCCAGGGCGCCACCGGCAAGCCCGAGGATATGGGCGCCGCGCGCCTTTGGGACGGCATCTTCAACCGCTGGTATCTCGACGGATTGTTCAAGGGCAAATACCCCGCCGACGTCCTCGCTCATTTCGCGCCCCACATGCCCGATGATTTCGCCGACGATATGGCGGTGGTTTCAACGCCTCTCGATTGGTTCGGCGTCAATTACTACACCCGCGGCCTTTACGAGCACGCTCCCGAACGCGGCGCCTTCCCGCTGCGCAAGGTTGATGGCCCCCTCGAAAAGACGGCCATCGGCTGGGAAATCTTCCCCGAGGGCCTCGAGGAAATCCTCACCCGCATCGCCGCCGATTATACCGACATCCCGCTTTATGTGACTGAAAACGGCATGGCCGAGATCGAGGGCACCGACGATCCGCGTCGCATCGCTTATTACGACGGCCATCTGGGCGCCGTCCTCGCCGCGCAAAGACGCGGCGCTGACGTGCGGGGCTATTTCGGCTGGTCCCTGCTCGACAATTACGAATGGGCCGAAGGTTATGACAAGCGCTTCGGGCTGGTTCACGTCGACTACAAGACTCAGAAACGCACGCCCAAATCGTCCTACCGTGCCTTCCAGTCTCTTCTCACGGGAGCCAACCGCTCCCGCGTCGCCTGACCCTCATGAGGCGGCGCGAATGCTCTCCTGGGGTTCAATTGCAAAGTTCAGATTGAACACATTGTCAGGGTCATAGCGCCGTTTCAGCGCCCGCAATCGTGACAATGTGGGCTCGGGAAACGCCTCGACCAGCCTGTCTGGATGTGTGTCGGTCTCGAAATTGAGATACATGCCCTTGAGCAGTGGCCGAAGGTCGCCCCATTGCCCATCGAGCAGTTCCGCCCGCCCGCGACTGCCGGCGGCAGTCAGCGAAAAATTCTGCGTCCGGTGCGGATAGGCCATGGCGTCAGCCGCAACATCGTTGACGGCTCCGCCCACCGATCTGATCTGCAACAGATTGGCCGCCCCCGAGGCCAGCAGCCCGTTCGCCCGCGCCGCGACTTCGGGCGTGATGTGGTCAACCAGCCCCGACCGGATCACAGCGCTCCCCCCGCGATGCTCACCGCCCGGATGGGCCACAACGCCGGCATAAGGTGTCAGATAAGCGCGCTGATCGACAATCGGCCCGGCTTCGCCCAAAGCATTGATCGCCTCGGCCGCCGCATCGGCATCCTCGCCTGCATAAACGCTGATCGCCTGGGCCAGCGGCCCCTGGTCGGCCCGTCCGGGCACCGCCATGAGAAAGCTGGTCAACTCGCGCGGCGATGCCTCGACCAGCGCGCCCCAGCGCTCGAGAACGCCCGCCATATCGCTGCCATCGAATACCTGAACGGCCTGGATCACATTGCCCAGGGGATAGGCTTCAAGCTCGAATGACGTAACGATGCCGAAATTGCCGCCGGCGCCACGAATGGCCCACAATAAATCGGGCTCATTGTCCTTGTCCGCCCGCACGATCCGCCCATCGGCCAAAACAATCTCCGCGGCCGCCACATGATCGATGGTCAGCCCGAACTTGCGCGCCAGATAACCCAGCCCGCCCGCCGTTGCGAGCCCGCCAACCCCGACGCCGCCATAATCGCCCGAACTCATTGCCAGCCCATGCTCGCCGAGCTTTGCCGCAACCTCACTCCAGCGCGCACCGGCGCCCAGCCGCACCAGCCCGCTTTGCGCATCGAGCACCTCAATGGCGTTCATCGACCCAAGATCGATGATAATCCCGCCTCTGTTTGTCGAACGCCCGCTGATCCCATGCCCGCCGCTGCGCACCGAAAGCGGCACGTCTTGCTTGCGCGCATAAAGCACCGCCGCCGAAACCTCTTCGGCCGTTTCCGGCTTGATCACCAGCCCCGGCCGCCCCGACCAGATGTAGGAATGCCGCACGCCCTCATAGCGAAAATCGCCCGGTTCGATGGCGCGGTCCGCAAGGGCAGGGGGCAAGCCGTCATAATCGATCCCCTCCATCCGCTTGGATAGCACCGCACTCGGACGCGGCGCCACAACACCTGAACCGGCCCGCGCCCTGCTCACAACGCTCCGGACCTCCGGCGCGATCTCTTCGCCAATCGCCCGCAGCAGGTCCGGGTCGTCGCCCCCGAAAAAGAACCCGCTGAACCCGTGTTCGAGGATCAGCTCGGACAATTGCTCGACCCACTGGCGTACCGGTCCCTGCAAGAACCCGCCATTGGCCGACTGAATGGCCGGACGTCCGAAGTTGAGCAGCCGTTTGATATCGGAAGGCTGCCGTCCGGCTGCACGCGCCGCCTCGTCGATCATCGCGTTCGATTCAACCATCGTGGGCGACTTGAGATAATCCCAGCTTGGCAGCCATCCATCGGCCTTGGCTCCGGTAATCCGAAGCATGCGGGGCTTGTAGGCGCCAAGCCAGATCCCGATCGCGTGCGCGGGACGCGGTCCGCGCCGCAGACCATTGATCTGATAGTGCTCGCCCTCATGCTTGAGCCCGGCCCGGCTGGTATCCCAGATCGACCGCATGATCCCGATTGCCTCTTCGAGCGCATCGACGCGCTGGCCGGCGGTCAGATCCCGCCCGCCTGCCGCCTTGATCGCATCGCCAAACCCGCCGGCCCCCAGCCCCATCTCAAACCGCCCGCCCGAAAGCAGGTCGATGCTTGCGGCCGCCTTGGCCAGCACCACTGGCGGGCGAAGCGGAAGATTGGTGACATTGGCGGCTACCCTGATGCGGCTGGTCTTGGCCGCGATCCAGGTCAGCAGCGTGTAGGTGTCCAGAAAGTCCGAATTATAGGGGTGGTCCTGGATCGTCACGGCATCCAGCCCCGCCGCTTCGGCCACTTGGGCAATCGCAACGGCGTGCTGGGGATCCTTGGCGGATGGTGTCGTAAATGTCCCGAACATTAGCTCGTGGCCATAGTCAGGCATTGCCGGTTCCTCTTGTTACTTTTTGTTCCTGTCGTATATGAGAGTAAGTCGAACTGCCCGCAAGACGGCACTTTTCTGTAAGGTAAGGCACATGACTGTAACGACGATGCAAGAAACCCATCCCACTGAAACGTGCCTCAAGGTCAGTCAGGTTCTCGGGCGTATCGGCGACAAATGGAGTCTGTTGATCGTGACGCGGTTGGGGGAGGGATCTCTGCGGTTCGGGCAATTGCTGCGCTCCATTGACGATATTTCCCAGCGCATGCTGACCCGCACCCTGCGCGGCCTCGAGCGCGACGGCCTCGTGCGCCGCACCGTCATTGCCACGCTTCCCCCTCGTGTCGAATATGAACTGACCGATCTGGGACGCTCGCTGCAGGCACCGGTCACCGTACTGAGCAATTGGGCGGCGGAAAACGTTTCTACCATCGACGCGGCGCGGGCCAGCTACGATGCCGGATCGGCAGGGTCGCAAGGCCGATAGGGTCCGGTGCATGGGGGCAGCCAAACGCCCTGCAACACCGCGTTACCGGCTTGGCAAACCTTAAGCTTTGTGCAACGCTCCAAGGGCCGCACGACAAAGCCCATAATGCTAAAAGGGGCGGCAAAAACGTTTTGGTTGCCAAAACGTTTTGGAATGTCGTATTCGGCAGACAGACGCCATAATATACGTCTCCATGTGCCATGGGAGGACTACATGCACAAAACCCTATTGGCTGGAGCTTCAGCTCTGGCGCTTTCCCTTGCCCTTGCGGCTCCTGCCGCCGCGCAGGCCGTCGACCTGCCTGATTTGAACAGCGAAGAATTTACCATTTTCGGCCCCTGGGTCGGTGGTGTTGAAATCGAGTCCTTCGAGGCCGTTGTCGATGCCTTCAACGAACGCACGGGTGCGAACGCTGAATATGTCGGCTCCGACAGCCTTGAACAGCAGATCGTGATTGACGCCCAGGCCGGTTCCGCGCCGGAGGTCACTTTCTTCCCGCAGCCCGGCCTCGCCGCCACCATGGCGTCCCAGGGTTTCCTGACGCCGCTCCCCGAAGGTTCGGGTGACTGGATTCGCGACAATTATGCTGCCGGCGAGTCTTGGGTCGATCTGGGCACCTACGCCAACGAAAACGGTGAGGAAGAGCTTTACGGCTTCTTCTACAACGTGAACCTGAAATCGCTGGTCTGGTACGTCCCCGACAACTTCGCCGATGCCGGTTATGAAGTGCCCGAGACCATGGAAGACCTGCTTGCACTTTCCGAGCAGATCGTGGCCGATGGCGGCACGCCCTGGTGCATTGGCATCGGATCGGACGCAGCAACCGGCTGGCCGGCCACTGACTGGGTGGAAGATCTGATGCTCCGCACCCAGGAGCCCAGCGTCTATGACCAGTGGGTTGCCCACGAAATTGCGTTCGACGACCCGCGTGTGGTCGAGGCGATCGATACTTTCGGCACGTTCGTCAAGTCCGACGGCTGGGCTGCTGGTGGTGCTCAGGCAGTTGGCACGACCGACTTCCGCGATAGCCCTGCCGGTCTCTTCCAGGTTCCGCCCCAGTGCTACATGCACCGCCAGGCTTCCTTCATCTCGGCCTTCTTCCCTGAAGGCACCGAACTCGGTGTGGACGCCGACTTCTTCTACTTCCCCGGCTATGCCGAAAAAGATCTTGGCAACCCGGTCCTCGGTGCCGGCACGCTCGCTGCCATCACCAACGACACCCCGGGTGCACGCGCCTTCATGGACTTCCTCAAGGATCCCGAAGCGCACGAAATCTGGATGGCGACCGCCGGCTTCCTGACACCGCACACCGGTGTCGATCTGGCAGCCTATGCCGACGATACCCTGCGCGCTCAAGGTGAGATCCTGCTCGCCGCCGATACCTTCCGGTTCGACGGTTCGGACCTGATGCCAGGTGCCATCGGCGCCGGTGCATTCTGGACCGGCATGGTCGATTTCGTCGGAGGCGACTCGGCTGAAGAGGTGGCTTCCGAGATCGAAGCTGCCTGGAACAATCTCTGATCTGACAAACTGACGCCGGAGCGTTTGCCGCTCCGGCGTTTTCCAACAAGACACTCACAAAAAGAGTGTGGGGGAGCAAATGGTCAATCAGGTTCTCTATGCGGCCATAACCATCGTTGTCGGCGTTGGTTTCGCGTTCATCTATTTCTGGGGAAGCAACTGGCTTCTCGACAAGGCCCTGTCGACGGACAATGTCGATGGTGCGGCCTCGATCCGGCGTGACACCCTGCGCACGCGCATACGTCCCTGGCTTTTCCTTTTTCCTGCACTTTTCTTTCTTACGGTCTATCTGGTCTATCCGGTTTTCGAGACCATAAGACTGACCTTCTATGATGGCGGCGGGCGCAATTTTGTCGGCGCTTCCAACTGGTTCTGGGCGCTCAACAGCCCCGCTTTCGTTCAGTCGCTCATCAACAATGCGCTCTGGTTGATCGTGGTGCCTTCGGCAGCAACCGCGTTTGGCCTGCTGGTAGCGGTCCTTTCCGACCGGCTCTGGTGGGGCAATATCGCCAAATCACTCGTTTTCATGCCGATGGCCATATCCTTCGTCGGCGCATCGGTGATCTGGAAGTTCATCTACGACTATCGCGGCACCGGTGAGCAGATCGGTTTGCTCAACGCCGCTGTCATGGCCTTCGGCGGTGAGCCTCAGGCCTGGATCACGCTGCCCTTCTGGAACAACTTCTTTTTGATGGTGATCCTGGTCTGGATTCAGACCGGCTTTGCCATGGTGATCCTCTCGGCGGCGCTTCGCGGCATCCCCGAGGAAACAATCGAGGCTGCACGCATCGATGGCGCGAGCGATATCAGGATATTTTTCGATATCATGATCCCGCAGATCCTGCCCACAATCCTCGTGGTCTGGACCACCATCACCATCGTCGTGCTCAAGATTTTCGACATCGTGCTCGCCATGACCGGCGGGCAGTGGGACACCCAGGTTCTGGCCAACCTCATGTACGACCAGATGTTCCGCGCCAACCATTTCGGCCACGGATCGGTCGTTGCACTGGTCATCATGATTGCGGTTCTGCCGGTGATGATCTGGAACATCCGCCAGGCCAGTTCTGAGCAGGGGACGCACTGATGGCTACGATTGCAGACGTGCAGACGACAAGCGCTGGGGCCAGGAGCAACTGGCTGAGCAAGGTCCGCGTTACACCGGGACGCGCAGTGGCTCATCTTGCCCTGTTGCTCCTTGTCGTGATCTGGACTGTGCCCACGTTCGGTCTGTTGATTTCCTCGGTCCGGGATAAGGATCAACTCGCCGTTTCCGGCTGGTGGACCTCGCTGACCACTGTCGAGCGCAGCAGTGCCGGCGTTCTCGGCACCGCCGAGGATCAGGTCGAGGAGGGTGGACAATACGTCATCCGCGGCAATGTTCTGGCCGAAGGCTCCAACGAAACCATCGTCAGCTTCGGCACCTCGATCAACAACCCGACCGAGTTTTCTGTGGGGTCACCGGCCCAAATGCGCGTTGGCGGCGAAATCATCGTCTCCGAAGACGGCTCCTATGTCTGGACCTCGCCGACCGCCTTCGAGCATGACCGGGTAAGGCTGTTCTACACCTCGGCGGTCCCGCCCCGGTTCACGCTGGAAAACTACACCGAAGTGCTGACCTCGGCGGGTATCGGGCGGGCCTTCGTTAACTCGTTCACCGTAACCGTGCCAGCCACCATCATCCCCATCCTCATCGCCGCTTTTGCTGCCTATGCGCTGGCGTGGATGCGGTTTCCGGGTCGAACGCTGCTGGTTGCGCTGATGGTCGGTTTGCTCGTTGTGCCATTGCAGATGTCGCTTATTCCGCTGTTACGGATGTATAACGTCATCGCAACGACGTTCGGCGGCAACTCGAAAACCTATCTGGGGATATGGCTCGCCCACACCGCCTTCGGTCTGCCGCTCGCCATCTACCTGCTGCGCAACTATATGGCGGGCCTGCCGCGCGAGATCATGGAAAGCGCGCGTATGGATGGTGCTTCGCACTTCCAGATTTTCGCGACCATGGTTCTCCCGCTCTCGTTTCCGGCCCTGGCATCGTTTGCGATCTTCCAGTTCCTCTGGGTCTGGAACGATCTTCTGGTCGCCATCGTCTTTCTTGGACAAAGTTCGGACGAATTGGTGCTCACCGGACAGTTGCGGGCCCTGCTCGGATCGCGTGGCGATAATTGGGAAATCCTGACCGCCGGCGCGTTCATTTCGATCATCGTTCCGTTGATCGTGTTCTTCTCGCTACAACGCTACTTCGTGCGCGGCCTTCTTGCCGGTTCGGTCAAGGGCGGTTGAGGGTACATTCGAACGTTACGAAGGGTCGCTCGAAAGGGCGGCCCTTTTTTTATGCAAAATGCACGCTGCCGGCGATGGCTTCGCCCGAAACCCCATCCCCCAGATCGAATAGGGACGGAATCAATATGCCGCTTGTCTTCTTGCGTTCGCATTGCCGGATCACTTCGGCCACCAGCGCCCGGCCCGCGGCCCGCAGGGATGAACGTACATAGGTGATTTGACCATCGACCGGCGCGAGATTGAGATATTGCAACTCGTCATTCATCGAGGCGATCATGACATCCTCCCCCGGCACGCGCCCGGCGCGTGATACCGCCGTCAGCCCCTCGGTTGCCAGAAGGATCGACGAATAGAGAAATGCCGTGATCGAGGGGTCGGTCAGCGCCAGTTCGGTGAGCTGAAATCCAGCTTCCACCATCGGGTGCGTGCCTTCGAGATACATCACGGTCTCAGGCGCATGGCCGAGATCGCGCAGCGCATCATAGACTGCCTGCCGTCGCGTCGTCGCATAAAGGAAGCGCTCATCACCGTTGATGAAGGCGATGCGCCTGTGCCCATTGGCCAGGATCAGCTTGGTGAGATTATAGAAATTGCCGTAATTATCGACGTCCACCCAGCCATACCGGTCCTGCCGCTCTTCGCGCCCATGCACCACGAACGGCACCTCGGCCTCGAGCAGAAAATTGATGCGCGGATCGTTGGGGCGGGGCAGGTCGACGATGAATCCGTCGACGCTCCCATCACGCACATAGCGCTCATAGGTCGCCAATTGCCGCTCGGGCGTCTCGCTGGTCATCACGATATCGTAGTGGTCGATCCGCGCCTCGCGCAAAACCCCGGCCATCACCTCGACAAAATGGGGATCGACGAACTTGTTGTCGTCATCGGCCTGGACCCAGGCGATCGAATGGCTGCGCCGTGTCACGAGGCGTTGCGCATTGCGGTTGGGCGTATAGCCAAGCCGGCGCGCCGCATCGATCACCTTCTTGCGGGTCTTTTCGCCCACATCGGCATAGCCGTTGAGCGCCCGCGATATGGTGGTGATCGAAACGTCGAGTTCGGCCGCCAGATCCTTGATCGTGACGTTTCGGTTCTGCGCCCCGGTCTGCTTGCGCGACCGGTTCGGGCCTGTGGTCATCGTCTGTTCAGGGCTCCTCCACCCGCACGCCTCACCACTGCCGATCCCTTTGTTTCTCGGTGGGCATCGGCCTTGTTGCCTCTTGCACAATATTGCGCGAGACAATGCAAGTCCCGGTTGACGCCAGTCGGACCGTCAGCGTAAGGATTCTAAGCCAAAACGTTTTGGATACAAGCAATAAAGGCGTTTGGCGGGTGCCCGAGGGCGCCGACAAACCAGGGTTTTATATTTGCGGGCAAGGGGGCAACCCTGCCGCGTACACGCTTAGGGGGAGTTCGCTCGGCCATGAGTTATTTTGCGACCGAGTCACGCCAGTTCGTGCATCCCGAAGACACCTCGTCTGCCGCCAGCGACTGGTGGCGCGGTGCGGTGATCTATCAGATCTATCCGCGATCGTTCCAGGACAACAACACCGACGGCGTTGGCGATCTGGTGGGCATCACCTCGCGCCTCGAATACGTCGCCGATCTGGGGGTCGATGCGATCTGGCTCTCCCCGGTATTCACCTCGCCCATGAAGGATTTCGGCTACGACGTCTCGAACTATCGCGATATCGACCCCACCTTCGGATCGCTCGAAGATTTCGACCGGCTGCTTGAAAAGGCCCACTCGCTGGGCCTCAAAGTCATCATCGACCAGGTGATTTCGCACTCCTCGGACCGCCATCCCTGGTTTGCCGAAAGCCGCCTGTCTCGCACCAATGAAAGGGCCGACTGGTACGTCTGGGCCGATCCCAAGCCCGATGGCAGCCCGCCCAACAACTGGCTCTCGATCTTTGGCGGCTCGGCCTGGCACTGGGATGGGCGGCGCATGCAGTACTACCTGCACAATTTCCTTGTCTCCCAGCCCGATCTGAACTTCCACAACCCCGCAGTTCAGGACGCCCTGCTGGGTGAAATGCGTTTCTGGCTCGAACGTGGCGTCGATGGCTTCCGGCTCGATACGGTCAATTTCTATTTCCATTCCCAGGGACTTGAAAACAATCCCCCGGTCAGGCCCGAAGAGTTCAACGCCTCGACAGCGCCCGCGGTCAATCCCTACAATCTTCAGGAACACCTCTACGACAAGAGCCGTCCTGAAAACATTGCCTTCCTTCAGCGTATGCGCGCGCTGCTCAACGAGTATCCCGGCACAACCGCCGTCGGCGAAATCGGCGATGCCCAGCATCAGCTCGAGATCATGGCCCAGTACACTTCGGGCAATGACAAGCTGCACATGTGCTACACGTTCGATTATCTCGGCGGCGAATACACCGCCCCTCATTTCCGCGACGCGCTGCGCCTGACGCAGGAAAAGGCACCGGATGGCTGGATATGCCTTGCCTTTTCCAACCATGACGTCGTCCGTCACGTCAGCCGCTGGGCGCCGCACGGGTTCGAGGATCGTCTGACCCGTCAGACCGCGCTGCTGCTTATGACCATGCGCGGTTCGGTCTGCCTTTACCAGGGCGAAGAGCTCGGTCTGACCGAGGCCGAGATCGCCTATGACGACCTTGTCGATCCCTACGGCATCGAATTCTGGCCCGAGTTCAAGGGCCGCGACGGCTGCCGCACACCGATGGTCTGGCAGTCCCATGTCCGCAATGGCGGGTTCTCCACGGCCAATCGCACATGGTTGCCCGTACCGGCCCAGCATCTGCCTTACGCTGTCGATCAGCAGGACAATGTTGCCAATTCGATCCTCTCGCTTTACCGCGCCATTTTGCGCTTCCGGCGCGAGCATCCGGTCCTGATCAAGGGTGATCTCGAGCTGGTCGAAGGTGTGCCGGAAACGGTCCTGGCGTTCACGCGCACGGTGGGCGAAGATAAACTGTTCTGCGCCTTCAACATGGCCCCTGAGCCCATCATCGTCGATGTGCCGGACGGCCTGGTCCTCGAAGATGCGGGCGCGCCCGGCGCCGATGCCCAGCTGGAAGCCAATCGGTTGAGTTTCGGTCCGTTCGGGGCCTATATTGGGCGTATGAATTAAGGACAAAACAGTCCAGGGGAGTAACGATGTCTGACCTGCAGATTACCAATCTCTACAAGCGCTACGGCAATGTCGAAGTGCTCAAGGATATCAATCTCGACATCAAGTCGGGTGAGTTCATCGTTTTTGTCGGCCCCTCGGGCTGCGGCAAGTCAACGCTGCTGCGCACCATATCGGGGCTCGAGACGATTTCGGCCGGTCAGCTTGAAATCGGTGGCCGCGTCGTCAACGACGTAGCGCCCTCCAAGCGCGGCATCGCCATGGTCTTCCAGTCCTATGCGCTTTATCCGCATATGACAGTGTTCGACAACATGGCCTATTCGCTCAAGCTGACACGCACGCCCAAAGACGAGATCAGGAAAAAGGTCGAGGCCGCTGCCGAAATGCTCCAGCTCGGCCCCTATCTCGAACGGCTCCCCAAGGCGCTTTCCGGTGGTCAGCGTCAACGCGTCGCCATCGGCCGCGCCATCGTTCGCAATCCGCAGGTCTTCCTGTTCGACGAACCGCTTTCCAACCTCGACGCCGCCCTGCGCGTTGCGACCCGTATGGAGATTGCCAAGCTCAAGGAATCGCTGCCCGGCACCACCATGGTTTACGTCACTCACGACCAGGTCGAGGCCATGACGCTCGCCGACCGCATCGTGGTGCTCAAGGATGGCGTGGTGATGCAGGTGGGCACTCCCATGGAGCTCTACGATCATCCCCAATCGCTTTTCGTCGCGGGCTTCATCGGCTCGCCGAAGATGAATTTCCTGACCGGCAAGAATGCCGAGTCCTACAAGGCAACCACTGTCGGCGTGCGTCCCGAGCACATGGAAATCGTGCCCGCCGGCAAGGGTGTTTGGTCGGGTAAGGTCATCTACTCCGAAGACCTTGGCTCGGACAGCTTCATCTATGTCGATATTGGTGAGGAAGACGCGATCATCATCCGCCAGGAAGGCAAGACGCCCTACAAGTCTGGCGCCCAGATCAGCTTTGCCCCAAAGGGCGATCTCTATCACCTGTTCGATAAGGCAGGAAAACCGATGACGACCGGTGCCAGCGCACCGGCCAGGGCCACTCCCGCCGCCAAATCGGCAAAGCCGGCAAACCCGACGACCCAGGGCACGCCCGATGAGGGCGTTGTCGGCGGCGCCGGCGCGGTCGCCATGCCCGCCAAGCCGGCGCGCAAGCCCGCCGCAAAAGCAAAGACAGCAACCCCCAAGGCTGGTGCGGTCAAGACCGCCGCGGCCAAAAAGGCTCCTGTCCGCAAGGCCCCGGCAAAACCGAAGGTATAGAGCGTGTCCAGCAAAAGTGGAAACGGTTTTGCGGTTCGGACACGCGACAAAACAAGGGATTAGAGCCGAGGCCTCGATTGAATCAAGTCCACGGCTCTAGGTTGAATTGCTGGAGTGCGATAAGGCTCCGGGGCCGGGCCGATCCTACCGATCGGTCCGGCCCATTCGCGCCAGAAGCACCACCGGCAAAATCCCGATAACTACGATGATCAGCGCCGCCAGCGCCGCGTCTTCATAGGTTCCGCGTGCCGCCTCGCCATAAAGCAGCGTCGCAAGGCTCTCGAAATTGAGTGGCCGCAGCAAAAGTGTTGCCGGCAATTCCTTCATGCAATCGACGAAAACCAGAAGGCCCGCCGCGGTCAGCGCCGTCCGCGACAACGGCAGGTGAACCCGAAACAAGGTCCCCGTGGCGCCCTGTCCCAGCGTACGTGATGCATGATCATACGATGCCGGGATGCGGCTCAGCCCGGCCTCGATTCCGCCCGCCGAAATCGCCAGAAACCGCGCCGTATAGGCATAGATGAGCGCCGCCCCCGAGCCGAGCAGCAACAGGCCACTCGAAACCCCGAACCAGTTGCGCATCAGCCCGTCCAGCGTACGGTCGAACGCAGCAACAGGGATCAGGATGCCGATGGCCAGCACCGTTCCGGGCACGGCATAGCCCAGTGTCGCAATCCGCGCTGCAATCGAGGTTTTCCGCCCCGGCTCGATCCGCGCCGCATAGGCAATGGTAAAGCCAAGCACCAGCACCACGGCAGTGGCGATGGCCGAAATCGAAATCGTGTTGAGTGTCGCCCGCACCAGCGCTGGAGAAATGCCGGCAAATTCGATCCGCCTGATCGCCGCCACAACCAGATAGATCGCCGGCCCCGCAAATCCGATAAGAATGGGCAGAAACCCCAGGGCAAAGGCACCCAATCCCTTGACCCCGTCCAGCCGGCGCGGCGGCATGGGCCGTGCCCTTTGCGCGCTGGAGGCGAAACGCTGGTTGCGCCGTGCCCAGCGCTCGAAAACGATCAGCGCGATCACCACCACCAGCATGGCAATGGCGATCTGCGCGGCCCCGGCCAGATCCGTGCGCACGATCCAGGTGGTATAGACCGATGCCGTTAGCGTGCGGATGCCCAGAAACTGTGCCGCCCCCACATCGTTAAGCGCTTCCATGAGCGCCAGCGATACGCCAACGGCAATCGCCGGACGCGCAAGAGGCAGCCCGACCCGCCAGAATACGCCGCTGCGGGTCACCCCCAGTGTCCGGGAAATTTCCACCAGATTGGCCGCCTGCGTCAGAAACATCGCCCGCGTCGTCAGATACACGTAAGGGTAGAGCACAAATCCGAAAACACCGATTGCTCCCCACATGGCGCGAATATCGGGAAGCCGGAATTCGCGCGGGCTCGAATAGCCCAGCACCCAGCGGAGGGCGCCCTGAATGGGCCCAAGCGGGCTCAAGACATCGAGATAGGCATAGGCCATGATATAGGTCGGCACGGCCAGCGGCAGCAGCAACGCCCACTCGAGCACGCCCCGCCCGCGGAAATCATAGGCCGAAACCAGCCACGCCGCCCCCGTTCCCACACAGGTCGCAATGATCCCGGTACCGAGCAGCAAAATGGCGGTGTTCCAGGCCGCCTGCGGCAGGATATTGGCGAGGACATGCGACCACAGCGTGCCCGTATCGGCAATCGCCGTCACGCCGATCGTTGCCACCGGCAACAGCGCGAGAGCCGCGGCGGCAAATGCCATCGCGGCCCAGAGCGAAAGTCTGATGTGGTGCCGCGCTGCGGGGCGGCTCCGAGTCAAATCTGCCATCGAGGATGGCGCGGCGGGTCATTCCCGCCGCGCGTTTCCTAGTTTTCGAACGTGTCGAAGTTGACTTCGTCGACAAGTTCGCTGGCCCGCGTGCGGAACGGCAGCACTTCGGTCAGCGAGAGCTCGTCAGCTTCGAGCTCGCCGAAAGCGGCGATGATCGGATGCACCTCTGCCGATGCGGAAACCGGATATTCGAAATTGGCTTCGGCATAGAGCTTCTGCGCCTCGTCAGAGACCAGATACTCGAGCAATTGCACGGCCTCGTCATGGTTGGGCGCATGTGCGGCCAGCCCGGCGCCCGATATATTGACCAGCGTACCGCCATTCTCGAAAGTCGGCAGGATGACCTTGATTTCCTCGGACCATGCCTGCTGCTCTTCACCGCCGGCCCCTGAAGTCATCAGCCCGACGTAATAGGAGTTGCCGATGGCGATGTCGCAAATGCCCGCGGCAATGTCGCGCGCGCCGTCGCGGTCACCACCAGCGGCAACGCGGGCCTGATTGGCCTTGATGCCTTCGAGCCAGGTCCGGGTTTCCTCTTCGCCATATTTGGCCATATAGGCCGCAAACATTGCCGTGTTGTAGGGATGCTGGCCCGACCGGATGCACAGCCGCCCGCGCCATTCTTCATCGTCGAGCTGCTCATAGGTGAAGCTGTCGAGATCGAGATCCTTGGCCGCATAGAGCACGCGCGCGCGGCCCGACAAGGCGAACCAGTTGCCCTCGGGGTCGCGGAGCGCCTCGGGAACGGCGGCTTCGAGCACGTCCGAATCCACCGGCTGGGTCAGTCCGACATCGACCAGATCGATCAGCGCCCCGAAATCGACAGTCATCAGGATGTCGGCGGGGGAGCTCTCGCCCTCTGCCGAAACGCGTTCGATCAGCCCGTCCTGCAAAAAGACGGTGTTGACGGCAATTCCGGTCTCAGCGGTAAACGCATCAAGGATCGGCTGGATCAAGCCCGGCTCGCGGGTGGTGTAGATATTGACCTCTTGGGCCAGGGCAGGCACGGCTGCGCCCAGCGCCAGAAGACTGGCGACCGAAAACGTCTTCAAAAGTCGTGTCATTGGGTATTCCCTTGGTGTTGTTGCATCAAGGGCGCCGAAGGCCAAAGCGCGCCCAGAACGGCACTACCCCATAGGTGATAGTATGAGTCAAGAAATTTCAAACCCAGTTTAGAACCATTCTAAACGGTTGATCCGTAACGGAATTATTCTGCGGCCACCGGGCCGTGCGGCAGGGTGGACCGCGCCGCCTCATCCGCTGCAAACACCAGCACGTCGTTGGGGGCGACACCTACGCTCACCCGTTGGCCGACTTCAACCCCCCGCCGGGCGCTGGTGCGCATGACCAGTGGATCGTCGAGGCCGGCAACATCGAGCGTCAACTCCTCGATCTCGCCAAGCAGTACCCGCGCCTTCACCGTTGCCATGGTTCCGCCCTCGTTCAGTGTCAGCGCCTGGGGGCGAATGAAAAGCTGTACCGGCCCGGAACTCCCGCACGGCGCCGGAAACCGGCCAAGCGCACTGTCCAGCCAGTCGCCCGAGCGCCGGGCCGGAATGCGGTTGACCTGCGAAAAAAACGCAGCCGCATAGGCGGTCTGGGGAAAGCTGTAAATGGCGTCGCCGGTCCCGCTTTCGATCACCTTGCCCTTGTGCATCAGGACGACCTTGTCCCCGATCGCCAGAGCTTCTTCCAGATCATGCGTCACCACGATCGCCGTCGTTCCCAACTGGCGCAGCAGCGCCACGGTTTCGCGCCGGATCGTGTCGCGCAGGCCTCGGTCGAGATTGGAAAAAGGCTCGTCCATCAATAGGATACGCGGCTGAGGCGCCAGGGCGCGGGCCAACGCAACGCGCTGTTGCTCGCCGCCCGACAGCATGTGGGGATAGCGCTCGGCCAGCGCCTCGATTTCGAGCCGTGCAATGACGTCGCCAACACGGGCCGCTGCGTCCTTGCGGCTCATGCCCCGGAGCCCGAAGCCGATATTCTGGCGTGCTGTCAGATGGGGAAACAGCGCATAGTCCTGAAACATGAAGCCGATGTTACGGTCCTCTGGCTCAACGAACCCCTCTGCGCCGCTGACCACCGTGCCGGCCAGCATCACAGACCCGCCATCGATCTGCTCGACCCCTGAAATTGTCCGCAACAGGGTCGATTTCCCACATCCCGAATGGCCGACCAGGCACACGATCTCACCCGGGGCGATCTCGAAGGAAACGCCATCGAGAGCCGCCACGCTGCCGAAATGGCGCGACACGTTTTCAATCCGCAGGATCGGCTCGAACTTGCTCATGGGACGAGTTAAGGCTGACCATGCCGGTGCTTGTCAAGCGGCGCTTTCAGCCCCGCACCACCAGGCTCGCCGGAATGGTCAGCGTCATCAGCGTGCCGCTCTCGCTGGCCGGCGCAAGGCTCAGTGAACAGGCATTGACCGCCACCAGCGATCGGGTCAGCGTCAGCCCGATGCTCGACTGGCTCGGTTTGCGCTCGCTGCCATCCGCCGCCACCCCGTCGCGAAACACCATGAAACGCTCGGCCAGGGCATTGGGTGCCTTGGCCGTGTCGCGAACATGGATGGAAACCGAACCATCGTCCTCGACCTGTCCCGAGAGCACGACCTTGGATCCCTCGCCACCTTCGCTGATCGCGCTGGCCAGCATGTTGAGCACGGCCTGCTTGAGCGTTGCGGCATCGACCCGGACATAGGGCAGCCGTTCGCTGATCGCGCTGCGCAGCAACACCCGGGCCCGTCCGGCCTGAGCGCGCACCCGCACCAGGCTCTCGGCCAGAAGCGTTGCGATATCCACATCGGCCGGAGAGAGCGTCAACTCGCCCTCGGCGAGCCGCACATAATCGTCGAGTTCATCGGCCAAATCGCCGATCTCCCCGCTCGCCGAGCGGATGTCGCGTGCGTATTCGAGGTAGCGTGCATTGGCCAATGGCCCGAAGGATTCCGATGCGATCAACTCGGAAAATCCCGCAATGGTGTTGAGCGGACGGCGAAGCCCGCGCGTGATCCGGCTCAGCGTGGCGGTCGGCAGCCCAGCACGCGGACCCGGCGCGACGGCCTGGGTATCGGCGGGACCAAGCAGGCCGAAATAGCCCGAAACGATGCCGGCGCGTCCCTCGGCAAAAAGCGTCAGCGTGTGTCCGGCCCGCTTTCCCTTGAGCGAAATCGCGGGCCGCACGCCGCCCGCATAGCGCGCCGGCAGGCTCAGAAACTGCCGCAAGGCGGAATGATCGCTCTGGGCGATCAGATTGGTGATCGGCGTTCCGATTTCGGCGGCGGAACTGTCGTCCCGGCCATTCGTGAAGCTGGCGATGAGCCCGGTCCGGTCCGCCGTGACGAAATCGAAATTGGCGACCTTGGCCCAAAGCGCTGCAAACTGACCGACTTCCGCTTCGCGCAGCGGCTCGATGTCGTTGGCCCTGGCCGAAAGCATGAAGCCGGGCCGACCCTGCCAGGTGATGGCGTTAAGCCGGGCATTGACCGCGATTTTCTCGCCATCCCGGCGCAGCAAATGGCTGACCGGCCCCGCCGGCTCACCACCATCAACGGTTGGGAAAATCGCCGAAAGCCCCAATCCACGCAGGGTCGTTGCGTTCTCATAGCCCGTCAGGTCGACCAGTGCACGGTTGGCAAACAGAATATCCTGGTCGCGAAAGATCAGAATGCCGATCGGCAGCCGGTTGAGCACCAGCGCTTCTTCGCTCAGCGCCACCAGCTCGCCCCCCGTTCGCTCCGGCGTCCGGGGCAGGGGGGCAGACGCCGGCTCGGGCGGGTCCTCGCGATTGATCCGGTCGGTCAGAATGCGCGAAAGCTCTTCGAAATTGTACCGCGTCGTTTGCTCGCCGGCGTCGGGGGCCGCGTGATCCTCGTCAGCCTGGTTTGCCGCGTCTGCGGCAGGCAAATCGGGCTCGCTTTCATCGTAGCTGATGCGCGAAACGGTCAGCCCCCGCCCGGTGACCTGCCACAATCCCGCGCGCACCGGAGCTTCGTCGTCATTGCCGTCGGCGGTGAACGCCTCTTCCTCATTGGCCAGATCGTCCATGCCCCAATCGGATTGACCTTCGCCCGAAACCGCTTCGACGTTTTCGTCAAAGGCGATGTCGGCAAAATCGCGGCTCGGGACAGCGCCGGCGAACGGCGCATCGTCGTCGGCATCGAGAGGCTCGAAAAGGTGCTCGTGTCCGGCCAGTCTGTCGACAAGCACCGCCAACCCTTCGCTCTCGCTATCGTCTTCCTCCGGCCCATCCTCGGTCTGCTCATTGGCCACCGGCAGGGCTTCGGGCTCGGCGGGTGCAATCTCATCCGGCTGCTGCCCGGCCGCCGCCAGCACCTCATCGCTGATCGGATCGACCCCGACCACCAGCAGATACAGCCCGTCATCGCCCAGCCGCAGCGGTGTGCAATGGCAGGTGGCCGAAAGCGGCTTGCGCCCGGCCAGAAACTGCATCCGTGACAGCGTCGGCCGCCCCGTCAGTCCCAGCCGCACGATCCGTGCGATCTGGCCCTTGATCGGAACGGCCGGCTCCTGGGTCTTGATTTCCCCGCCCTTGATCCGGGCGCCAAACAGCCCGGCCGCCCGGTTGGTCCAGACCGGCTGCGTCCCGTCGACCGGCCATAGCCATGCCGGGCGCGGATCGTCCTCGAGCCGCGTTACGGTTTGGGCCTGTTCTGCGCTTGTCCAGTCGAGCGTCATGTCATGTCCGTATGTCCGTCCTCGACCCGGTCCGGGCCGATGGTTGACGAAACCTTAAATATAGGGACTCCGCGGCCCGGTCCATGTCTAGCGCCATTCTTGACCCTTCAAAGGTTGGAAATGGTTAAGGCACCGCGCCGCGCCCGACACGAAAAAACCTGCAGGTCTTGCCAAAACCGCCCTTGTCTTTGCCGTCATCTCGACCTATGTTCCGCCCCGTTTCGGGACGACGCTGCCATAGCGTCAAAGTGTCCGCGTCACCATGCCGTCGTAGCTCAGTTGGTTAGAGCGCTAGATTGTGGATCTAGAGGTCCCCCGTTCAATTCGGGGCGACGGTACCACCCCCTTTTTGCACCAGGATGGCACCGTAACGCGCCATGCCTATCATGGGTTAGGCAAAAGCCGTTCTCGTAAGCTCCGCTGTTAGGGCTTTGTTAACCATAAGGGATGACCCTTAGAGGCGTTAGACAAAGCGTATGGGGGCTCAGAAAGGACGTGCAGTGTACGACTTTGCTCCAAACGCCGAACTGGCGGAGGCTATGGTGGGTTTGCCGGTTGCCGAAGTGGAGAGAACGCTGATTCTCGCCACCCTGCGACAGACAAATGGTAATCGCACCCGCGCCGCCCAGATCCTCGGGCTCTCGATCCGTACGGTTCGCAACAAGCTCAAGGACTATGCCGATAAGGGGTTCAATATTCCCCATGCGGCGTAAAACCGAAAGCGTGGCAATCGCTTCGGATTTATAACCATCACGCTCTTGGCCCGGCGGCTCACAGGTTGCCGGCGCCTACACCACGATGACCTTGGCCCCGACGGGCACCCGCCCGTAAAGATCGATCACATCTTCATTGGTCATCCGGATACACCCCGAAGAGACCGACCGCCCGATGCTCCACGGCTCGTTCGTGCCGTGGATGCGATAGAGGGTCGACCCCAGATAGAGCGCCCGCGCCCCCATCGGATTGTTCGGCCCTCCGGGCATGAATTTGGGCAGGCCCGGCTGGCGGGCATGCATTTCGGCCGGCGGTGTCCAGCTCGGCCATTCGCGCTTGGCGCTCACCCGATGGGTTCCGCTCCACTCGAACCCCATCCGCGCCACTCCGATGCCGTAGCGCATGGCGTGCCCGTTTTCCAGCACCAGAAACAGGAAGTGCCGGCGCGTATCGACGATCAGCGTGCCCGGCGCTTCGCTGGTCCGGTAGCTGACCACCTGGCGCAGCCACATGGGGTGGCTGACATACTCCGTCTGATATTCGAGCATGGTCTGGGGCTCGTCGGGTGTCAGCACCATGCCCGGCGGCGGGCCGAACATGGCATTGAGATAGCCGCGATAACCCGATGCAGCCTGCGCGGGCGCGGCCAGAATCAGGAGGATCAAAAGGGCAGGGGCGATACGGATCATCTGCATCTCGTCTCGGGCTTCAAAAGGAAAGCCGATCCTGCCCGCATCCGGCAAAGATTGAGTCAAATGGGATGGTTAAATCTTGTTCCACCGCTATGGTTATCAAAATGCTAGGCGAGACGATTCCATGACCGATGCCGACCCCGTGCGCTGCCCCTGGGCAGGCGCCGATCCGCTGTACCAGTCCTATCACGATACCGAATGGGGCTATCCGGTCGAAAGCGATACGCGCCTGTTTGAAAAGCTTTGCCTTGAAGGCTTTCAGTCGGGCCTGTCCTGGCTGACCATCCTCAAAAAGCGCGAGAATTTCCGCGCCGCTTTCGCGCGATTCGATATCGACACGGTCGCCGCCTTCGATGAACCCAATATCGATCGCCTGCTTGCCGATGCCGGCATCGTGCGCCATCGCGGCAAGATCGTTTCGACCATCAACAATGCCCGCCGCGCTCAGGCGCTGCGCGACGAGTTCGGCTCGCTCGCCACCTATTTCTGGAGTTTCGAGCCCCGCCCCGAGGATCGCCCCACCGATTATTCGTGGGACAGTCTGCGCCAGCAGGCCACATCGCCCGAGTCGATAAGGCTCTCGAAAGACCTCAAAAAGCGCGGCTTTTCCTTCGTTGGCCCCACCACCTGCTATGCGTTCATGCAGGCCATGGGCATGGTCAACGACCATGTCGAGGGCTGCCATTGCCGCGCGCCCATCGAGGCGCAACGCGCCCGGTTCGTGCGACCCTGAAAGACCCTGAGCCTCCCCGCGTTTCATGCGGAAAGGCCCAGGGCAAGCGTCCCGTTAATGCGCCGACGGTTATGGCCGTGCAAAGACCATCATCACCGTCGGCATTCTAGGCGGGTCCACGATTGTGGGCAGCCCTATGTCGGCGCGGATCGAATTGGGCAGATCTTGCGGACGGATCGTCTGCACCCGGCGCCGGCCGCGCACCATCGCTTTTATCGCGGCCATGACCACGCGCCATTTGCCGTGCTCGGCCATCAGTGTATCGAGCGAAATGCGCAGGATCGCGCCTTCCACTTGCATGTTTACGTGCGACATCGTCGTCACCCAGGCGCGCAAAGGCGCACTGGCTCCATGTTGCTGGAGACGTTTTCGAGAGTCGGTTCATCCGGCCCGGAAACGTGTCCAAGGGTTGAGTCTGGTTGGAATCCGGGCGGCAGGACGCAAATGTGCTGTCGTCAGGATGGGTTGGCTTTGGGGGTGTTTTTGAAGATCGGGTCGGTTAGAGCGACCTGATTATCGCGAAGGCTGTCAGGCTTTGACGCCGGTGCGATTGAGGCGGCGGGACAGGGCCCAACCGAAGGCTTCAACACCACGGGTGAGGACGTTTGCGAATGCTATCATAGGAACGCCTCCCTTGAGAGGTTTGTGTTGAAGACGCCGAATTGATAGCTAACGAATCCGTGATCGCCAAGCCCTGATGTGGCGGGTTGTCGCACTTGCCGGTTGCCTGTGGCGAAACGGCAACAGTGCTCCGTTGCCTTGTCTCGAAAAGCCTTATCGTTTAGGGAACGGGCCATACATCTAAAAGCCCCGTATTGTAGGGACTTCAGGGACCAAACTCATGGCCAAGAATTCAGCGCTCATCGAGCCGCGCCTGCCGCGCGGTTTTGTCGACTCCGAACCCGCGGACCTCGCCGCCATCGAACAGATGGTCGCCAAAATCCGCCATGTGTACGAGCGCTACGGCTTCGATCCCATCCAGACCCCGTTTTTCGAATACACCGAAACCCTGGGCAAATTCCTGCCCGACACCGACCGCCCCAATGCCGGGGTGTTTTCCGTGCAGGACGATGACGACCAATGGATGAGCCTGCGCTACGATCTCACAGCCCCGCTCGCCCGCTATTTCGCCCAGAACTATCAGGACCTGCCCAAACCGTTCAGGTCCTACCGGCAGGGCTGGGTGTTCCGCAACGAAAAGCCCGGCCCCGGCCGTTTCCGCCAGTTCATGCAATTCGACGCCGATACCGTGGGCGCCGGTGGCCCGGAATCGGACGCCGAAATGTGCATGATGATGGCCGACACCATGGACGCGCTGGGTTTGCAGGGCAAATACGTCGTGCGGGTCAACAACCGCAAGGTGCTCGATGGCGTCATGCAGGCGATTGGCGTCACCGATGAAGCCCAGAAGTTGACCGTACTGCGCGCCATCGACAAGCTGGACAAGTTCGGTTTTGGCGGCGTTCGACTACTTCTAGGGCCGGGCCGTAGAGATGAGAGTGGAGATTTTACGGAGGGAGCCGGCCTCACGGAACATGGTATTGATACCATTCAGCGGCTGGTAACTTTCGCTGCTATGGAAAACCTTAATGACCCTTCAAGCGTAGCGCGTCTGGCTGGGTATGATGTGATCGTCCGAGACAACGCGACGTATGACGAAGGCATTGCAGAGTTGCGGGCAATGGCGGGCCTTTTTGACTCTGCCGGCTACGGCCCCGACCGCATCAAGATTGACCCCTCCGTCGTCCGTGGCCTCGAATACTACACCGGCCCGGTCTTCGAAATCGAACTGACCTTCACCGTCCAGAACGAAAAGGGTCAGGATGTGGTGTTCGGCTCGGTCGGCGGCGGTGGCCGTTACGATGGTCTGGTCTCGCGCTTCCGCAACGAGCACACCCCCGCCACCGGCTTTTCCATTGGCGTCTCGCGCCTCGCTTCGGCCCTTAAACTCACCGGCAATCTCGATGCCGCCCCGGTCACCGGCCCCGTCGTGGTCACCGTCATGGAAAAGGACCGCATCGCTGACTACCAGAAAATGGTCGCCGATCTGCGCGCCGACGGCATCCGCGCCGAGTTGTTCCTGGGTTCGTCCAAGAACATGGGCAAGCAGATGAAATACGCTGACAAGCGCAACGCCCCCGCCGTCATCATCCAGGGCTCCGATGAGCGCGAGCAGGGCGTCGTCCAGATCAAGGATCTGGCCGAGGGTGCCGAAGCCGCCGCCTCGATCACCGACAACGCCGCCTGGAAAACCGAACGCCCCGGCCAGTATTCGGTCCCGCGCGATCAAATGGTCGATTTCGTCAAACAGATTCCGGCCGTTGCCGCATGGATGAAGGCGAACGGGTGATGACCGCCATCGCCTGCCGCTCCGCCCTCGAAGCGCTGGTCACCGCTCCCGGCGTCACCCTTGCCGCGCCACCGATCCTCGTCTCCCCAGCCGCCTATTTCGATCTGGCTGGCGAAGAACTGGGCGCGCGCATGATCCTCACCCAGGGCATGGATGGCTCCGAATTCTGCCTGCGGCCCGATTTCACGCTGCCCAACGCCATCGACCACATCGCCAATGGGGCCGCGACCCCGGCAGCCTATGGTTATCTCGGTCCGGTCTTTCGCCAGCGCACCGATGGCCCCGCCCAGTTCGATCAGGGCGGCATGGAGCTTTTGGCCCTCCCCGACGCCGATGCCGCGCTCGATCAGGTGATCGGCTTTGCCCGCGCCGTCACCGACATCTATGGCGTGACAGCACCCCATATCCGCGTCGGCGATATCGATCTTTTTGAAACCCTGCTCGCCGCCTGCGACATGCCCGATGTCTGGCGCCCCCGCGTCCGCGCCCGCTTCGGTCACCCCGAGGCCATGACGGCGCTGCTCGACCGCCTCGCCGATCCAAGACCCCCCATGCCCGGCCCGGCCGGACTGCCGGCCGACGATATCGCCGATTGGGTCGGTGAACTCATGCTCACCAACGGATTGAGCCTCACCGAAAGCCGCACGCCCGAGGAAATCGCCGCCCGCTATCTCGAAAAACAGGCGCTCGAAGCCCAACGCGTTCCCGGCCCGACAATCGATCTGCTGCGCAATTATCTCGCCATCTCCGGCCCCGCCGACAAATCGCTCGCTGCAATCGGCGCGCTCGGCCAGTCCACCGGCATCGATCTGACCCCGGCATTGGCCGGCGCAAGCCGCCGCGTCGACCAATTGCGCGATGGCCTCAAGGCAAAATCGATCCTGTTTGACGCCGGCTTTTCCCCGCGCCTCGATTATTACACCGGCATCACCTTCGAGGTGACCGGAGCAGGGGGGCTGGTGCTCGTCTCCGGCGGACAATATGACCGCCTGCTCAAACGCCTCGGTGCCTCCCAGGATATCCCCGCCGTCGGGTGCGCCGTCTGGGTTGACCGTCTCGAAGCGGAGGTTCGGCCATGAGCTCGATCATGCTCGCGCTCCCCTCCAAAGGGCGCATACAGGAAGAAGCTGTAGCGGTCTTTGAAAAAGCCGGCCTGCCCATCGAGCGCCCCGGTGGCGCACGCTCCTATCTGGGCGAAATGGCCGCCATGCCCGATGTGATCGTGCGCTTTCTCTCGGCGTCGGAAATCGCCCGCGAGTTGATCCGCGGCACCATCGATATCGGCATCACCGGCGAGGACCTGATTCACGAAACCGCCGAAACCGGGCCCCAGCAGGTTGAAATCGTCAAGCGCCTCGGCTTTGGCCGCGCCGATGCGGTGGTCGCCGTTCCCGATTCCTGGATCGACGTCACCACCATGGACGATCTCTCTGATGTCGCCGCCGATTTCCGCGCCCGCCATGGCCGCTGGCTCAGGATCGCCTCAAAATTCGTCAATCTCACCCGCCGCCACTTCGCCGCGCACGGCATTGCCGAGTACCGGATCGTCGAAAGCCTCGGCGCCACTGAGGCCGCGCCGGCATCGGGCGCCGCCGATCTCATCGTCGACATCACCTCGACCGGCGCAACGCTCAAGGCCAACGGCCTGCGCATCCTCGAAGATGGCGTGATGCTCAAAAGCGAATCCCTGCTGCTCGTCGCCCGCAACGCCGAGTGGCACGAGGGCAGGCTGGCTGTCCTCAACCGACTGACCGACGCCATCGGCGCCACCCGGTTCCAGCCATAAAAAAGGGCCGCTCGCGCGGCCCTTTTTCTTTTTTTGGCAATAGCGCCTACTTGCGGGTATCGACCGCCAGCGCTCCCGGCCCGAAGGCGATGACGTAAAGCATGCCGCCCACTATGGCGACGTTCTTGAGAAAATTGGTTATTTCCATCTGGTTGGAAAAGTCGGTGTGGAAGATCAATGCCGCAACCAGCGAGAAGGCACCCAGTGCCGCCGCCGCCCAGCGGGCCTTGAACCCGATCGCCAGCATGATGCCGCCAACGACTTCCAAAAGGATGGTCGGCCAGATCAGGAGGCCCGGCACGCCGAACATTTCCATATAGCCCACATTGCCCTCGATGGCCGGGATCTTGCTCAGGCCGGCGAGAATGAAGATGAGGGCCAGAAAGATGCGGCCCACAGTCGGTAGATAGGTTTGAAGCGCGTTCATGGTCTTTGCGTCCAGTATCCGATTTGCGATGACCGGACACTGCCGCATGACCACCGTTTGAAAAATCCACCTGTCACCGACAGATTGTTCGCCAATCAATATACAGTAGCGGCGCCCCCAGCATCGATCCGGTTGCAAACCGCCCCGCTTCGTGCCAGCAAGCGCCACCACGCAACGACGAGTCCTTTCCGTGTACGATATCTGGGTCCTTGTGGCGCTGGGCGGCGTCAGCGTCATCGCCGGCTTTGTCGATGCCGTTGCCGGCGGCGGCGGCCTGATCACCATCCCTGCGCTGCTCTGGGCCGGCCTGCCGCCATTGGGCGCCATCGCCACCAACAAGGCCCAATCGATCGTCGGCACCACGATGGCCGCCTGGACCTATTGGCGCCAGGGCTACGTCTCGATCCTGTCGCTGGTCCCCGCCATCGGCGCGGCCTTCGCCGGTTCGCTTTTCGGCGCCATCGTCGTCAAGCAGGTCGATACCTCCGCTCTTGAGATCCTTGTCCCGGTCGCCGTGATCGCCGTCGCGCTCTATTTCACCTTCTCGCCCTCGATCAGGGACATCGATGGCGCCGCCCGACTCAAATTTGCAACCTTCGTTCCCGCCTTCGCCTTCGTGATCGGCTTTTACGATGGCCTTTTCGGCCCCGGCACCGGCTCGTTCTTCATGCTGGCCTTCGTCGCCCTGTTCGGCCTCTCGGCAGCCCGCGCCTCGGCCCACACCAAGATTCTCAACGTCGTCTCCAACCTCGCTGCCTTGATCTTTTTCATCATCGCCGGAGACGTCGTCTGGCCAGTGGCGATCGTCATGGCCACAGGCCAGATCCTCGGCGGCTACCTCGGCGCCGTCACCGGCATCCGCTACGGCGCCAAAATCATCCGCCCCCTGGTGATCGTCGTCTCGATCATCCTCGCAATAAAGCTGCTCTTTTTCCCCTGAGTCGTACGGTGTGCAAGCCTGCTTTGCAGGCGCCGACAAAGCCGTGCCAGGCAAAAAGCGAACGGGAAGTTCCAAACGAAAAGGGCAGCGCCGAAGCACTGCCCTTCCCGTTCGAGACCCTGGAGAGGTCCCAATTCTTTTTCTTTAAGGCGCAAAGAGCGCCCGGCCATCGTTGGCCGCGCCCGCGCAGGGCCAGCATTCGGCCCAGCGCGGTTTTAGCGCTTCGGGCCGAATGCGGTACGGCCCGTGAGCGAAATGGATTCCTTAGAAATCCATGCCGCCCATGCCGCCCATGCCGCCACCGCCGCCGGGCATGGCGGGTGCGTCGTCCTTGGGAAGCTCGGCGATCATCGCTTCGGTGGTGACCAGAAGGCCGGCAACCGAGGCAGCGTCTTCAACAGCGGTGCGCACGACCTTGACGGGATCGATGATGCCCATCTGGATCATGTCGCCATATTCACCCGTCTGGGCGTCATAGCCGAAGGTGTCGGACGCATTGTCGAGGATCTTGCCCACAACGACCGAACCTTCACTGCCCGCATTGTTGGCGATCTGACGGATCGGTTCCTGCAGCGCGCGCTTGACGATGGCGATACCGGCCTGCTGGTCGGCATTGGCACCCTTGACGGTGAGCGCGTTCGAGGCCCGCAGCAGCGCAACGCCACCACCGGCAACGATGCCTTCTTCAACCGCAGCGCGGGTTGCATTGAGCGCGTCGTCGACGCGGTCCTTGCGTTCTTTCACTTCAACTTCGGTCGAACCGCCGACCTTGATCACGGCAACGCCACCGGCCAGCTTGGCCAGACGTTCCTGAAGCTTTTCCTTGTCGTAATCGGACGAGGTTTCTTCGATCTGCGCCTTGATCTGGTTGACACGGCCTTCGATGTCGTCCTTGGAGCCCGAACCATCGACGATGGTGGTGTTTTCCTTGGTGATCTCGACGCGCTTGGCGGTGCCCAGCATGTCGGTGGTCACGTTCTCGAGCTTGATGCCGAGGTCTTCGGAAATCACCTGGCCACCGGTCAGGATGGCGATGTCTTCGAGCATGGCCTTGCGGCGATCGCCGAAGCCCGGTGCCTTGACGGCAGCGACCTTGAGACCGCCACGCAGGCGGTTGACCACGAGAGTGGCAAGCTCTTCGCCTTCAACGTCTTCTGCAATGATGAGCAGCGGACGGTTGGACTGAACCACGCTTTCGAGAACGGGCAGCAGAGCCTGCAGGTTCGAAAGCTTCTTTTCGTGCAGCAGGATGAGCGGATCGTCGAGCTGAGCGACCATCTTTTCGGTGTTGGTCACGAAATAGGGCGAAAGGTAACCGCGGTCGAACTGCATGCCTTCGACGACATCGAGTTCGGTTTCTGCGGTCTTGGCTTCCTCGACGGTGATGACACCCTCGTTGCCGACCTTCTGCATGGCGTTGGCGATCATGTCGCCGATGGCCTTTTCGCCATTGGCCGAGATCGTGCCGACCTGGGCGACTTCGCTGGTGTTGGAGATCTTGACGGCTTTCGAGGCCAGGTTCGAGATCACTTCGGTCACGGCCAGGTCGATGCCGCGCTTGAGATCCATCGGGTTCATGCCGGCAGCGACGGCCTTGACGCCTTCGTTGACGATCGACTGAGCCAGAACGGTCGAAGTCGTGGTGCCGTCGCCGGCGATGTCATTGGTCTTGGAGGCCACGGTGCGCAACATCTGGGCGCCCATGTTTTCGAACTTGTCTTCGAGTTCGATTTCCTTGGCAACGGTCACGCCGTCCTTGGTGATGCGCGGTGCGCCGAACGACTTTTCGATGACCACGTTGCGGCCCTTGGGACCGAGCGTCACCTTGACCGCATTGGCCAGGATGTTGACGCCGCGCAGCATCTTGTCGCGGGCTTCGGTCGAGAATTTGACTTCTTTGGCAGCCATTTAATTCTGCTCCTTGCAAAAAATGAAAAAGGGCATCCGAAGGTTTTGGGGGCGCTTCCAACCGGAAGCGCGTCCGGATTAACCTTCGATCACGCCCATGATGTCGGACTCTTTCATGATCAGCAGGTCTTCGCCGCCAACCTTGACTTCGGTGCCGCTCCACTTGCCAAACAAGACGCGGTCGCCTTCCTTGACGTCGAGCGGAACGACCTTGCCATTGTCGTCGCGGGCTCCGGCGCCGACGGAAACGATAACGCCCTCGGAGGGTTTTTCCTTGGCGGTGTCTGGAATGATGATGCCGCCAGCGGTCTTGGATTCGCTGTCGACGCGGCGGACCACAACGCGGTCATGCAGGGGACGGAAGCTCATAGTCGCTCCTTTGGAACGTGAAGTTGAGATGCAATTTCCTCCGCTATTAGCACTCTAACGTCGGGAGTGCTAGCAGCATATGGTGCAGATAGGAGAGGGGGGTGCGGGAGTCAAGAATGCCGCACGCAAAAAATTTTGCATCGCGGACAGGGGCTTGTTATGCCGTTGCGCGATTTGCATGCCAGCCGTTCATGCGGACATAAAAAGACGAGACGATGACAGAATTGGAAAATATGTCCGCACGAGATTGGATTCCGCCGACCCTGTCGGTCATCGTCCCCACCTTCAATGAACGCGACAACATTGCCCCGCTCATCGAAAAGCTCGAGGCGGCGCTGGCAGGCATCAGCTTTGAAGTCATCATCGTCGATGACAACAGCCCGGACGGCACCGCCGATCTGGCCAAGCAGATCGCAGCGCAAAAGCCCCATGTCAGATGTATTCACCGTATCGGTCGGCGCGGCCTGTCATCGGCCTGCATCGAAGGCATGGCATCCTCGGCGGCAGAATTTGTGGCCGTGATCGATGCCGACCATCAGCACGACGAAACGATTCTGACCCAGATGCTCGACCAGGCCCGCGCCGGGGCCGACATTGTCGTTGGCTCACGCTACACGGGGGAGGGCAGTTCCCAGGATGGTTTTTCCGCCAGCCGTCAGAAGGGGTCCGAACTGGCAACCCGGCTTTCGGGCATTCTCACCGGCAAGGCCCTGTCCGATCCGATGAGCGGCTTTTTCCTGCTGCGCCGGTCGCTGTTCAATGAAATCGTCCCGCGCCTGTCGCGCGAAGGCTTTAAGATCCTGCTCGACATCATCGCCACGGGCAACCGCCAACTGGGGCGCAAGCTGACGATCACCGAGGTGCCCTACACCTTCCGCCCGCGTTTTGCCGGCGAAAGCAAGATGAGCGCCCTGGTCGTCGCCCAGTTTCTCGGGCTCATCGTGTCGCAGATTTCCCGTGGCATCCTGCCCACCAGCTTTCTTCTGTTTTCGCTGGTTGGCGCGTCGGGCGTTGTGGTGCATCTTTCGGTGCTGACATTTGTCTTCGAAGTTCTCGACTTCAACTTCGCCAACAGCCAGTTGGCGGCAACGCTGGTGGCCATGACCACCAACTACCTGCTCAACAACGAATTGACCTACGCCGACAAGAAACTGACGGGCTCTCGCTTCTGGACCGGGCTGCTCAGTTTCTATCTGGTCTGCAGCTTCGGCACGCTCGCCAATGTCTCGGTGGCCAGCGTGCTGTTTGAAACCCACATGGCCAATTTCATCGTCGCCGGGGTGGCCGGCGCGGTGATGAGCGTGGTCTTCAACTACGCGGTCACCCGCATTTTTACCTGGCGGTGAACCCATGACCTTGCGTGATCGCATCGGCCCTTTCTCGCCCGCTCAGGCCACTCTGATCCTCATCGCCGTCACTCTGGTCCTGCGCATGATCGGTGGCGCGGTGGTCGGCTGGGGCACGGGAGAGGCCTATTATCTTGCCTCGGCCCGCCAGTTTCACCTGAGCTATTTCGACCAGCCGCCTGTCTCGCTCTGGACCATCTGGGCAACGCTGCAATTGACCGGATCGGACAACCTGCTGATCATCCGGCTGCCTTTCATCGTGATGTTCGCCGTCTCGACCTGGCTGGTCTTTGACATTGTCCGGCGCATCCATTCCCCGCTCGGCGGCTTTTTTGCAGCACTGATCGTCAATGCCTGCGTGCTGTTTTCGCTCTCCGTCGGCTCATGGACACAGCCCGATGCCCCCATGGTCTTGTTCTGGCTCGCAACGATCCGCGTTCTGATCGAGATATTCTTCGGCAAGGGCGCCCAGCGGCCGTTTCTCTACTGGAGCCTTGCCGGGTTATTTCTCGGGCTGACATTTCTTTCGAAATATCACGCGGTCTTCCTCGTGGCCGGCACGGGCCTGTTCATTCTCGCCAATTCCACCCAGCGCCGCTGGCTCACCCATCGCGCGCCATGGCTGGCTCTGCTGATCGCTCTGGCCATCTTCTCGCCCGTCCTGGTCTGGAACGCGCAGAACGATTGGGTGTCCTTCGGCTTCCAGGGGGGCAGGGCGCTGGCCGAATCCGGTTTGCGCTGGGACGGATTGATCCGCATGATCTGGGGGCAGCTCCTTTACATGGTTCCCTGGCTGGCGCTGCCCGCGCTCTATGTCGGCGTTCGCGCCCTGGGCGCGGGGGCTCGCGGACAGTTTCCCTCGGGCGCCGAGCCGGGGGCGGCGGCGCTCTTTGCCTATATCGGCTGGCCCGTCGTCATCTTTTTCACAATCGTTGCGCTGTGGTCAGACACCCAGTTCCATTTCCATTGGCAGGCACCGGGCTATCTGATGCTGTTCATGCTCATGGGCGCCTGGGCAGCCGATCGGGACGGCAAGGCCGTCTGCGCCTGGCTGTTCGGCTCGGCCATCGCCACGCTGGTCATTCTTTCGCTGCTCGTGTCCCACGCGGCAACCGGATGGGCTCGCGCCGTGTTCCCGGGCGATTGGGAAGACCCGACGGCACTGCAACTGCCATGGACCGAACTGGGCGAGGCGCTCGATGACCTTGGCGCCTTCGGGCAGGGCGAACTGTTCGTCGCCGGCACCAACTGGATCGATTGCGGCTACATCGACACGCAGGTCTCGGGCCGCTTGCCATTGGCCTGTTTCGGCAGCGATCCCCGCAATCTCGAATTCAATTTCGACAGGCAGGCCCACACCGGCTGGAACGCCTATGTCGTTGCCCAGACCCCCAACGCCGATCGTGTGCCCAACGTCCATTCGGACAGCTTTGAGAGCATCGAACATCTCGGAACCATATCCATTGAGCGCAATGGTGTAATAGAGTTGGGCAATATCCAGCTCTATTACGCTCAGGGGTACAGACCCCGGTAAGAAAGACCGCCGCTCGCGTTGTAAGCTGCTACGACGCTCCCGCCCGCTCCCAGCCCAGCCGCTTGCGATAGATCGTCGAGGGGCTGATCTCCAGCGCCGCGGCGGCGCGGGCGATGTTGCCGCCGAATGCGCCAAGCGCGTCCTCGATGATCTTTTGCTCCTGCTGCCACATGGGCAGGATATCGGGCACCGATCCATTCGAGAGCACGGCAACCTCAAAGGCATCACGCGATTCGATATCGGCCGCCAGCGCCATCTGAGCCGTCACCATGCCGCCATCGAACATCACGACGATCCGGCGCACCAGATTTTGCAGCTGGCGCACATTGCCCGGCCATTCGCGCGCCACGAACAGATTGGCGACATCGGGAGCAAATCCGGCAAAACCCTTGCCTTCTTCCTTGGAGAATGTCGCAAGAAAGCTCTGCGCCAGCGGCATGATATCGCCCGGCCTTTGCCGCAGGGGCGGCAGGTGGATGGGCAGCACATGCAGGCGATAGAACAGATCTTCGCGGAATTTCTTTTCGCTGACCAGTTGCATCGGATTGCGGTTGGTCGCGCAGATCACCCGCACATCGACCGGCCGGGACACCGATTCTCCCACCCGCGTAATTGTCCCGGTCTGCAAGAACCGCAGGAGCTTGGACTGCAGGGCGAGGTCCATTTCCCCGACTTCGTCGAGAAACAACGTACCGCCATCGGCCATCTCGATGGCGCCCTTGCGGTCCTCATGGGCGCCCGTATACGAGCCCTTGACCGCCCCGAACACCTCGGACTCCATCAATTCGCGCGGAATCGCGCCGGCATTGATGGCAATGAACCGCTTTTTGGCGCGCGGGCTGCGCTTGTGCAGCGCTTCGGCCGTCACTTCCTTGCCCGTCCCGCTTTCTCCGGTGATGAACACCGGGGCCGCCGAGGGCGCAATCCGCTGGATCTGGTCGTAAATCGCCTGCATCTGCGGCGTTGTCCCCACAAATCCTTCAAAGTCGGGGCGCTGTTCGGCCAGTGTGTCGCACACCATGGCCCGCGCCTTGCCGTGGCGCTGGCCCAACTCGCCCAGCCGGGAGGCCAGAACCGGCCCCGAGACCGGCAATGGCAGATAGTCATGGGCTCCCGCCCGCATGGCCGCCACCGCAAGCGAAACCGATCCGCCATCGGACAGCGCGATGATGAGCGCCCCATCGGATGCATTTGCCAGCGCACCGAACGCGGCTTCCTCATCGCCCGCAAACCCGTCCAGGCTCTCGGTTTCCGCCAAAATGACATCGAAACGTTCCGTCTTGAGGCTGCGCAGCGCCTGCGGACCGCTCGAACAGTGGACGAGCGTGATCCCGTGGCCCCATTGGCCAAAAATGGCGGACATGGTCGCACGCGCTCTCTCGGGCGAGCGCTCGATCAGCAACAGATTCACATCTGCGTCCGACGGGGTTCCATCACGCATCAGGCGGCTACTCCTTGCCAGATGAAGGCTGAACTCGATGAGCCATTATCAATCCATTAGGGTAAACAAAGGGTTGGCACCCCCCGCTTTTTAGTCGCCAGAGGGAGTGGTAAACCTTTAAATGAAAGCCGAATTTGATTCCCGCAGGGGGCATGGAGCCGGGTGCAAAATCTGGTGCTGATCTTTATCGGGGTTTGCGGCGTCGCCATTGGCGCAGCGGCCTATTTTGCCCTCGGCCTCACCCCCATTGAAGCCGGGCTGCTGGCGCTTGTCATCATGCTGGGCGGCGCCATGCTCGAGGAGCGCAATGCCCGCCGCCGCGCCTTCCGTCGCCTCGAACAGGGCGTTGAGGAAATGGGGCGCCTTCTCGCCACCGACGCCAAGGCCGGCCAGGTTCTCAGCCAGCGCGTCAACGCCCTTGTCGATCTCGAGCTCGGCTCGCGCCTCGACGTGATCGAAGCCGACATGAGCGTTCTGGGCACCGTGGTCCGTCAGGTGGCCGAAGCGGTATCCGATCTCGAAACCGCTCAGGCTGCCTCCGCACCGGCCCTCAAGGACGACCGTGCTACAGGCTCGGGCCCCGAACCCCGCCGCGTGCCCACCATTGCCCTCGATGACGTCAAGCGCGCCCTCGACGAGGGCCGGCTGATCCACCATGCCCGCCCCATCCTCACGCTCCCCCAGCGCAAAATTCACGCTTTCGACATGGTGCCGCGCCTGCAGATCGATGGCCGCCAGCTTGTCGATCCGCCCCAATACATGCCCGTCCCCACCGGCGAGGGCACCGTCGTTTTGCGCCGCATCGACCGGCTCTGCGCCGAGGAGGCCATCCGCATCGTCCGCCGGGCGCGTTTGAGCGGCGATCCCGTCCGCCTGCTCGTCGATGTTTCCCCTGCAAGCCTGGGCGACAAGCCGGCGCTCGATCAGACCTTGAGCCTTCTTGCCGCCAACCGCGCCGTCAATTCCGATATCGTCTTTGCCCTCGATTACGAGGAATGGACCGGCCTGTCGCGCCCCCAATCGGATGGTCTGGCAACCCTCGTGCAACAGGGCGTGTTCGTCGCCCTGCGCAACGCGACGACGCTGCGCCTCGATTTTGGTGGCCTTGCCGAAAAAGGGGTGCGCTACATCGAAACCAGCGCCCACACCTTCCTCAAGACACCCGCCGCGCTCACCGATTTCCATTCATCCGACATCAATGACTATATTAAGCGCTTCGGCATCAATCTCGTCGTCACCGACCTTGAGAGCGAGAGCGAGATCCTTGCCCTGCTCGATGATGGCATAAAGCTTGCGCAAGGCCCCGTGATGGGCGAAACCGGACCCCTGCGGCCCGATCTGCGCGACGATGGCGATGACGATCTGCGCCAGGCTGCGGCGCGATAACAGAGCGCTTCCAGGATAAGTGGACACCGCTTATCCGGTTCGGAAGCGCGACCGAACACCCGAGCGCTTCCAGGATAAGTGGACACCACTTATTCGGTTCGGAAGCGCGACCGAACAAAAGACTTGAGCCAAGGAAACCCATGCCCGCTCTCACCGGCCCCACTCCCGGTCTTTCCAGCCTCGCCACACGCTATGGCGCTGTGCTGTCCGACGTCTGGGGCGTGCTGCACAATGGCGTCACCCCGCACTGGGGTGCCGTCGAGGCGCTCAGCCAATTCCGCGCCGGCGGTGGCCGCGTCGTGCTCATCACCAATGCGCCCCGGCCCGGCGCCTCGATCATCGCCCAGCTCGACGCCATGAATATCCCGCGCGATGCCTATGACGCGCTTGTGTCCTCGGGCGATGCCACCCGCACCCTGCTTGAGAACTGGCGCGGCCGCACCGTCGCCCGGGTCGGCCCTGCAGTCGATGATGTCTTGTTCGAAGGCCTCGATCTCACCTTCGGCTCCGATGAGGAAGCGACCGCCGTCGCCGTCACCGATCTCGATACCGATGACGACACCCCCGCCGATTATGCGGACCGCATGACCATCTGGAAGGCCCGCAATCTGCCCCTGATCTGCGCCAACCCCGACAAGGTGGTCGAGGAGGGGGATCGTATAGTTTATTGCGGTGGCGCGCTGGCCGATGCCTATGAGGACATCGGCGGCCGGGTGATGATGGCCGGCAAGCCCTATAACCCCATCTATGAGCAGACCAAGGCTTTGGCCGACGAGGCCGCCGGTCAGCGCTTCGAGAAAAGCCAGATTCTGGCCATCGGCGATTCCGTGCGCACCGACGCGATGGGCGCCGCCCAGTTCGGCATCGACCTTCTGTTCATCACCGGCTCGATCCACGCCGCCGAACTCGATGCCTTCAACGATCCTCCGGCCCGAAGGGTCGCCGATTTCGTCTCGGTCTCCCGCGCCAACATGGTCGGCTTCATGCCCCGGCTGGTCTGGTAGCGCCCGGAGGGCTTCCAGGAAGAAGCCTGTCCTCGACTCGATCGGGGATGGGTTCCACTTTTCCGGTTCGGAAGCGCGACAACATAAGGTCTAGAGCATGGCGCGATTCCAAGAAGAGCGGCAGACCCTGGATATAGACGCGCGTGGCTTTATCAAGGATAGACTGCCCGTCGCTCCGGTGCCGGGGCTTCCCGATATCCGGCTTCACCTTGCCGTCCCCCAGAGCGGGGTCTGGACGCTGGCGCGCGACGGCGTGCCGCCCTATTGGGCATGGTTTTGGCCCGGTGGGCTGGTTTTGGCCCGCCACATCATGGCCAATCCCGATATCGTCGCGGGTCGTACCGTCCTCGATCTGGGCACAGGCTCGGGCCTTCTCGCCATCGCGGCAGCCCTGAGCGGGGCCGACAGGATCATGGCCTGCGATACCGATGCAAATGCCATCGCCGCCGTTGCGCTCAACGCCGCCCTCAATTCGGTAACGGTCCAGACCCAACACGCCGATCTCCTCGATGGCCCCGTACCCGAGGCCGAAATCGTCCTGGTCGGCGATCTTTTTTACGAAAGCACGCTGGCCGGACGCGTCGTGGCCTTTCTCGACCGCTGCCTTTCCGCACATTGCCGGATCTATGTCGGAGACATCGGCCGCGAGCATCTGCCGCGCGATCGCATGCAGGCCCTCGGCTCCTATCCGCTGGTCGATTTTGGCGAACCCGCGACGGCAGAACCGCGCCCCGCGCAGGTCTGGCGCTATATTGGCGCAAGGGCCTGAACCTGCGCTCTTGCAATCGCACCCACAAAGAGGCAGTTTCCGCCCGACTTTGCGTGGCCTCACCCAACTCTTCCGTCAAAAAAGCGCGACGAAACGATCCAGACCAATATGACCGCAGGCAAAAATTTCGCCCGACTCGATGGCCTTTCCGCCGTCCCATCCGCTCTTAAGGGTGGTGTGGTGGCCATTGGCAATTTCGATGGTTGCCATCGCGGCCATCAGAAGGTCTTCGCCGCCGCCCGTGCCATGGCGGAAAAAAAGGGCGTGCCGGCGCTGGTCCTGACCTTCGAGCCGCACCCGCGCGACGTCTTCGCGCCGCAGCCCTTTCTGTATCGGCTGACCCATGCCGATCAGAAAGCCGCTCTTATCGAGGCGCTGGGCTTTGATGCCGTGGCCGTCATGGAATTTTCCCGCGATCTGGCATCCGTCGAGGCAAGCGATTTCGTCGCACGCTACCTGCTCGAAGCGCTCGAGGTCTCCGGGGTTGTCGTTGGCGCCGATTTCCATTTCGGCAAGGGCAGGGCGGGTACGCCCGATTTCCTTGTCGCGCAGGGCGAAGAGCACGGCTTTTCGGTCGAGATCTGCGCCATGCTCGATGATGGCACCGAGCCCGTATCGTCCTCGCGCGTCCGCGATGCGCTTGCCGGCGGCGATGTCGAAACCGCCAACAATCTTCTGGGCTATCACCACTTCTTTTCCGGAACGGTCATCGAAGGCGACAAGCGCGGCCGCGAACTGGGCTATCCGACCGCCAACATGGCCGTGCCCCAGACCTTCGGTCTGGCGCAGGGCGTCTATGCCGTCAAAATACGGCTCGATGGCGAAATGTTCGATGGCGTCGCCGCCTATGGCAAACCGATGTTTGACAACGCCCGGCCGCCGTTTGAGACCTTCATTTTCGATTTCGATCGCACCATCTATGGCAAGACCCTCGACATCGCCTTGCTCGGCTTCATCCGGGGCCAGATGACGTTTGATGGTCTCGCCCCGCTTATAGAACAGATGGACAAGGACACGGCGACGGCGCGAATTATCACCGCCCAGGCCCGCCCGCTCTCCGAGCTGGACGCCGCCCTGGGCTTTGTCGATGGGTCTTTCGGCTAAATCTCGTTGGTTGCAGCACTCTCACTTGTCATCCTGGCCCCGAGCCGGGATCCAGTACACTCAGAGTCCGTGATCGCCCCGCACCCTGCCGCCAAACCCATTGGCAATCCTCCGCCACCGCTGTTAAAAGCGGTCCCGATCTCATGACTGAAGATTTCCGCGAGTTCTTATGACCGACACGCAACAAGGCGCGACAACCGAACGCGACTATTCAAACACCCTGTTCCTGCCCCGGACCGATTTCCCCATGCGGGCCGGTCTTCCCCAGCGTGAGCCCGAATGGCTCAAGCGCTGGGAGGATATGGACCTCTACAAGATGCTGCGCGAGCAGAGCCGTGATCGTGAAAAATTCACGCTCCACGATGGCCCTCCCTACGCCAACGGCAACATCCATATCGGCCACGCGCTCAACAAGACCCTGAAGGATCTTGTGTCCCGCTCCATGCAGATGCTGGGCTATAATTCGGCCTATGTGCCGGGCTGGGACTGCCACGGCCTGCCCATCGAATGGAAGATCGAGGAACAATACCGCGCCAAGGGCCTCAACAAGGACGAAGTGCCGGTCAACGAGTTCCGCGCCGAATGCCGCACTTTTGCCGAGCACTGGGTCGACGTCCAGCGCGAAGAATTCAAGCGCCTCGGCATCAATGGCGATTGGGCCAACCCCTATCTCACCATGAGCTTCGACGCCGAAGCCACCATCGCCTCCGAATTGATGAAGGTCGCAGCGTCGGGCCAGCTTTATCGCGGTTCCAAACCCGTCATGTGGTCGG
>PBNW01000032.1 GCA_002723255.1 Pelagibacterium sp. | reverse complement strand
TCGCCACGCGCTGCTGCTGGCCGCCCGACAATTGGGCCGGATATTTGTCCGCCTGTTCGGGAATACGTACCCGTTCGAGATATTTGCGCGCCGTGGCTTCAGCGTCTTCTCTGGTCACGCCCCGCACCTTTCTGGGCGCCAGCATGCAGTTTTCCAGCACTGTCATGTGCGGAAACAGATTGAATTGCTGGAACACCATTCCAACGTCGCGGCGCACTGCTTCGACGTTTTTCGCTCCCGCAGTCAATTCGATCCCATCGACTGTGATCGTGCCTTTCTGCACGATCTCAAGCTGGTTGATGCAGCGAATGAGCGTCGATTTCCCCGACCCCGACGGGCCGCACACGACGATCTTCTCGCCGCGCGCGACCGTTAAGTCGATGGAATTGAGCGCATGAAAGGAGCCATACCATTTATCGACGCCGACCATTTCGACGGCGGCATTGCCGGCATTGTGTTCAGCATTGGTGGTCATGGCGTCTCCTTTCGCGCGATCTGTTACTGCCCGGAAATGACAAATTCGGGCAGCGGACCGCCAACCCATTCTTCATGCAGGGCGTTGAGGCTGCCGTCCTCTTTCACGCGACCGAGAAAGTCGTTGATATAGGCAAGCAATTCATCGCTTCCCGGACGCACGGCAATCGCCTGGCTCTGCTGGCGCAGCGAGAACTTGGTGTCGAACTGATCGGGCGCCATGGCATTGATCTGGGAAATCACAACGTTGGACGCTCCCATCAGCGGAGTCTGGCCCGAAAGCAGCGCCTGCACCGCACTTGCGTCGTCATCGAACCGCTGGATGTTGGCATCGTCCGGCGCGATTTCGGTAATCGATGTGTCCTGTGTCGACGCCCGGGCCACCGCGATGTTCTGCCCCGAAAGCCCTTCGGGACCGGTGACCTCGAGATCGGCATCACCAAAAACGAAGATCTCGATGCCCGCATAAGGGTCGGAAAAATCGACCTGCTCGGCCCGTTCCGGCGTGATTCCCAGCGAGGCGACGAGAATATCGACCTGGTTGGAAACCAGATAGGGAATGCGATTGGGCCCGGTCACCGGCACGAGGTTGAGCTCGACCCCCATGTCCTCGGCCAGAAGACGCGCCACGTCGGCGTCATAGCCATCGGGATTGCCCGCTTCATCGAGAATACCGAACGGCGGAAAATCGACGAGCAGCCCGATATTGACCGTCCCGCGGTCCTGGATTTCGCTCGGCGTCTGCGCCGCAACAGGCCCAGCCAGGCCCACGGTCAGCGCCGCAGCGGCACCCAGCCCGATCAGTGTCTTGTTCAGTCTCATTTGCTCTCTCCCTTGGGTTGAACTCTTGTTGGACAGTCTAGCGGGCTGTTGCCACGGCGAACCGCCCTTCCAGGTGCCGGGCCCACAACGAGAGCGGCCAGCACAAGATGAAATAAAGCGCCGCGACCAGCGAAAACACGGTCAGCGGCTGGAATGTCGCATTATTGATGATCTGGCCCGCCCGCGTCAGCTCAACGAACCCGATGATCGACGCGAGCGAGGTGCCCTTGATGAGCTGCACCAGAAACCCCACGGTCGGCGCCACGGAAATCTTGGCCGCCTGCGGCAAGACGATATGGGTCATACGGTCGCGATAGCCCAGGCCCAAAGCCCAGCTCGCTTCGCTCTGCCCCGAAGGGACCGCCTCGATGCAGCCGCGCCAGATTTCGCCCAGATAGGCGCTGGCATGCAGCGTCAGTGCCACGGCAGCTGCCACCCAGGGATTGATCCCCACCCCGAAAATGTTGAGCCCGAAAAACACAAGGAACAGCTGCATCAGCAACGGCGTGCCCTGAAACACCCGGATGAAGGCCAGGGCGCCATAGCGCAGCGGCTTGACAGGCGACACCCGCCCCAGCGCGATGGCGATCCCGCCCAACGCGCCACCGGCAAAGGCAACGGCGGACAGCAACAGCGTCCATTGCGCCGCCAAAACGATATACCAGAATTCGTTGGGCCCGAAGGTTCTGAACATGACCGTCCCCTACCGGGCCAACGGATAGCGGAACGCCGACCGTCCGATGGCTGAAAACAGCCCCGAAAAGCCCAGCGACAAAATGAAATACATCACCGTAATCACCAGATAGACCTCGAACGCCGCAAAGGTCGTCGCCTGGATGTTGTTGCCCGCCGCTGCCAGGTCGGTCGCCGAAATCGCCGAAACCACCGACGAGGTCAGCATCAGATAGATGAACTGGCTGGTCAGTGCCGGATAGATGGTGCGGATCGCCGGTTTGAAGATGATGTAGCGAAAGATCTGGTATCCCTTGAGCCCCAGAGCCTTGCCAGCTTCCACCTGCCCGCGATTGATCGATTCGATCCCCGCCCGCACGATTTCGGTGGCATACGCCCCCACATTGACCGACAACGCCACCAGCGCGGCGGTATTGGGATCGAACCGGATCCCCAGCGCGGGCAGCGAGAAATAGATAAAGAAGATTTGCACGAGGAACGGGGTGTTGCGGATCACCTCGATATAGATATTGACCAGCCAGGCCAGGGGCCGAATGCCGGCTGTTTTGGCGGCGGCGCACGGAACCGCAATCAGCGTCCCGATCAGGATGGCGCCGAAGCTCAGTTGTATCGTGATGAGCGCGCCATAGATCAACTGATCGAAATTGTTGATCACTGGCGCGAAGTTGAACTGATAGTCCAAGCGCTCACTCCTCCCGCTGCAATGCCCGCATTCAAAGAGCCCGATTCACGGGCCGCCAGCGCTACAGATTAAGTTCCGAAGCTGCGTTTCCGATCCAATAGGAAACGGACGACGCCCCGGCCTCCTTCAATTTAGATCGATCTAAAAGCCTTAATGGCCCCGAGTCAACCCCACGATCCGAACCCGCCAGACCCCATTATCCTCGGGCAGCGCCAACCGATCCGCGTTCGACGAAATGGGACGGTACCCTGCGAATCTCCACCTCCGCCTCGGGCGTCTCGATCCGCCGCAGCAGCAATTGCGCCGCCAGCACCCCGATCTCGACCGGCTCGGTCGCAACCGAGGCCAGCCCTGGCCGCACCAGATCGGTTTCGGCAACATTGTCGAACCCGATCAGTGACATGTCGCGTCCCGGAACCAGCCCACAATCGGAAAACCCTCGATGCATGCCCAGCCCGATAACGTCGTTGTGGCAGACCCACGCGGTTGGTGCATCCGGTGTTCCGGCCATTTGCCGCGCCAGCGCCATGGCCTCGCCATGTGTGGGATCGATTTCGATCTCGATGGCGGAAGCAACCCCGTGCCGAGCCATTGCTGCCCGAAAAGCGGCAAGCCTTTCGTCATGGGCCGAATGGTTCAGATTGGCGGTCACGAACCCGATCCGCGAATGGCCGAGATCCACAAGCCGCGCCACGGCTCCTTCCATGCCCCCGCTCTGATCCATGCCCACATAATCGACAACGCCGGCGCCCACCGTTCGCAGCGCCTCGACGACCGGCATCCCCCAATCGGTCAGCCTTTCGATAAAGCGTGGCGCGGTGCCTGCCGCCGGGCACACGATCAGCCCGTCCACCCCGTGCTCGCGCATCCTTGTGACGAACCCGTCCTGCTTGCCCGCCGATTCGGACGAATGGGCGATGAAAGTCGCAAGCCCCGCTCCATCGACCACCTGGTCGATCCCCGCCAGCAAAACGCCGAAAAACGGATTGGAAAGATTGGGGATGATCACTCCGATCGTGCGGCTGCGCGCAGCACGCATCCCGGCCGCGCCCAGATTATAGACATAGCCGATCTCGGCCATCGCCGCTTCCACGCTTGCCCGGGTTTCGGCCCCCACCAGCGGGCTCTTGCGCACCACAAGGGATGCCGTGGCCCGCGACACCCCCGCCTTGCGGGCAACGTCCATAAGGGTGGGGCGCGGCTTGCGCACCGGTTTTTCGCCCATCATCCTCCCCCGACCTTGCGATTATTAGATCGATCTAAGATCAAGATGACAAGCCCGGCCCCAATTGGCAACACTCGGCATCGCAAAGGGAACCGCTCACCGTCCCGACCATTGCCTAAAAAGAGATAAGGAGCCCGCCATGCCCGACAGTCAGAACCCCCGTCCGCCGCTCGGCGACACCCCGCCGCCTCGACCCCATCCGCGCCCCGGTCGGCCGGTCACACCGCGGCCGCCACAAGAGCCCGAAAACGACGTCCCCGGCACCCCGCCAAGTCCGGAACCCGACGTCCAGTTTCCGGACCCACCCCAGCGCTAGGGTCGGACCCTAAAGCAATCCCGCCCTGGCCAGATCGCCCATCAATGCCCTTGGCCCATAGGTCCAGGGCGCACATTCGGTGCACAAACCAACGGTATTGACCAGCGCCCCCAGCGCCGGCGTCGAAATCGTCACCACATCGCCCCGCTTGTGGGTAAAGCCCTTGCCCTCCCCGTCACGGTCCTGCACTGGCGCAAACATCGTCCCCAGATAAAGCGCCAGCCCGTCGGGATATTGGTGATGGGTCCCCAACGCGGCGGCCACAAGCGATTCCGGCGTCCGCGAAATCTGGCTCATCGACGAATGTCCGCTGAGCCTGAAACCGTCTTCGCCCACGACCTCGAGCGCAATCTCCATCTGCTTGACGTCGTCCAGTGAGAAATCCCCATCGAACAATCGGATGAACGGCCCCAAAGCCGCCGACGCGTTATTGTCCTTGGCCTTGCCCAGCAGCAGCGCCGAACGGCCTTCAACGTCGCGCAGATTGACGTCATTGCCCAGCGTCGCTCCGAGGATTTCGCCAGTCGACGAAACGATCAGCGCCACTTCGGGCTCGGGATTGTTCCAGGTCGAGATCGGATGCAGCCCCACACTGGCTCCATGCCCGACGCTGGCCATCGGCTGGCATTTGGTAAAGATTTCCGCGTCCGGCCCGATCCCCACTTCGAGATACTGGCTCCACACGCCCTTTTCGATCAGCTTGGCCTTGACCGCCATCGCCGCGTCCGAGCCCGGCACCAGTTGCGACAGATCCTCCCCGATCAGCGCGAGCATTTCCCCGCGCAACTGGTCGGCGCGCCCCGCATCGCCCTTGGCCTGTTCCTCGATCACCCGCTCGAGCAGGCTCACCACAAACGTGACCCCCGACGCCTTGATCGCCTGCAGATCGACCGGCGAAAGCAGCGTTACGCCATCCGCCCGGCCTTCCAGCACTGCGTCAAGATCGGCGACCACATTGCCCTGCGCGCTCCTCACATAACCTGCCGGATCGTCCATCTCGCAGATATCGCGCACGGTCGGCGCGGCCTTGGCGGTGATGTCGACGACCTTGCCGTCCCGCACCGTCACAATGCGCGGATGCCCACCGCCATCCAGCCGCACTCGACCCAGAAAAATGCCCTCATCAAAAACGCTCATTGCCATCTCCAATTTTCTTGCTCCAAGGATGTGCCGAGGTTCAGGTCAGGACGGAGCGAGAAGGGTGGTTTGCGAGAACCGGAACGGAGCGTACAGTGAGTACGTGAGTACCGGAAGCGCAGCAAATCGCCCTTCGCAGCCCTTCATGGCCTGAAGATCGGTGCATCCTAGCCCCTGCCGACAAACGGCATCTGTGTCGCCATCACGGTCATCGTCAAGGTGTTGGCCTCCAACGGCAGCGCCGCCATATAGCTCACTGCGCCGGCGACATGCCCCGCATCGATGGTCGGCTCGATCGCCATCGACCCGTCGGCCTGCAGAACGCCAGACGACATTCGCGTTGTCATGTCCGTTGACGCATTGCCGATATCGATCTGCCCCACTGCAATGTTAAACGCCCGCCCATCGAGCGCCGAAGCCTTTGTCAGCCCCGAAATAGCGTGCTTGGTCGCCGCATAGGGCGCCGATTGCGGTCGCGGTGTCGTTGCCGAAATCGACCCGTTGTTGATGATCCGCCCGCCCTGTGGGCTCTGCGCCTTGAACTGGCGGAACGCGAACTGCGTGCAGAAAAACGCGCCCGACAAATTCGCCCCTACAATCTGGTTCCACTGTGCCGCCGTAACATCTTCGAGCGCCACCGAAGGCGCATTCATCCCGGCATTGTTGACCAGAAGATCAAGACGGCCCCAGCGCCCGATCACCGTTTTGAACGCGGCCTCGACCGCTGCCTGGTCCCCGATATCGACCGAAACCGCCAGCACCCGTTCGCCGCCAGCGTCGATCTCACCGGCCGTCGCCTCGAGCACGTCCAGCCGACGCCCGAACAGCGCCAACGCAAACCCGTCGGCATAAAGCGCCTTGGCAATGGCCTTGCCCACCCCGGTGCCGCCGCCGGTCACGATTGCAATTTTCATTTCGGCAGCTCCCCGCCCAGTTCATCCTCGATATGGATCGCAATGATCTCGTCGAACGAGGATTCGGCCCTAAACCCCAGCGAGAGCGCCCGCGAGGCGTCGAAATCCTTGGCCCAGCCTTCGACCATCTCGGTGGTCATGGCATCGGGCTCGCGCCGGATCAAGGCCACCGCCTTGTCCCCGGCCACGCGCCGCAGCGCCTCGATCTGTTCGCCCACTGTCGCCGAAAGCCCCGGCATGTTCAGACTCCGCCGCGCCCCGAGGCTGGCCGTATCCATCTGTGCCGCATGGATCAGAAACCCAACCGCCGCCCGCGGGCTGGCGTGCCAGTGCCTGGCGTCCTCGCTGACCGGCAATACGGCCTCAAGCCCCACCAGTGGCTCGCGCAGGATCGAGGAAAAGAACCCCGAGGCTGCCTTGTTGGGCTTGCCCGGACGGATGCAGATGGTCGGCAGGCGAATGCCCACTCCGTCGAGAAAGCCGCGCCGCGAATAGTCCGCCAGCAGCAGTTCCCCGATCGCCTTCTGCGTCCCGTAGCTGGTACGAGGCGTCTGGAAAAATTCGTCCCCGATCTTGTCGGGAAACGGCGCGCCGAATACCGCAATCGAGGAGGTAAAGACAAAGCGCGGGCAATAGGGCGCGCTCTGTCCCGCCTGCCGGATCGCCTCGAACAGATTCCGCGTTCCGTCAAGATTGATCGCGTAGCCCTTTTCGAAATCGAGTTCGGCTTCACCTGAAACAATGGCCGCCAGGTGAAAGATCACATCGGGCCGCTCGGCAATCAGCGTCGCCGCCACGCCCGCATCGGCAATGTCGACCGCCCGCGTCCTGATGGTCATCCCCGCCGCCTGCGGCATTGCGGGCTCGACCACATCGACCAGCGTGAGCCCATCAATCTGCTTGCCCGCCAATGTGCCCGATGCGACAAGCGCATCGGTAAGCTTGCGGCCGACCATGCCGGCGGCCCCGATAATCACGATATTCATAATTTGATTCTGTCCTCCCCAAACCTCGGTTCTATTTGCGATCCGTGCTCTGACGGGCCTTGAGCTCATATCCCACATCGACAACAGCCGGCTCGGGCCGCTCGCCCTTGGAGGCGGCGATGATCATTTCGATGGCCCGATACCCCATGTCGTAGCGCAGCGTGCGGATCGACGAGATGGTGGGATTGCTGGCGGCTGTATAATCGAGATCGTTATACCCCATGATTCCGAACTGGCCGGGCACGCGGATATGGCGCCTCTGGCACTCGAACAGCGCGCCCAGCGCCATGTCGTCATTGTTGCAGAACACGGCGTCCGCATCGGGCGCCATCCCGAGAAAATCGGCAAACATCTCGCTCCAGCGCGTCACCGAGGACGCCTGCGGCGAGGTCAGGATCAGCCGCTCGTCATAAAGGCCCTCGGCATGGAGCACTTCGCTATAGCCGTCGAGCCGTCTTTGCGCCCGCGGGTCCATGCGCGCCCCGATAAACCCGATTCGACGATAGCCGTTTTCGATCAGGTGCCGCACCGCCGCCCGTCCGCCCTCGCGATGATCGAACCCGATCATCATGTCGATGGGATCGGGCCCGATATCCATGATCTGGACCACCGGGCAGCCAAAACTGTCCAGCAGCGCCCGCGCAGCTTGGGACTGGTCGATCCCCGAAACGATCAGTCCGACCGGTCGCTGCGCCGCAAACACCTTGAGCAGTTCTTCTTCCTTGCGGTTGGTGTAGCGCGTATTGCCCAACTGCACCTGATAGGGCGTGCCTTCAACGGCATCGTAGATCCCGCGCATTACATCGGAAAACACCAGATTGGTCACCGAGGGAATCAGCACCCCGATTGTCGATGTGGTCGCCGATGCAAGCGCTCTAGCCGCCTGATTGGGCGCATAGCCCAGCGCATCCACGGCCGCATGAATGCGCTCGCGAACCTTGTCGGAAACGATCTCGGGCGTGCGCAGCGCGCGCGATGCTGTGATAACGCTGACATTCGCGGCGGCGGCAACGTCCTTTAGCGTTACCGCCTTGTATATATTATCTTTTTTTCCCACTATCTCCCTCCAGCGCACTCATTGCATTGCGGCGCGCCGTTGACAATGACATACGCTATCATTTAAGCCTCTGTCCAGACGGCTCGTGACTGGCAGGAAAAACTGCCGCCTTGCCGACGCGATTGCAGCGCCTTTTACCAAGTGCGCTATGGGAGGAGACCTGAACATGCGCAATGCGCAATTTTGGGCATGGACGGGACACCCCGCTCATGACTAGGGCCATCGAAACCATCGTCAGGCTGGTCGAGTTCGTGCTGGCCGCGCTCCTGTTCGGCATGGTCATCATGGTCGCGACCAATGTCGTGCTCCGCTACGGATTTAACAGCGGGCTGACCTTTTCCGAAGAGATGAGCCGGTACTTTTTCGTCTGGCTCACCTTCATCGGCGCGGTTCTCGCCTTCAAGGATCACGGTCATATCGGGGTGGAAACCCTGGTCCGGCGCTTCAACCGCACCGGCAGGCTCATTTGCATGGCGATCAGCAACGCCCTGATCATCTTTGCGGCGGGCGTCTTTTTCTACGGCACATGGATGCAGCACCCGATCAACGCATCGATGACCGCAGCGGTCATCAACATGTCGATGATCTGGGTCTATGGCATCGGCTACTTCACCTCCCTGGGCATCGGGCTCATTGCCCTTTATCGCCTCTTCGAAATCGTGACGGGCCGCGTGTCCGACACCGAGATCGCGCGCTTCGCCGGCGAGTATGAGGAAAATAAAGTCGTGGAGCGCGCCATATGATCATCCTGGTCTTCCTGGGATCGCTGTTTTCGACCTTGGCCATCGGGCTTCCGGTCGCCTTTGCGCTTCTGACCACCGGCATCGTGCTCATGACCTTCATGGGCATGTTCAACCCCCAGATCATCGCCCAGCAGATGATCACCGGCGCCAACACCTTCACCCTTCTGGCCATCCCGTTTTTTCTTCTGGCCGGCGAGTTGATGAATGCGGGCGGGCTTTCGCGCCGCATCGTCCATTTCGCCGTCACCTGCGTGGGTCACATTCGCGGCGGGCTGGGCTTTGTCGCTGTGATGGCCGCGGTCATCATGGCGTCGATGTCGGGTTCGGCTGCCGCCGATTCCGCCGCGCTTGCCGCCATCCTCGTGCCCATGATGCGCGATGCAGGCTATAACGTGCCGCGAGCTGCCGGCCTGATGGCCGCAGGCGGCATCGTTGCTCCGGTCATTCCCCCCTCACTCGCCTACATCATCTTCGGCGTTGCCGCCAACGTCTCGATCACCGGCCTGTTCCTGGGCGGCATCGTGCCGGGCCTGATGATGGCCGTCTCGCTGGCGCTGATGTGGGGCTTCGTCGCCCGCAAGGAAAAGGTCGAGACCCTGCCCAAAAGCTCGGGCAGTGAACGCTTCAAGGCCGCAGGCGCTGCCGTCTGGGCCCTGTTCATGCCCGTCATTATCCTGGCCGGCATAAGGTTCGGCATCTTTACACCCACCGAGGCTGCAGTGGTTGCTGCCGTCTATGCCCTGTTCGTGGGCGGCGTCGTCTATCGCGAACTCACCTGGTCAAGCCTTTACCGTGTGTTCGTCAACGCGGCAAAGACCACCTCCATCGTGATGTTCCTTGTTGCTGCGGCACTGGTTACGTCCTGGCTGATCACCTCGGCTAACATTCCAAACCAGCTCATCGGTCTGGTCGAACCCTTCATCGACAACCCCAGGCTCTTGATGTTCTGCATCGTGCTCCTGCTGCTTGTCGTTGGCATGGTCCTCGACCTGGCCCCGACCATCCTGATCTTCGGTCCCGTGCTCATGCCCATGATCCGGGCGGCAGAGATCGATCCCATCTATTTCGGCATCATCTTTGTGATGTCCACCTGCATCTCGCTGATCACCCCGCCGGTTGGCGTCGTGCTCAACGTGGTCAGCGGGGTCTCGCGCGTGCCCATGGGCAAGGTGGTGTATGGCGTTCTGCCATTCATCCTGTCCCAGATCATCGTGCTGGCCCTGCTCGTTATGTTCCCCGAGATCGTGCTCACGCCGCTCAATTGGCTGCGCTGATTTCGGGTTCACCAAAAACCAATGGAGGAGTTCTCAAAATGAAAACCATCGTCACAACCTCGCTGGCCGCAGCTCTGGCCATGAGCGTGGCTCTGCCCGCCCATGCCCAGTTCACCGACCGCACCATCCGCATCGCCAACGGCATTGCCGAAGATCACCCTGTCGCCGATGGCGTCGATACCTTCACCCAATGCGTCGATGAAACCTCGGGTGGCGCCTGGACGGTCAACGCCTTCTGGTCTTCGGCCCTGGGCGACGATCTGCAGTCGGCTCAGTCCCTGCGCTCGGGCACGCTCGAAATGGTCATTTCCTCGACCTCCCCGCTCGTTGCCATCGAGCCGGCCCTGGGTGTTTTCGACCTGCCCTTCCTGATCTCGAGCGATGAAGAAGCCGATGCGCTTCTCGACGGCGAGTTCGGCCAGTACATTTCCGACATGATGCCCGAAGTTGGCCTCGTGAATCTCTCCTTCTGGGAAAACGGCTTCCGCAACCTTTCCAACTCGGTGCGCCCGGTCCAATCGCTTGCCGATTTCGAGGGCATGCGCGTCCGCGTCATGCAGAACAACATCTTCCTCGACACCTTCCAGACCCTTGGCACCAACGCAACGCCCATGGCCTTCGGTGAAGTGTTTACGGCTCTGGAAACCGGTGCCATCGACGCCCAGGAAAACCCCTATGTGACGATCGACACCTCGCGCTTTTATGAAGTGCAGGATTATGTCTCCAACACCCGTCACGCCTATACCCCGTTCATGGTCCTGTTCTCGGGCCCGATCTTTGACACGCTGTCGGAACAAGAGCAGCAGATGCTCTTCGATTGCGCCGCTGAAGGTCAGACCGTGCAGCGTGAATCGAGCCGTGCCCTGTCCGATGAATCGCTGCAGCGCATTATCGATGCCGGTCTCGAAGTCAACGACATCTCGGACGAAGCCATGGCCGAAATCCGCGAAGCCGTTGCAGGCGTTTACGAGCGCAGCGCCGATTCCATCGGTGCCGACGTTGTCGAACGCGCCCAGGCCGAGCTCGCCGCCATCCGCGGCGAATAATCGTCTCCTCCCTGACGATTCAGGTCACGCGCCACACTCATGGGCGCATGACCGACCAGAAGGTCGGAGCCTCGGCTCCGCCCTTTTCTTGAACCACTGTCCGACACGGATCCGCCCATGAAGATCACAGCCGTCGAAACCCTGCGCCTTGGACAGTTCGGCAATGTCGTCTGGGTTCTGATCAAAACCGATGAGAACATTACGGGCCTTGGGGAAACCTTCCTCGGCGCCGCTGCCGTCGAAGCCTATATTCACGAAACCGTCGCCCCAAAGCTTGTGGGCCGCGATCCCCTGCAGATCGAAGCGATCAACCGGGACCTCATCGGTTATCTGGGCTGGCGCGGAGCCGGGGTCGAAACTCGCGGCAATTCGGCCATCGACATCGCGCTGTGGGACATTTTCGGCAAGGCGCTCGGCGTCCCCGTTTCGGTCGCGCTTGGTGGCAAGTCCCGCGATACGATCCGCACCTACAACACCTGCGCGGGCTATTCCTATATCCGCGACAACCGCGCCCAGTCGGTCGACAATTGGGGCCTCGATGCCAGGCCCATCGGCCCCTACGAAGACCTCGACGCCTTTTTGAACCGCGCCGACGAGCTCGCGCTCTCCCTTCTCGATGAAGGGATCACAGCCATGAAGATCTGGCCCTTCGATATCGCCGCCGAGTGCACCCATGGTCTCGACATCTCGGCCGCTGAGCTCAAGATCGCGCTCGAACCTTTTGAAAAGATCAGGAAGGCCGTCGGCGACAGGATGGACATCATGGTCGAGTTCCATTCCCTTTGGCGCCTGCCCGCCGCCCAGCGCATCGCGCGCGCTTTAAAGCCCTACGATACCTATTGGCACGAAGATCCCGTGCGCATGGACAGCCTCGATACCCTCAAGGCCTACGCCCCCCACACCGATGCCATGATCTGCGCCTCCGAGACACTGGCCTATCCCCACGCCTTCCGCGATTATCTCGCCACCGGCGTCGCGGGGGTCGCCATGCTCGATCTCTCCTGGTGTGGCGGGCTGTCCGAAGCAAGAAAGATCGCCGGCATGGCCGAAGCCCAGCAAATCCCCGTCGCGCCGCACGATTGCACCGGGCCAGTGGTCTTTATGGCCTCCTGCCAGTTTTCGCTCCACGCCCGCAACGCCTTGATCCAGGAATCGGTGCGCGCCCTTTATACCGGCTGGTACACCGAAGTCGTCGATGCCCTCCCGATCGTTGGCGACGGCCAGATCACCCTGCCCGATACCCCGGGGTTGGGCATCGAACTCCTCCCCGAACTCTTTACCCGCCCCGATGCCATCCATCGGCGCTCCAATGCCGAGGGAGAACTCTAGATGAGCAGCGTCAAGGCAACACCGGTCCCGATGTCCCCCGCCCGCATGGGCGTGCTCATCATGCTGCTGGCCATGTTCCTGTTTTCACTCAACGATGCCATGGGCAAATGGCTGGTCGCCACCTATTCGGTCGGCCAGGTGCTCTTGCTGCGCTCCGCCGTCGCTCTGGTCATCCTGTTGCCATTCCTCTGGAAATCGGGCCTTAAACCCATTCTCTCCGCCGAGCGGCCGAAGCTTCAGTTCGCCCGCGTGGTGTTTTCCACCGCCGAAGTGTTCTGCTTTTACTGGGCCGTCTATTTCCTGCCGCTGGCCGATGTGATGACCTATTGGCTCGCCGCCCCCATCTATGTGGCCGCCATGTCGCCGTTCCTTTTGAAGGAAAAGGTCGGCCCCATCCGCTGGGCCGCCATCGGCCTTGGCTTTGTCGGCGTGCTCGTGGCCCTTACCCCCTCGGGGGAAGTCAATCCCCTCGCCATCCTCGTTTCGGTCGTCGGCACTCTGGCCTTTGCCTTGATGGTCATCACCGGTCGCACCCTGCGCGGCACGCCCGACAAGACGCTTGTTTTCTTCCAGATCACCGGCGCCCTCATCGCCGGTCTGATCCTCACCCCATTCGGCTGGGTTACCCCCACCGTGCCCGATTTCCTGCTGCTCGGCACGCTCGGCGTGGTCGCCATGCTCGCCCATATCTGCGTCAACCGCGCCGTCAAACTCGCCGATGCCGCCGCCGTTGCCCCGCTACAATATACGCTCCTGCCCTGGGCGATCATTCTGGGCTATCTCTTCTTCGGCGACCTGCCGCGCCCCCTCACGCTGGTCGGCGCCGCCATCATCATCACCTCGAGCTTCATCATCTACCTCCGCGAACAACGGACGCGGCGCACCTCCCCCGCGCCAGCCGTCAGCGGAACAGGAGAAACCCTATGAAAAAACTTCGCTCCCGCGCCTGGTTCGACAACCCCGAAAACCCCGACATGACCGCGCTCTATCTCGAACGCTACATGAATTACGGGATCACCCGCGAAGAACTTCAATCCGGCAAACCCATCATCGGCATCGCCCAGACCGGATCGGACCTCTCTCCCTGCAACCGCCACCACATGGTCCTCGCCCAGCGCGTGCGCGAAGGCATCCGCGAGGCCGGCGGCATCGCATTCGAATTCCCGGTCCACCCCATTCAGGAAACCGGCAAGCGTCCCACCGCGGGCCTTGACCGCAACCTCTCATACCTCGGCCTCGTCGAAGTGCTCTATGGCTACCCACTCGATGGCGTGGTCCTCACCATCGGCTGCGACAAGACCCCCCCCGCCATGCTCATGGGTGCCGCCACCGTCGATATCCCCGCCATCGCGCTCTCGGTCGGCCCCATGCTCAACGGCTGGTTCAAGGGTGAGCGCACCGGCTCGGGCACCATCATCTGGAAGGCCCGCCAGATGATGGCCGCCGGCGAAATCGGCTATGAGGAATTTATCGAGCTTGTCGCCTCCTCGGCCCCCTCGGTGGGCTATTGCAACACCATGGGCACCGCCACCACCATGAATTCGCTAGCCGAAGCACTTGGCATGCAACTGCCCGGCTCGGCCGCCATCCCCGCCCCCCACAAGGATCGCGCGGCGATCGCCTGGCGCACCGGCAAGCGCATCGTCGATATGGTCCACGAGGATCTCAAACCCTCCGACATTCTCACCCGCGAGAACTTTCTAAACGCCATCGCCGTCAATTCGGCCATCGGCGGCTCGACCAATGCGCCGGTCCACATCAATGCCATCGCCCGCCATATCGGCGTGGACCTCTCCATCAGGGATTGGCAGACCCACGGCCACCACATCCCCCTGCTGGTCAATCTCCAGCCGGCCGGCGAATATCTGGGCGAGGATTTCCACCGCGCCGGCGGTGTCCCCGCTGTCGTCAACGAGCTGATGAAAAAGGGTCTGATCTACGAGAACGCCCCCACCGCCAACGGCCAGACCATCGGCGAGAACTGCCGCGCCACCCCCATCCTCGATCCTGACGTCATTCGCCCCTTCGACACACCTCTGACCGAGGATGCCGGATTTATCGTCCTTTCGGGCAATCTGTTCGATAACGCCATAATGAAGACCTCGGTCATCTCGCCCGAATTCCGCCAGCGCTATCTCTCCAATCCCGATGATCCCGAAGCCTTCGAGGGCAAGGCCGTCGTCTTTGATGGCCCCGAGGATTATCACCACCGCATCGACGACCCGGCCCTCGAAATCGACGAGTTTACCCTGCTGTTCATGCGCGGCGCCGGCCCCATCGGCTATCCGGGCGCCTCCGAAGTGGTCAATATGCGCCCGCCCTCCTATCTCATCAAACGCGGCATCCATGCCCTGCCCTGCATCGGCGATGGCCGCCAGTCGGGCACTTCGGGCTCCCCCTCGATCCTCAACGCTTCCCCCGAAGCCGCCGCTGGCGGCGGTCTGGCCCTGGTCCGGACCGGAGACCGCGTGCGCATCGATCTCAAATTGGGCATCGCCGACATGCTGGTCAGCGATGAGGAACTGGCCCGCCGCCGCGCCGAGCTCGACGCAAAGGGCGGATACCCCTTCCCCGATCACCAGACCCCCTGGCAGGAAATCCAGCGCGGGTTGGTCGATCAACTCGGTGACGGTGCCATCCTCAAACCCGCCGTCAACTACCAGCGCATCGCCCATGCCAAAGGCCTGCCCAGAGACAATCACTAGTCGTCGCAGGGCCCTCGACTTTATCTGCCTGCAAGGAGCCACCCATGAAAGACCTCTTCGACCTCACTGGAAAAACCGCCCTTGTCACCGGCTCCTCCCAGGGCATCGGCCACGCCCTTGCCCAAGGCCTCGCTTCGCACGGCGCCCGCGTTGTCCTCAATGGCCGCAACCCTGAAAAGCTCCAGACCGCAGCCAAAACCCTCAAGGCACAGGGCCACGACGCCCACATCGCGCCCTTCGATGTCACCGATCCCGCCGCCGTCCACGCCGCCGTCAGCAAGATCGAAGCCGAGATCGGCCCCATCGATATCCTCATCAACAATGCCGGCATGCAGCACCGCGCCCCGCTCGAAGATTTCCCCCACGACAAATGGGACGAGCTGATGAAAACCAACCTCAACTCGGTCTTTTACGTCGCCCAGGCTGTCGCGCGGTTCATGCTCGGGCGCGGGCACGGCAAGATCATCAACATCGCCTCGGCCATGTCGGAACTGGCCCGTACCTCGGTCGCGCCCTATACGGCCGCCAAAGGCGCCGTCCGCAATCTGACCCGGGGCATGGCCACCGATTGGGCCGCAAAGGGTCTGCAGGTCAATGCCATAGCGCCGGGCTATTTCAAGACGCCACTCAACAAGGCATTGATCGAAGACGAAAAATTCACAGCCTGGCTCGAGGCCCGCACTCCGGCCGGTCGCTGGGGCGATCTCGACGAACTCAAAGGCGCCGCCATCTTCCTCGCATCCGACGCGGCCAGCTTTGTCAATGGTCACACCCTCTATGTCGATGGTGGTCTGACCATTTCAGTCTGAGCGGCAGCCGCCTACCCTGCCGGGGCCCAGGCTTGCCGTCGGTGCGAATGGTCGTCACTGGCGATGATGATTACCGGCCGCAGTCTTGGCGATCAACGCCCTTCCTGCATGCGAAGCAGCAAATGACGCTCGGCACCCCGGGCGTGGCGTTCGACGATCCTGGCCGCACTGTCGGCATCATGGGCGGCGACGGCCTCGATAATATCCCAGTGATCCTTGAGAACGGCCGCGCGGCGGGCCGAGCTGATCGGATAGCGGCGCGCCAGGGCTCTGACCACTTCACCATGACGCTGACGAATGGCGCGTGCCTCTCCATTGAAGTGGCGCTTGTACATGATGCCGTGAAATTCCTCGTCGAGGCTGTCCCATTCGACCTGATCGCCCTGCGACTGCTCGAGGCGAAGCTGTACGGCGCGGGCGCGTTCGAGGTCGTCCTCATGGGCCTGCTCGACAAATACCCGGATCAGATACGGCTCGATAAGGGTACGGATGTCGAAGATATTGCGCACGAAGCTCTCATCGAGGCTGCGCACCTGCGCGCTACGATTGCGCGACAAGACCACGAATCCCTCTCCGCTCAGTTGGTGCAGGGCCTCGCGAACCGGATTGGTACTGACCCCGTATCGCTTTGACAGCTCGATGGTTTTCAACCGGCTTCCGGCCGGCAGCGCGCCCGAAACGATGTCTTCGCGCATCAATTCGGCCAACCCCATGCGGGGCCGGGGCCGAACCACTCTGCGTTCGCTCGATGCCAGAACCTCAGTCACCAGCGCACTCCTTTTCCAAGCTCGCCCGAGTCTACCCGCAAAGCCGTTACCACACAATCGGACATTGACTTTGTATAATTTCGATGTTTGTTTCCACAATCTGCAGAATATAGGAGGAGAATATGTCTGTAATCCGTGCGCTATCCGCTGGCCTTTTGGCTGCGGCATCGTTTGCTGTCGCCCCGGTTGCCTTGAGTGAAGAGATTCGCTTTGCGCTGGAGATGTATGAAGGCGACAATCCCGAATTCAACGCGGTCACCGCATTCAAGGAATATGTCGAGAACAAGAGCGGCGGCGATCTCACCGTCCGCATCTTCCCGGGCAACCAGCTCGGCTCGGTCCGAGACACCACCGAGATGGTGCAGCAGGGCACCTTGCACATGACCCTGCCCTCCGATGGCGCCTTTGCCGGCTTTTACGCCCCCATCCAGGCCTGGTCCATGCCCTACCTTTTCCCTTCGGCTCCGGTCGCCTGGGAAGTGATGAGCGGTGAATTCGGCCAGTGGATGCTCGAAGATATCCGCGAACAGACCGGCATCCGCGCCTTGGCATTTTCCCAGAACGGCTTCCGCTCGTTCCTCAACAATGAGCGACTCATTCAGACGCCCCAGGACATGGAGGGGATGAAGATCCGCACCATGGAGAGCCCGGTCTATATGGAAATGGTCTCTGCGCTGGGCGCCGACCCCACCCCGATAGCCGGATCGGAAGCCACGATGGCCTTCCAGCAGGGCGTTGTCGATGGCCTTGAAAGCCCGCCATCGGTCCACCTGTCGGGCGGAGCTGCCGAGGTCGCCCAATACATGACCCTCAACGAGCATGTGTTCGGGCTGCACATCGTTGTGGCCAATGACGAATGGTTCACCTCGCTCACACCCGAGCATCAGCAGATCGTCGCCGATGGCGCGCGCGTGATGGCCGCTGTCGAGAACGTGGAAAAAACCACCGGCGACTGGGCCGCCATCGACGCAATCCGCGAGATGGGCGTCGAGGTTCACATTTCCTCGCCCGAGGAAAAGTCCATGTTCCGCGACGCCGTCTATCAGCCCGTGCGTGAGTTCATTCTCGGTCAGGTCGGCGAAGATGTTCTCAACCGCATCGAAGCGGCCGTTGAAACCGCAGAGGCCTCGGTCTACGGCCAGTAGCACGCAGGGCCGTCTCGTCCTGGCGAGGCGGCCCGCCATCGTTCAGCGGAGAATCCGATGCGGTTAAAGACCCTCTCGAAAGGCTTGGCCCTCGTCTGCCAGTGGAGCGCGGCAGCGATCTTCATCTTCGTGTGCGGCCTCAATTTCTCGCAGGTGTTCGGTCGCTATATCCTGGGATCATCGATCCCCTGGGGTGAGGAGATCATGCGCTATTCCATGATCTGGGTGATGATGCTGGGGGGTACCGCGTCCATCTATTATGCCGAGCACATGGCCGTCGAAAGCCTTGGTGAGCTTTTGGCACCGCATCGGCGCCATCTGGTTCTGACCACCACCTATCTGGTGGGCGGATTGTTCTGTGTGCTTCTGGTCTATTACGGCTGGCCCGCGACCATGGCCAACACGCGCCAGACCGCGGCCGCCTCGGGCATCTCGATGTTCTGGGTCTATCTCGCCATTCCTGCGGGCGCCCTTCTTATGCTCATTCAGATCGTCCTGTGCGCGATCTCGGGCTTTGCCTCGGCCAATGCCGAACCCGAGCGCCTCTAGCGCATGTCTTCAACGCCTTTGATGAGGTGATCCAATGGCCTGGGTTGCAACCATATCCTTTGTGCTGCTCATTTTCGGGATCCCGATCGCCTTCGCCCTTGGCCTGGCCGGCACGTTCGGCATCTGGCAGTTCGGCATTCCGCCCCAGGTGATCATCACGCGCTTTTTCGGCGGCGTGGACAGCTTCATATTCCTGGCCGTGCCGTTCTATATTCTGGCCGCCGAGCTTATGAACATCAGCGGCATCACCGACCGGATCGTGCGCGCGACCTCGCTCGTGATCGGACGCATACCCGGCGGCACCGCCTATACCAACATCACCGCATCAGTCCTGTTTGCCGGCGTATCGGGTTCGGCGGTCGCCGACGCCAGCGCCCTTGGGCGGTTCTTTTTAAAGGTGATGCCCGAAGAAGGCTACACCAAGGAGTACGCCGCTGCGGTCACGGCCTCGTCCTCGATCGTTGGGCCCATCATTCCCCCGTCCGGCCTCGCCATCATCATGGCAGCGGTCTCCGGGCTCTCGATCGTCGATCTGTTTCTCGCCGGTGTCATCCCGGGCCTGATCATGGGCCTTGCATGCGTCGCCGTGGTCTTTGTCACCGCCATGACCAGGGGCCTGCCCAAATCCGCGATCGTGGTCGAGCGCAAGCAGATGCCGCGGTTGCTGATCGAGAGCGCAATCGTTGCCATTCTGCCAGTGGTCATCGTCGGCGGCATGGTCACTGGCGCCTTTACCGCCACCGAGGGTGGCGGCATCGCGGTATTTGTGGCGCTCGTCCTGGGTCTTGTGATCTTCCGCTCGCTCTCGATCGCCGATGTCTGGCGCGCCGTCGTGGTCTCGGCGCGGGTCACTGCGACCATCTACTTTCTGGTCGCGGCGGCTGCCATCCTGTCCTACGCGCTGAACCTGTTGGGCATTTCGAGCTTCGTTTCGGCGATGGTGCCGTTCTTTGGCGGCGATCCGACCCTGTTTCTGATCGGGGTCGTCGTCCTGATGCTGATCCTGGGCATGTTCCTCGATATCGGCGCGGCACTCATCATTTTCGTGCCTCTGCTCATGCCCACGATAACCCAGCTCGGGATCGACCCGATTCAAGCCGCCATGGTCATTATCCTGACCCTCGCCATGGGGCTGATCACACCGCCCTTTGGAGTGGTTTTGTTCGTGCTCATGAAGATCGGCAATATCGGTCTCTCGCCACTCTTTAAAGCCCTTGTGCCGTTCCTGATCGCGCAGATCGCGGCCATTCTGCTTCTGGTTTTCGTCCCCGAACTCTCGACCTGGCTTCCGAACCTTCTCAACTAGGCCGCTCTCGGCCGTGCCAACCCAACCGACAAGAAGAATAGAAGACACATCAATGAAAATAACGGCAATCAAGGCGTATCCGGTCTGGGTAGGCGTTCGCAACCAACTGCTCGTCAAGATCGAAACCGACGAGGGCATCCATGGGTGGGGCGAATCCGGCCTTTCCTTCCGCGAAAAGGCCGTCGTCGGTGCCATCGAGCATTTCACCGAGTTCCTGATCGGCCGCGATCCCATGCAGACCGCAGGGATCTGGCAGGAGCTCTATCGCAGCCAGTATTTCGAAGGCGGGCGCGTCCTCGCAGCCGCCATCTCTGCCATCGACATTGCGTGCTACGACATCAAGGGCAAGGCGCTCGGCGTTCCGGTCTATCAGCTCCTGGGCGGGCGCGCGCGTCAGAGCGTTCCCGCCTTTGCAACGGTTCCGGCCGACCCCGGTCCCCAGATGGTGGAAAAGGCCAGGATCGCCTTTGATGCCGGCTGGCACTGCATTCGCCTGCTGGGCGGATTCCAGGAAGCCGAAACGGTCTATGAACCGCGTGAATCGATCGCCGCTACCGTCGATTGGGTCCGGGCCGTACGCGCCGAACTGGGCCACGCGGCCATTCTCGGTGTGGAATATCATCACCGCCTCAGCGTGGCCGAAGCCGCCTCGTTCTGCCAGAAACTCGGACAGGGCACGCTCGATTTCCTCGAAGAGCCAATCCGCGACGAGGCACCGGGGGCCTACGAATCGCTGCGCCGGATGACCGAGGTGCCCTTCGCAATCGGCGAAGAATTCTCGTCCAAATGGCAGTTCATGCCCTATCTCGAGCGCGACATTCTCCAGCATGCCCGCATCGACATCTGCAATGTGGGTGGGTTCACCGAGGCCATGAAAGTGGCAGGCTGGTGCGAGGCCCATTATGTCGACCTCATGCCGCACAATCCGCTCGGGCCGATCTGCACGGCAGCCTCGGTTCACATGGCCGCCGTCGTGCCGAACTTTTCCTGGCTCGAATGCCGCATGAGCCCGGTGGAAGATCTGGGGTTCGACAACAGGGATATCTTCCCTGTTCAGACCGAAATGGACGGCAGCCACTACATCGTGCCCGAGGCCCCCGGTCTGGGCGTCGAGGTCAACGAGGATTATCTCAAGGCCGCCGCGTTCGAATATTCCGAACCCCCGCATCTGCGCCGCAGGGATGGCTCCTTCACCAATTGGTAGGCCCTCTGGAAACGCGTTAGGCCCATGGCGTTTGAAGGCCGATCAACAAATCATCGCGGACAGGAACCGTCCCGGGCGCGTCCCGGGGCTTTCCAGTTGAGCCACAATGCTCATATGGTTCGCCGTCTCGACCGCTTCGAACGAGACGGCACATCCCTCATTCGATAATTTTGTCCTCAGCGCCTGGGCCTGCTCATGGAACGGTGGGGTCTCGGCGTCTCCAACCAGCAAGGTGATCTCTCCGGGCCCCGCGATATCCATACTGAGCGGTGAGAACCGGGCGATTTCGCTATCGGTAAACTTCAAATCCGGCTGAAGAAACGAGTGGCAAAGGGGCGCAAGATCGTAAATTCCGCTCAGCGCCAGAATGGCACTCGGGCGCACCGGACTGTCTTTGCTGACCAGAAAACAACTCAGATGTGCGCCGGCCGAATGGCCTGAGACGCTCAGACGCTTCGGATCGCCCCCGAACGAGCCCGCGTTTGCGACCAGCCAGGCCGCGCATGCTCGCACCTGCCCGACAATGGTCTCCAGCCGGATATGGGGCATCAGATCATAGTTCATGATGGCCGCGATCCCTCCGGCGCCACAAACTGTATTGGCAACGAACGAAAAATCGGACTTGTCGAACATGCGCCAATACCCGCCATGGATGAACAGGTGGATCGGCGCCGGTCCTCCCCTGTCCATCGGAAAGAAAAGATCGAGGCTGGCGTTCTCTCCTTGCCCGTATCTGACATCGCAGCGGTTTGGCAGACCAGCCCGCGTCTGCCTGCTGCGCGCACGATACCGGGCAACATGATCGTCGAAATCGGGTACGTGATCGCGCGTGCGGAAATAGTCGGGTTCCGCCATCAAAAGCTCGTGGCTATGTATTTTGCTTCCATGAACTCGATCACCCCATGGTGCGATCCTTCGCGCCCGAGCCCGCTTTGCTTGACGCCACCGAACGGCCCGGCCGGGTCTGAAACCAGCCCGCGGTTAAGCCCGATCATGCCCGATTCGATCCGTGACGAAACGGCCATGCCCCGCCGGATATCTTTTGTATAGATGTAGGCGGCCAGCCCATACTCGGTATCGTTGGCCATGGCGATGGCCTCGTCCTCGGTCTTGAACCGATAGACCGGCGCGACCGGGCCGAAAATCTCGTCCCTGGCCATTTCCGCATGGGGAGAAACATCGACCATGACCGTTGGCGGATAATAATAGCCCGGACGGTCGAGCCCCTTGCCGCCCAGCACCACCTTGGCGCCGCGCCCGACGGCTTCGGCGACCAGCGCCTCGATCTTGTCCACCGCCTTGCGCGTGATCATCGGCCCGCAGCCGGTGTCCGGGTCCGTTCCCGGACCGACCTTGAGCGCCTTCATGCGCGCGGTCAGCCTCTCGACGAACCGGTCATGGATACCCTCTTGAACGAGAAAACGGTTGGCTGCCGTGCATGCTTCACCCCCGTTGCGCATCTTGGCCAACATCGCGCCATCGAGCGCAGCTTCGAGATCGGCATCATCGAACACGATAAAGGGGGCGTTGCCGCCAAGCTCCATCGAACAGCTCAGCACGGTCTTTGAGGCTTGGGCAAGCAGCAGGCGACCGACCGGTGTCGAACCGGTAAAGGACAGTTTGCGCACCCGCGCATCCTCGAGCATTGCAGCGGTGACCGGCCCGGGATTGGTGGTGGTGATGACGTTGACGACGCCGTCGGGAATGCCCGCTTCGGAATAAAGAGCCGCCAGCGCGTAGGCGGTCAGCGGGGTTTCGCTGGCGGGTTTGAGCACCACTGTGCACCCGGCTGCAAGCGCCGGCGCAATCTTGCGCGTCGCCATGGCGGCGGGAAAGTTCCACGGCGTTATCAGAACCGCAATTCCGATGGGCTCGTAATCCACGATGATACGGTTGCCCCCGGCCGGCGCCGTCATGAACTCCCCGGAAATGCGCACGCCCTCTTCGGCGTACCAGCGGAAAAATTCCGCTGCATAGGCGACTTCCCCACGGGCATCGACGAGCGACTTTCCGTTCTCGAGCGCAATGAGATAGGCCAGCTCTTCCTGCCGCTGCATCATCAGCTCAAAGCATTTGATCAGGATCCCGGCGCGTTGGCGCGGCGGGGTGGCACGCCAACCGGCCGCAGCGCGCGCAGCGGCATCGACGGCCGCGCGTGCATCCTCGACCGTTGCATCGGCCACCTCCGCGATGCTGTTGCCGGTCGAAGGGTCGATGACGGTAATGCCCCCACCGGGCACCCATTTCCCGTCGATATAAAGGCCTTGCGCGTAGGCAGAGCAATCCATGCCCACGTGCGATGACTCAACGACTGCAGATGACATGAAGGGACTCCTAGGCGATGGCGTTTTGGAGCCGGATACGGTCGCCGCTATAGGCTGCCTGCAAAAGCGCGGCCATGGCGGGGGCGTCGATCCGGCGGGGGTTGTTGTCGATCAGGCGCGAAACTCCCAGCGCCTGGGTGCCGACCCATTCGAGCTTGTCGCGGGGCAGACCCAGCGCTTCGAGCGTGGGCGGAATGCCGATGGCTGAAAAAAGGCGCGCGACGGCATCTGCCGCCGCATTGCCAAGCGCGATTTCATCCGAACCCGGCAGCCCGAGCATCCGCCCGATTTCGGCCAGCGGTTCCGGATCCGCCTCGAGATTGAAGCGCATGACATAGGGCAGAACGCACGCCACCCCCTCGCCATGGGCCGTATGGGTAACCGCCCCTATGGGATATTGGATTGCATGTGCCGCGGCCGTGCCGGCCGTGCCGAAAGCCAGACCGGCCATGAGAGCGCCCAGCATGACCTGCTCGCGCGCCTCGATATCGTCGCCATGGGTGCAGGCGCGTTCAAGACTGGAAAAGATCGTCTGTATGGCCAGACGCGCGAAATGATCGGTGATCGCGGACTTACCGATAAACACGCGCTCTTGAGCCATGCCCGCGCTCGCAACGCGCCGGGTTGCACTGAAGGCCTCGATCGCATGGGTCAGCGCATCGGCCCCGGCAATTGCGGTCAATGACTTTGGACAGCTTGCCGTTAGATCCGGATCGCATAGGGCGGCGGTGGGAATGATGTGGGGGCTGGAAATGCCGACCTTCATTATGCGCTCGGCATCGGAAAGCACCGCCACAGGCGTCACCTCCGATCCGGTGCCCGCCGTTGTGGGAACCGCGATGATGGGCAGCACCGGCCCTGGAACCTTGAACTCGCCGTAGTAATCCTGGGGTTCGCCCCCGTGCGCGAGAAGGATTGCAACGCATTTGGCATGATCGATACAACTGCCACCGCCGATGCCCACCACCACATCGGGTGCAAAACCGCGCACGCGCTCGGCCGAGGCCAAGCAGGATTGGACCGGAACATCGGGCAGAACGCCGGCCTCGATCTCCACCGCCATTCCGGCGTCCTTGAGCGACGCCATGAGTTCGGCAAAGACCGGCTCGGCAGCAAAACGCGCGTCCGTACAGACAAGCACCCGCTCCCCCAATTGCCGGGCGATCCTGGCAAGACACGCTCTTTGTCCGGCGCCGAAGACGATCTCCCTTGGCGCTCTCAGAGCGCTAAACATATTCATGATACGATTTCCTGACTGAGGCCGGGATACCTGAACCCGCCGCAGCGAGTTCCTCCCAAACACGAGGGTCGACCTCAAAACCCTCGCTTATCGCGTGTTGCCGGCGCTGCCGCGAACGGTCGCCGGGAATTGTGACAGTGCCACCGTCCGATTTGCTGTCGCGCACCATGTCGAGATACCCCGACACAGCCGCTCCAACTCCTGCGCTGCCGGGCTTGACGATGATGATGACGTCGCCCTTGTTCGCGCGATGATCGGCATCGAGCGTGCCGCGAACTTCGGGAGCGGGAGGCGTGCCCGCAATGCCGGCCACAAGAAGCTCGAATCCCAGCCCCAGCCCGTAGCCCTTTGCGCCCCCGAAAGGGGCGATCGAGCCCGACTTGGCGCGTTGCGCATCAAGGGTCGGCGCGCCGTCAGGCCCCAGGGCCCAGCCTTGGGAAATTGGCTCTCCCTTGAGCGCATAATCATGGATCTTGCCCATCGAAACGACACTGGTTGCCATATCGAGAATATAGGGTTCGCCCGAGGTCGGCATGCCGATGGCAACCGGATTGGTTCCCATCATCGCCTTGTCACCGCCATGAGGGTGAACGAGCGCTTCGCTGCTGGTGAGCACGATACCGATCAGGCCCCTGCAGGCGATCGATTGCACGTAAACGGCCAGCATTCCCAGATGATTTGCATCCCGAATGCCGGCTATGGCGATGCCGGTCTGTTCGACCCGATCGACAAGCTGTTCGATTGCGGCATGGGCAACAACCGGGCCCAGCCCCGCCTCGCCATCGACCGCAAGAAAGGCCGATCCGGCCCAGGTCTGGCTGCCGGTTGCATTGGGAGCGATCAACCCTCGATCGATGCGCGCGAGAAGGCGCGGCAGCCTTTGCAGCCCGTGCGAAGGGTGGCCGCGCAATTCCGCCTCGACGAGCACCTCGGCTTGCAGCCGGGCATGAGAAGGCTCTGCGCCCCTGGCTTCGAGCAACGCTGTCGCAAGCGACAGGGCCTGAGCCGCCATTACCCTCATACTAAAAATCCTATAGGATATCTGATTGCATATCGCAGACTATCGTGTTAGCAGTCGCTCAATGTCAAGAGGCAAACATGGCGCAAGAACATCCATCCACCGCATCGACAACTGAGCCGGCGACATCGCCGATCCGCCGTCCGGCGGGGCTTGCCAGTGAAATCTACGACACCATTTTCTCTCAGCTGATGGCGCTCAAGATCCCCCCGGGATCGCGCATCACCGTGGACACGCTTGCCCGCGAGTTCGGCGTTTCCCAGACCCCGATCCGCGAGGCCCTTGGCCGTCTCGAGGGCGAGGGCCTGGTGATCAAGACCCACTTGATGGGCTATAGCGCCGCGCCCCAACTGACGCGCGGCCAGTTTTCCGAGCTCTACGAGCTTCGCCTGCTTCTTGAGCCTGACGCGGCCCGTCGGCTGGTTGCCAATCTCGACGGGTCAAATCTGGCCGAGCTTACAGAAGCGGCAGGCGTAATGGCCGGACGGAGCAACAAGACCGACGAGCGCGCCCGCTATTCGGAGTTCGCGCGCCAGGACGCGATCTTCCACGATCTTATTCTCAAGGAGGCGGGTAATCAGCTGGTGCGGGACATCCTTGCCCATCAGCATGTGCACTTTCACATCTTCCGGTTGTTATTCCATTCGCGCGTGACCGAAGAGGCGCTGGCCGAACACGAAGCGATCATTACCGCCTTCGAGCATCGCGATGCCGACGCCGCCGAACGCGCCATGCGCGTGCACATCGAACGCTCGCGCGACAGAATCCTTCCGGTGTTCGAATGACTGCCACAGCCAGCATCGATCAATCGGCACGCGATAGCGTACAGCCGACGCCCCTGATCGCGCTTTCAGGGCTGGGCAAGAGCTACGGCCCGATCAAGGTGCTGCGCGACGTCGATCTTGAGATCCGCGCCGGAGAGGTTCATGCAATCATCGGCGAGAACGGTGCCGGCAAATCGACCCTGATGCGCCTGATCTCGGGCTATATCCAACCCACCGCCGGATCGATCAGCTATCTGGGCGAGACCGCGAAATTCTCCAAACCCGCCGATGCCGAAGACGCGGGCATCGTGCTCGTTCACCAGGAAATCCTGCTCGCTGGCGACCTCACGGTCGCCGAGAACCTGTTCATGGGCCGCGAATTGACCCGGAACGGGATCATCGACAATGCGCGCATGGAGGCGATAGCGCGCGAAAAGCTTGCAGAGCTCGGCGCGACGGCGTCACCGCGCGACCCGGTCAACACCCTGCCCATTGCACAGCGGCAACTGGTCCAGATCGCCCGCGCGTTGCTTGAAGATCACCGGCTGGTGATTTTCGATGAACCCACGGCCGTACTCACGGCAAATGAAGTGGAAACCTTGCTCGACATCGTGCGCCGCCTGCGCCGGCAGGGCGTCGCCGTTCTTTACATCTCCCACCGCCTCGACGAGGTCCAGGCGCTGGCCGACACCATCACCGTTCTGCGTGATGGCGAGAAGGTCGGCACGCACCCGGCGTCCGAACTGACCCAGCAAGACATGGCCCGCATGATGGTCGGGCGCGAACTCTCGATGCTCTACCCGCCCAGGCGCGGTGTCTCCACCCAGCCTCCCCTGCTCGAGGTCGAGGGGCTGCAGGTTTCCACTATTGCCCATGACATTTCCTTTAGCGCCCGGCCCGGAGAAATTCTGGGCTTCGGCGGCATGATGGGCGCGGGACGAACCGAGGTTTTCGAAGGACTTTTGGGGCTTCGCCCGGCTCATGTGAAACCCGTCAGGGTGCGCGGCAAGCCGGTCAGGATCGGCTCGGTCGCCGATGCGATGGAGCTGGGGGTCGGCTATCTCACCGAGGACCGCAAGGGCAAAGGCCTGCTGCTCGGTGAACGGCTTGCGCCCAACCTTGTCCTTTCGGCGCTCTCATGGCTCTACCGCACCATTTACACCGACGAGCGGCTGGAAGGCCAACAGCTCGATGGCGCCATCGAAAAATACGATATCCGGGTCCGCAGCAAGAAGCTTACGGCCGGGCAGCTTTCGGGCGGTAACCAGCAAAAGCTTCTGCTCGCCAAGATCATGATGCTCGATCCCGACGTCGTCATCATCGACGAGCCCACCCGCGGCATCGACATCGGCAACAAGGGGCAGATCTACGCCTTCATCGACAAGCTCGTTGGCGCCGGCAAAGCCTGCGTGGTGATCTCCTCGGAGCTTCAGGAACTCGTTGGCCTGTGTGACCGGGTGCTGGTCATGCGCAGCGGCCGGATCACAGCAGAACTCACCGGTGACCAGATTACAGAAGACGCAGTCGTTCTCGCCGCAACCAGCAACACCGGATCGGCGAAAACGGGGGAGGAAATACCAAGTGACTGATATTATTGCGGTTCCCGGGCAGGAACCGATACTCAAGCGCATCAACTGGTTCGATCTGGGCCCGTTCATCGCCCTTGTGGCTCTGGCTATAATCGGCGTGCTGATCAATCCCGATTTTCTCTCTGCCACCAACGTATCCAACGTTCTTACGCGCTCGACATTCGTCGCCATCATCGCCGTGGGTGCAACATTCGTCATCTCCTCGGGCGGGCTGGACCTTTCGGTCGGCGCCATGACGGCATTTGTCGCCGGCATCATGATCATGTTCATGAATGCCCTGGTGCCCAGCCTCGGCGCCAATGCCATTGTGGCCGGCATAGCCCTTGTGATCTGCGTGGGTGCGCTGTGCGGGCTTTTTAACGGCCTGATCGTCACGATCGGCAGGATCGAGCCGTTCATTGTCACCCTCGGCACAATGGGCATCTTCCGGGCCTTCATCACCTTCATGTCCAATGGCGGCACGATCCCGATCGACCGCTCTCTGCGCGATCCCTTCCGGCCCATCTATTTCGGCGATGTCCTGGGCATTCCCATCCCCATCGTCATCTGCGCGATCGTTGCCGGGATCGGGGCATTCATCCTCTACAAGACCAAATATGGTCGCCGATGTGCCGCCGTCGGCGCCAACGAAGAGGTCGCGCGGTTTTCAGGCATCTCGGTCGCAAAAATTCGCACCACGGCCTTCGTGATACAGGGCATCTGCGTGGCCATTGCCGCTGTGTGCTATGTGCCGCGCCTGGGGGCCGCAACCCCGACGACGGGGCTGCTGTGGGAGCTTCAGGTGATCACCGCCGTGGTCATTGGCGGCACTGCGCTCCGCGGCGGAAAGGGCCACATCTGGGGCACCATCGCCGGGGCCGTCATCCTCGAGATGATCGCCAACATCATGGTGCTTTCCGACTTCATTTCCGAATACCTCGTGGCAGCCGTTCAGGGCGTCATCATCATCGTCGCCATGCTGATCCAGAGGTTTTCCAGGCGGTCATGATCGAGCCACATGACTTCCACCAATACGCTTGGCTCATCATTTAGGGAGGACAATCCATGAAATATTTGAGTATGTTCACGCTGCTCAGTGTCGCTGCGCTCGCCGCGGCGGCACCAGCCCTTGGCCAGGAGGAGCAAAAGGTCATGGCCGTTTCCATTCCGGCCGCGACACACGGCTGGACTGGCGGCGTTGTCTATCATGCCGAAGCGGCTGCCGCGGAAATCCGCGAGGCCTTTCCCAATATCGACGTCGTCGTGAACACCTCGCCCTCGGCCATCGCCCAGGTCGGTGCGCTCGAAGATCTGCAGGCCTCACGCGATCCCGATGCGCTGGTCATCCTGCCCTTCACGTCCGAGGAGCTCACCGGCCCCGTCGAAACGGTCAAGAACGCAGGCACCTTCATAACCGTCGTCGATCGTGGTCTGACCGATCCCAGCATACAGGATCTCTATGTCGCCGGTGACAATGTCGCCGTGGGCGCCAACACCGCCAACTGGCTCTCCGAACAACTGGGCGGAGAAGGCGACGTGGTCGTTCTTCGCGGCATTCCCACCGTCATCGATGACGAACGCATTCAGGGCTTCCAGGATGCCCTCGAGGGCACCAACATCAACATCCTCGACGTCCAGTACGCCAACTGGAATCGCGATGAAGCGTTCAATCTGATGCAGGACTACCTTGCCAAATATTCCCATATCGATGCGGTCTGGGCCAATGATGACGACATGCTGCTCGGCGTGCTCGAAGCCATCGACCAGGCCGGCCGCGACGACATCAAATTCGCGCTCGGTGCCAATGGTATGGTCGATATTGTCGAGATGGTCCGGGCCGGAGATCCGCGCACGCCGATCTCGACCCCTTATCCGCCCTCGATGATCAAGACGGCCATGTATCTGACCGCCGCCAATCTCAATGGCCAGGCACCGGTACGTGGGGAGGTCATCCTCGATGCCCCGCTGATCACCATCGACAATGCCGACGAGTTCTATTTCCCTGACTCGCCGTTCTGATCGATTTCGGGAGGGCCGCCACGCGGCCCTCCCCTGCACGCGTTTTTATCTGGAGACGGACAATGCCCGCCAAAAAAATCCTCATGCTCGTCGGCGAGTTCACCGAAGAGTACGAAATCTACGTTTACCAGCAGGCGATGGAAGCCGTTGGCCATATCGTCCATGTGGTCTGCCCCGACAAAAAGGCAGGCCAGATGATTGCCACCTCCCTCCACGATTTCGAGGGGCATCAGACCTATACCGAAAAGCTCGGGCACTATTTCCAGCTCAACAAGACGTTCGCCGAGGTCGATCTCAACGAGTATGACGCCGTCTATGCGGCCGGCGGGCGCGGTCCCGAGTACATCCGAACCGACAAGCGCGTTCAGGACATGGTTCGCCATTTTCACGAAACCGGCAAGCCCATCTTCACCATCTGCCACGGCGTCCAGATCCTGATCGCCGTCGATGGCGTGGTGCGCGGCAAACGTGTCGGTGCGCTGGGCGCTTGTGAGCCCGAAGTCATTCTGGCAGGCGGCACCTATGTGGACCTCTCTCCCACCGAAGCCCTTGTCGACGGCAACATGGTCTCGGCAAAAGGCTGGACGGCGCTTGCCGCCTTCATCCGCGAATGCCTCAACGTTCTCGGCACAAAGATCGTGCTGGACTGAGCGCCTTACGGCTCGAGGCGCTTTTTGGCACCTCGAGCCCAACCCGCCAACCGCTCCGTGGCAACAGCACACCCTGCCCCCGCCTTCACTTTGTCATGGCCAGTAAAGAGCAATTTGCAGGAAGATCGGACACCGCACCATCTTGGCGCGACTCCGGCCACGAGCAATCGGATAGTCTGGAAAAATGGTGGGTGTAACTGGGATTGAACCAGTGACCCCTGCCGTGTGAAGGCAGTGCTCTCCCGCTGAGCTATACACCCGCTCGGCATATCCATCGGAAAACTGCGACGGTGCCCATAAAAATCGCCTTGCTTGCAAGGCAGTCCCGGACAGGCCGGTGAGAAAGAATGGTGGGCGTAACTGGGATTGAACCAGTGACCCCTACGATGTCAACGTAGTGCTCTCCCGCTGAGCTATACGCCCACTCTTTCTTTAAATCCGCGTCCCGCCAAAGGCGAAGCGCAGGGCGGATACACCACAAAACGCCAGTCGCGGTCAATAGGTTTTTGCCGTTATTTGAAGCTCTTGTGACGCACTTTGCCTAAGGCGCCATCGACTGAAATCGCCATTTGACCCAGCCTCAAAATACGTTCGCTGGAAAACGCATACAAAACCGGCCCTTCCCCAAGTCGTCATCCCGGGCGAAGACCCGGGATCCAGTAAGTGGCAGAGCCGACAGCTCCGTCCCGGACGCTGCGGATACCCGGCCCGGCTCGGCGGGGCCGGGGTGACAGCGCGGTGCATAGGGAAAAGGGAGGCGACCGCCAGAAGAAGTCGATGATCCTAAGCGGCGAGCAGCCGCTCCACTTCCCCCACCAGCTCGCGCAGATGGAAAGGCTTGGAGAGCACCGAGGCGCCCTTGGGGGCTTCGCTGTCGGGGTTGAGCGCCACGGCGGCAAAACCGGTGATGAACATCACCTTGAGATCCGGGTCGAGTTCGGTGGCGCGCCGCGCCAGTTCAATCCCGTCCATTTCCGGCATCACGATGTCGCTCAAAAGCAGCGTAAAGGGTTCCTCGCGCAGCCGCTCATAGGCCGATTTGCCATTGTCGAACGCCACCACGTCATAGCCGGCATTCTTGAGCGCCCGGGTCAAAAACCGACGCATGTCGGCGTCGTCTTCGGCCAGCAAAATCCGGTTCAACGATTGGCTCATGAAAGGTCCCAGTGTCTTTGTCCCAGCCGCAACTGGTTTGATTCGCATGTTTTACGAAAGCTAAGGCCCATGCAACAGTCACAATCGCCTCATCCCGCTTTGCTTTTGTGGACAAGCGCGTTGCCGCGTTGCAAACTTGCATTTCAACGACCGCGCCATCAAGGGGTTGGGTGTGCAATCAGACTATTCCGACAGACCTGCCTTTGAAACAATCCGCCCAAGGCGACAGGTTGCTCCCATAATCGTCAACTCGTCCCATTCGGGCCGCGATTATCCCGCCCGGTTCTTAAAACTCTCCCGGCTCAACGAAATGGCCATCCGCCAGTCCGAAGACGCTTGGGTCGACGAGATTTTTGGGCGCGCGCCCCATATGGGGCTACCGCTCTTGCGCGCCAATTTCCCCCGCGCCTATCTCGACGTGAACCGCGAGCCCTATGAACTCGATCCCAAGATGTTCCGCGATCCCCTGCCCGAACATTTCAACACGACCTCGCCGCGCATCGCGGCGGGTCTGGGCACCATTGCCCGCATCGTTTCGGAGAATCGCCCCATCTATCGTGAGCGCCTGGCGCTCGAAGACGCGCTTATGCGCATTGAGGGCATCTACAAGCCCTATCACAAGACCCTGCAAACCCTGTTGAGCGAAACGCTCGGCCATTTCGGCGTGGCCGTCCTGGTCGATTGCCATTCCATGCCGCGCCTCAATCGCGGCAATGACCGTCTGGCTCCCGACGTCGTGCTGGGCGACCGCTACGGTACAACCTGTGCGCCGGTCCTTATCGATACTGTGGAAGCAGTGTTCGCGGGCGCTGGCCTGAAAGTCGCCCGCAACCGCCCCTATGCCGGCGGACACACGACCCGCGCCTATGGCCGGCCCCAATATGGCATCCACGCCATCCAGATCGAATTTTCCCGCCACCTCTACATGCACGAATTGACCCTGCAAAAGCATCAGGGCTTTTCAGCCATGCAGCAGCTTGCCGAAACCCTTCTGGGAACGCTGGTGCGGTTCGATGCGGTTTCGCTGGCGCGCACGCAACTGGCCGCCGAATAAATCACGAAATATCTGGGGAAGGAAAAGGGTGTTCCGCGCCGGGCGGCCACAGAAGGAAAAGAGTGGGCCGCTCTGGGCGGCCCAAGTCAAGGGAGGAAACATTGGCGGTTCAAAACAAACGGCAAGAGCCGAAAGAACCACCAATCCATCATGCAATATCGTGTTTGAACCTTATTTCACCAAAGCGCAAGTCCGCCAAAGGGATGATGTATGCAATCGGCATGCGCTGTTGCAAAAAGGAATCACTTCTGTAAACCCACTGTTAAGGAAGCGGTTTTGCAACCGATTACACTCATTTTCCCGCAAGATTTTGGATGTCCATGACAATTTCGTCACCAGCCGGTCTCAGCGACGAGGCCATCGCCCAAACCCTGATCGCTGGCGCCGACGCCGCGCGAACCTCGACTTTAGGCCGGTTCCGAACCCAACTTGCTGTGGATAACAAGTTTTCATCCGGTTTCGACCCGGTCACCGAGGCTGACCGGGAAGCCGAAACCCGCATTCGCGAAGCGATTGCCGCCCGCTTCCCCGATCACGGCATCATCGGGGAAGAATGGGACACAAAAGACACCACGACCCGGTTCAACTGGATCATCGACCCCATAGACGGCACGAGAGCCTTCATTTCCGGCGTTCCCGTCTGGGGCACGTTGATCGGGCTCACCTATCAGGGCAAGGCCATTGCCGGGCTCATGGAACAGCCCTTTACCGGCGAACGCTGGCTGGCTGTCGGCGGCAGGCTCGAACACACCCATAACGGCGCGCGCGTTCCCGCCGCCGTCAGCGCCGTGACCAGGCTGTCACAGGCCCGCACCAGCACCACCAACCCCGACATGTTCACCGGGCCCCATCTTTCCGCCTGGACTGAGCTGAACGCCCGCGCCCTGCAGGTTCGCTACGGACTCGATTGCTACGCCTATTGCCTTTTGGCCTCCGGCCATATTGACCTCGTCGTCGAAGCGGGCCTCAAGGATGTCGACATCGCCCCCTTGATCCCCATCATCGAGGCAGCGGGGGGCATCGTCACCACCTGGGATGGCGGCCGCGCCGAAATGGGCGGCACCTGCATCGCCGCCGCAACCGAGCAGCTACACGAAGAAGCAATGCGCGTCCTGCGCGACGCGATGCTGGAGTAGGGAACAGTACACGCCCCTAGCCAAAAGGTGCCATTCAGACCGCCGAACAAAGGCCTAACCCGGCCCGGGTAGTCCGTCGAATCGTGGCGCTTGGGACAGTTGTTCGTCCCATTCCGCCGCATCGCCAACGCAAATATGACCAGTGGGCGCGATGGCGATCTCGGTATCGAGACTGCCCGCCGGCACAACCAGCAGTTGGCCGTTCATCTGGATAATGGGGACGGCAGCCCCGCAGCCGATGCAAAAACTCTTCTCATGCCCAGTGCCGGGCACACGATAGGTGCGAACACTGTCGGCCCCGCTCACCCATTCCAGAACCGCCGTTGAGGAAAACAGGTTCGCCGCATGGGACGAGCCCGTATCCTTGCGGCATCGGCTGCAATGGCACAAAAAGAAACTGTCGAAGGGACCGGAGACGGTAAATGTTATCGTGCCGCACTGACACGAGCCTCTCGCTCCGTTTGCACCATTCATCGCTCATCACCACTCTGTTCGGTCACAAAGGCATCGAACGCGGCAAAGACCTGCGCACGAATGGCGTCGGTCTCCATGAACAGTTCGTGCCGTGCGCCCGAAATTATCACATGATGCCCGGCCCGCAGCCGCAGCCCCAGAGCTTCGGTCGCGCCGGTATCGACCACCGTATCGAGCGCCGCCGCGCAGATGAACGCCGGGATCTTGAGCTGTGATGGAAAGTCGTCCCCATTGGCCCGGCGCATTGCGGCCAGCGAAGATCCGATCCAACCCAGCGTGGGAAGCCCGATAGAAAGATCGGGTCGTGCCTTCAATATTTCCACGCTGCGCATATAGCGGGCCTTGTCCGAAGTCAGCGGATTGCCCTCGAACCCCGCTTCGGTCTGCGCCTTGTCCTCGCGCCGCCCCACCGGCACCGTGGACAGTCCCATAAACCGTGCTGCATCGACCAGCCGCGACGACCATTTGAGCGAAAAGGGCAACCCCGGCAGGCTCACCATGGGTGAGGACAAAAACACCCGATCAAACATCAGCCGGTCGCGCGTTGCCGCCAGAAGCCCGACCAGTCCCCCCGTCGAATGCCCGACAAGATAATAGGGCGGCGGGCAGTCGGGCAGGACGATGCCCTTGTGAAAATCGTGAAGATCGGTCCAGTAGTCGTCGAAATTTTCCACATGCCCGTGGCGCCGATTACCAATCAACCGGTCCGACCCGCCCTGCCCGCGCAGATCGAATGTGGCGACGGCAAATCCGCGCTTCTGGAAATCGCCTATGGTCTCGAAATATTTCTCGATGAACTCGGTGCGCCCCTGCACCAGAACGATCGTGCCCCGCGCGCCACCACCCTGTTTTGGGAAAAGGCCGTAGCGCAGCCGAACCTTGTCGCTGGTCGAAAAAAAGCCCGACCGGGCGCCTTTGGGGATGGGATTGTTCTCAAGGTGGACAAACTCGTGTCCAGTGGGCGTCGCGTCCATATGCACCGATTGTCTGTTGGGCGTCTCAGCGACAATAGCGGGGCCGGGTAAACGAGGCACTACAAAGCGTGTCCAGAAAAAAGCCTGCCCCCGGCTTGAACGGGGGTGGTTGCCGGTTCTTCGGTTCGGACACGCGGGAATAATATGCATCGCGAGAGTGATGCGCAGACGCCGTTGCGGGGGGCGGTGAACGGCGCCTGCGCTTTGTTATGACACCGTTTCCGGCATCACATGCACCCTTCTAACCCGCCCCGCCTGACCGCTCCCTGAGTGCCCCGTTCATATTCAATTCAGCCGGGCATTTTTGCGCCTCTTGAACGGCAAATTGGCGGTTCCTATCTTTGCGCTGTCCGCCGGATGACCCGGGGACGCCGCCGGAAACCGCTCGCCTCAAATGGGAGCTCCGACCCGGCAGCATAGCTAAACGTTCTTGCTACACTCAGGAGAACACTGAAAATGCAACGTCTTGATTTTTCGCCCTTTTACCGCTCCACCGTCGGGTTCGACCGCCTGTTCTCGCGCCTCGACATCCTGGTTGCCGAAGACGCGAAATCCTACCCGCCCTATAATATCGAGCGCACCGGTGAGGATACC
>PBNW01000031.1 GCA_002723255.1 Pelagibacterium sp. | reverse complement strand
GGGCGAGATCGACGATCAGATGTCCTGCCTCCAGAAACAGCCGCTTGCGGTCGGCGTGGGTCGCCAGTGTCGAGCCATTTCCCGGCAGCGACAGACCAAGTGCCTCGGTGAGGCAGTTCATCGAATTGGCCGTGAACATTCCCGAACAGGATCCACAGGGCGGGCAGGCAGCCTCCTCGATGGCGGTCACTTCCTCATCGGTATAGCTGTCGTCGGCAGCAACGACCATGGCGTCGACCAGATCGAGAGCCTGCAATTTGTCGCGATGGACGACCTTGCCGGCTTCCATCGGTCCGCCCGAAACGAACACCACGGGAATGTTGAGTCGCATTGCCGCGTTCAGCATGCCTGGCGTGATCTTGTCGCAGTTGGAAATGCACACCATGGCGTCCGCGCAGTGCGCGTTGACCATGTATTCCACACTGTCGGCGATCACTTCGCGGCTGGGCAGGGAATAGAGCATTCCGTCATGGCCCATTGCGATGCCGTCATCGACCGCGATGGTGTTGAATTCCTTGGCCACACCGCCAGCGCGTTCGATTTCGCGCGCTACCATCTGCCCGAGGTCTTTCAGATGCACATGGCCCGGCACGAACTGGGTGAACGAATTGACGACGGCAATGATCGGCTTGCCGAAATCGCCATCCTTCATGCCGGTGGCGCGCCAAAGGCCGCGGGCACCGGCCATGTTGCGGCCATGGGTGGTTGTACGTGAACGATATGCGGGCATGAGGTCACCTGCGGAAAAGAAAAATTGTCGGCTCTTGGCCCGTTCCGGCCAGCGTCTCCTCGGGCGCTGCCGAAACCATGTCCTATCTCTAACGCCGCTGGCACGCAGTGTAAAGATAAACCGTACCGTAACGTACGGTACGGCAAAAAGTTGCGCTGCTCGGTTGCCCGGACCGTCCGGATCGCGCAATAGATCGCCTTTTGGAAGTTTCGCCTCTGGGAGGGCCCTATGTCGGTCTGGACAATCTTGCTGGTGATCGCAATCCTTGCGGTCGTCATTATCGGCGGTGGCTACGTGTGGTGGACCACGCGTGTCAAAACGCATGCGCCACAATTTGGCACAAAGCCAGCCATTCCGTCCGCAAAGCCGCAGGGCGCGGTTCCCATGCTCAAGATGCCTACGGCGGGGGGCTGGCAGGGTGGCGCAAAGCCACGGACCGCTCCCGGTCTTAAGGTCAGCGTATTCGCCGAAAAGCTCAAACACCCGCGCTGGGTCTATGCGCTGCCCAATGGTGATGTGCTCGTTGCCGAATCCGCAACCATTCCCCGCAAGGTCTCGGGCTTTATGGATTATGCCATGAACCGGACGATGAAGCGGGCCGGCGCGACCTTTCCGAACGCAAACCAGATCACGCTCTTGCGCGATGCCGACGGCGATGGTGTGCCCGAAATCCGTGAAGTGTTCCTCAAGGACCAGCACCAGCCCTTCGGCATGGCCCTGATCGGTTCGACATTTTATGTCGGCAACTCCAATAGTGTCGTGGCGTTCCCCTATGAGGACGGCCAGACCACCATCGCAGCCCAGGGCAAGACAATCTTCACGATGAAGGATGGAGGCCACTGGACCCGCAACGTTATTGCCAGCGCGGACGGGACCAAGCTCTACGTCGCTATCGGCTCGCTTTCCAACATTGCCGAAGAAGGTTTTGAAACCGAGGAGGGCCGCGCCTGCATTGTCGAACTCGATCTGGAGACGGGCCAGAACCGCGAATTTGCCGGTGGCTTGCGCAACCCGGTCGGCATGGCCTGGGAGCCGACCGGCGGGAAACTGTGGACCGTGGTCAACGAACGCGACGGTCTGGGCGACGAAACGCCTCCCGACTATCTGACCTCGGTCAAGGATGGCGGCTTTTATGGCTGGCCGTATTCCTATTGGGGCAACACGGTTGATGACCGTGTGCAGCCACAGCGGACCGACCTGGTTGCCAGGGCCACGGCGCCCGATTATGCGCTGGGCGGACATACCGCTTCGCTGGGCCTGTGCTGGCTTCCGGCGGGCACGCTGCCGGGCCTTCCAGAGGGCATGGTGATCGGGCAGCATGGCTCGTGGAACCGCTCGAAACTCTCCGGCTACAGGGTCATTCTGGTGCCGTTCGAGAGCGGAAAGCCCTCCGGCGAGCCAATCGAAATTCTCGGTGGCTTCCTTTCGGAAGACGAGAAGTTCTCCAATGGCCGCCCGGTCGGCGTCACTGTCGCCAAGGACGGTGCCTTGTTGGTCGCCGACGACGTCGGTCACATCGTCTGGCGTGTAACAGCGGCCTAACCGTCGATCCCAAGGGCCTGACGCGCCTTGCGCGTCAGGCCTGCTGCTACGAGTTCGTAGGAGCGCTTCACATAGGCTTCGAGTTCGGTGGCCGATAGGGGCGCGCGTTCTGCGGCTGTAACCCATTTGCGCTTGGCGAAGTACGAAGCCTGTCCGACGCCATCGAGCGTGGTCAGAAGCTCAAAGCTTTCTTCGCTGCACTTGAAGGTCAGGGCCGCTCCCTCCTCGTCTGCGCTGAGCAGAACGAACACCTTCCCACCGACCTTGGCGACGTGGGCGTCCCATTGATCGACAAGTGAAGTGCCTGCCAGTGCCGCGACGAAATCGTCGAACCCCTTCCTATGAAAGATGCCGGCCGACACCTCAGAGCACCTTGGAAACACTAAGGAATCCGTTCCGCTCGCGGTTTGCGGCGGTTATGGACTTTTCCGATCCCATGGCAACGATGTGTCCGTTGCGGGCCACTTCGTCGAGGAGATCCGCCGCCTTGACAAAATCGTCTTCCGAAGTCGACAGCACCTGTTCGCGGCGCTTCTGCCGATAGTCCTCGGTAACGCCGGTAAGGATCCTCATCAGCGCCGTGTAGCCTTTGGCATCGGGCAGAAGGTAGGGATCGAGATCGCCGATCGTGCCGATAATGGAACGGGCGATATCGGCCTTTGAAACGCCTTTGCGCAGGAAGGCCGGAGCGGCGTCGTAAACGTCGAGCGTAGCCACCAGATTGGGATCGCGGTACGAGCCGAATGCGTAGGTGTCGGCAAGTGGATTGAAGCTTGCGAACCCGCCATAGGCGCCGCCTTCGACGCGGACCTTGTCCCAGAGATAGGTGGTGCCGAGATATTTGGTGACCACCGACAGCGCGCCGGACGGCTCATGGCCGAGCGCCTTGAGGTTGCCCCCCTTGGCCACGTAGTTGACCTGAGCCGGAATGGTCAGTCCTTCATTGGCCGGATGGGGCAGGGGCGACCAGTCGGCGCGGACGAAATCGTGACGCGGGAGGCGTCCGATGAAACTCTTGAGCTCATCGGCAAAGCCGGGCCACGCTGATCCATCGGTGGTCACATTGGCAATGGCGGCATTGGCGTTGATGAGATGAGCGCGGATGTCTTCGAGTGCTGATTGCACCGAAGCCCAGTCATTCTCGATCTTTTGCGCCAATTCGCGCAGGAAGAGCAATTGGGTGACGCCGCCGGTCTGCTCGGACAGCCAGTCGGCTTCATGGAGCGAAGCGCGCAGGCGCGTGAAGACGTATTGATGGCCCGAGGGGACCAGGGATGCCTCGGTCCGCGCCTTGTCTTCGGCGACGATCTGGCGGATTCTGTCACGATTGTCCAGCCGGGCATCTGTCAGGATATCGTGAACGATATCAAGCATTTCACCGGTCTTTTCGGACGTGGCCTTGGCACGGACCATCAAAAACGCAGCGGCTTCGGCGCTATCGAGGATGGGCGAATTGATCCGGGAAATCCCGATGCCGCCGGTCGAGCGGCCGATGCGTTGTGTGAGCGCGACGAAATCGGCGCTAGAGGTCCCGGTCTGCTTGAGCGCCCGGGAGAACACGGGCAGATAGGGCAGCAGATCGCGCGGCAAGGTTTTGAGATCAAAGCCTAAATCGAGATAGACGATGCCGTTGGTGGGGAGGTCGTGAACCAGCGTTCGCACGCCCTCCACGGCCAACTCCTCGGTGGGAATGGTCATCCCTTCGCGCGGCAGGTCGGCGACGGTCAGGGTCGGGATTTTCGCCAGATTTTCGGGCTTGTCGGCGGCGTTCTGGAGAGCCTTGAGCTTTTTGGTTGTCTCGATGGCGGCGGCGATATCGTTGTCGTTCATCGCGGCGCGGGCTGCATCGAGCCGGGCGCGTTCGGCGGCTTCCTCGCGCTCTGCCTGTTCGGGATCGGGCCGCAGGACCAGCGTGGTGCGGTGGGGGTTGTCGAGAAGGGTGGTTCGGATGAGATTTTCAATGACCTTCTCGCCCGACGCGATGCGGGCCTTGAGACTGGCCAGCGCCGCTTCGAAACGCAGTCCGTCAAGGGGATCGCGACCATAGAGCCAATTGTTCAGGGCGCCGAAAAAGTAAGCGATTCCGCGAGGATAGCCGCCGGTGTTCTGCTCTCGGAGTTCGAACTCGAGCGAGTTGAGTGTGGCTTCGATGGTCGCGTCATCAATGCCGTGCTCGGCAAGGTGGGCGAGGGTGTTCAGGATCAGCGTTTCGATCCGGTCGGCGTCGTCACCATTGGCGCCGCGCAGCCCGAAATTGAGGACCGGCTGGGAGAGTTCGATGGCCGACGAGATGATGGCTTCACCCAGCCCGGATTCGATCAGGGCCTTGTGCAGCGGCGCTGCGGAATTGCCGACCAGCGCACGGCGCATCACGGTGCGGGCCAGCTGCTCCTCGATGTCGTCGGTGGGATCGACCATCCAGTTGAGCGTGACGAAAGACGAGCGTTTGTTGGCGTCCTCGGCCGGATAGGTCTTTTCGAACCGGCGCGGGGAATCGAAGCGCTTTTGCGGCGTATGTGCTTGTGCTTTCTCGCCTTTTTCAAAGCGTGATAGCACGGCGTCGAGCAGTTCGAGCCGCTTTTCGGGATCATCGTCGCCGTAGAATATGATCTGGGCGTTGGAGGGGTGATAGTAGCGTTTGTGAAAATCCCTGAACTGTTCGTATGTGAGATCGGGCATGACCCGCGGATCGCCACCACTATAGTTCGAATAGACCGCATCGGGGAAAAGTGATTGCAGGGCGTAGGCGTAATTGACCTGGTCGGGTGATGAGAATCCGCCCTTCATTTCGTTAAAGACCACGCCCTTGAAGATCATGGAATCGTGCGGGTTCTCGATCTCGTAATGCCAGCCTTCCTGCTGGAAGGTCTCGCGGGTCAGGAGCGGAAAAAACACTGCGTCCATATAGACTTCGGTGAGATTGTAGAAGTCCGCAAGGTTCTGGCTGGCCACCGGATAGACCGTCTTGTCGGGGAAGGTCATGGCGTTGAGGAAGGTGTGCAGCGAGCCTTTGAGCATCTCCACGAACGGCTTTTTGACAGGGAATTTTTCCGAGCCGCAAAGGACCGAATGTTCCAGGATATGGGGCAAACCGGTCGAATCCTGGGGGGGCGTGGCAAAGGAGATGCCGAACACCTTGTTTTCATCGTCATTGATGAGCGAAAGCACTTCCGCACCGGTCTTTTTATGCCGGTAATGGCGCGCCAAGGAATTGATCTCGTTGATCTTTTCCTCGGCGATCAGCTCAAAGGCGGGATGGTGCGGCATGAAGGGCTCCTCTTGGGCGGGACGTGTGCGCCAATGTAGGAGCGGGCATGGCCGCTGCCAACCTCCCCCAAACAATGTCGTGAAAATGTATGGACTTGAGCGTTCGGGGCCACCACATTGCCCAACAATGAGAAATATCGCGGGAGACCGGGCGGATGAATAGATTTGGGTTGGCGGCGATAATGGCGTTAGCCGGATTTTCGGCAGCGCCGGTGCCCGCTCTGGCCCAGATGGCGCCCGAACGTTGTGCCGCCATCGGACCGGCCAGCGAGAGACTGGCATGCTATGATTCGATTTTCCGCTCGGGCCAGTTTACCGGCGGCGGCAGTCAGACCGATGCCGACCAGGGGCTCTGGACGAGCGGGATCGAGGTCTCGCAGATCGAGGGGACCGAAGTGCCGTTCGCCACGCTCGAATCCGAGCAGCTTATCCCCGCCCTGGCCGGTGGGCGCGCACCGGCGCGGCTGACGATATTGTGCCTCGATGGCGAGACGACCGTGCAGTTCGGCTTCGCCGGTTCGGCGATGGGCACCCCCACATCCAACAGCGCCGCACTCACGCTGCAATACGACCGCCAGCCGCCCCGGACCCAATCGGTCGCTCTTGCCCCCGACCGGCTGGCCGTCGGATTTTTCGAGACGGAAGCCGCCCGGGCGGTGATCGGGCAATTGCGACAGAGCGAGCGCCTTCTGGTCCGGGCCACGCCGCAGTCCCAGCGTTCGGTGACGGTCAGTTTTCAGCTCGAGGGAATCGAGGCCGCGCTGCAGCCGGTCCGCGAGGCATGCGGGTGGTAGGGCAGTTCGCGATTGTCACATTTGTTTGATAGAACTAAAGTCTGATTGTTGTGGAACGCGCGGGCCGCATGTGCGTTTCCTGCGCGGGCAGCCGCACTGTTTCGCGGCCGCATCCTCACAGACTATTTTCAAAAATTTACAGGAGATTGCTCATGGCTACGCGACAAACGGGACGCGAAGGCAGGGCGCCTATTGCGAAAGTGCTAATGGGAGGCGCGGTCGCCGCAGCCCTTATGCTTTCCACGAGCATGGTTGCTGCCCAGGTGACGCCGGTCGAGATCGAAAGCGGCGACAATTCGCTGTTTTCCTCGCGCGTGCTGACCACCGGTCTGGACAATCCATGGGCACTGCGCTGGGGCCCCGATGACATGATCTGGGTGACCGAGCGCACCGGCGGTGAAGTCACGCGTGTCGACCCGGTTTCGGGCGCCAAACAGGTGCTCCTCACTCTCGAGGACGTCTATACCGGCCCCCAGCATGAGGGTCTGCTCGGCATGGCGCTGCATCCCGAATTGCTCGAAGGCACAGGCAACGACTACGTCTATATCGGCTATACGATCAACAACGGCACTGCCGAAGAGCCCGATCCCTCGGCCCAGATCGTGCGCTATACCTATGACGAAAACCTCCAGCAGCTGGTCGATCCGATGATCCTGATCGAGGGACTTCCGGCCTGGAACGACCACAACGCGGGTCGTGTGGTGTTCGGTCCCGACGAAAAGATCTATTATTCCATCGGTGAACAGGGCGCCAATTTCGGCCGCAATTTCCGCCGGCCCAACCTGGCCCAGGCCCTTCCCACCCAGGACGAGGTCGACAGCGAGGATTACCACACCTATTCGGGCAAGATCCTGCGCCTCAACCTCGATGGTTCGATCCCCGAGGACAATCCCGAGATCGATGGCGTCAAGAGCCACATCCTGAGCTACGGTCACCGCAACCCGCAGGGGATCGCGTTCGGCCCCGATGGCACGCTCTATGAGGCCGAGCACGGTCCGGCCAGCGGCGATGAGCTCAACATCATCGAGCCCGGTGGCAATTATGGCTGGCCCAATGTGTCCGGCTTCATCGACGATCAGGCTTACACCTACATCAACTGGAGCGAAGCTCCCGAAGACGTCGACCAGAATACCGACCCGCTGCCCGACAGCGTGCCGCAGTTCGAGGAAAGCGATTTCGAAGGCGACATGGTCGATCCGCTGGCTGCCTATTTTGCCGTCGAAGACGACTATCCGATCGGCGAGATCTGCGGCTATATCTGCGACCCCACCATCGCACCGTCCTCGATCCTGTATTACGACGCGGGTGAAGACGGCATCACCGAATGGGACAATTCGGTCCTGATCCCGACCCTCAAGCACGGCACGCTCTATGTGCAGGCGCTGAGCGAAGACGGAACCGAGGCCGATGGCCTGCCGACCGCCTGGCTCTCGACCCAGAACCGCTATCGCGACGTCATCATTTCGCCCGACAACAAGACTGTGTTCATCGCAACCGATGCGTTCGGTTCGGCCGCACAGAAGTTCGGCGAAGGTCTCAACACCTCGGTGTTGCACAACCCCGGTGCGATCCTGATGTTCACCTATGGTGAAGAGGGCGGCGGCCTGGGCGGCGTTGTCGAAGGCAACGACTTCAACGCGAGCCCGCAGGCTGAAGCGGGCCCGGCCGAGTTCGAGGATCCCAACACGGGCAATGAACCTGCGCCGGCCGAGGATGACTCGGGCGACGAAGCGGCGGCCACTGGCATCACCAGCGAGTCCGACGTTACCGAAGTCGCCAATCTGGGTGCGCCCAAATTCGCGGCCAATTGTGCCATGTGCCACGGCCCGGCCGGGCAGGGTGGCGCCGGTGCGGTCCTGGCTGGCAATGGCGAACTCGCCGATGCCGGCTTTGTGGCCAACACCATCGTTCACGGCTTCGGCTATATGCCCGCCTTCGGTAACCAGCTCAGCGATGACGATATCGCCGAGATCGGCACCTATATCCGCAATTCGTTCGGCAATGATTTCGGTATTCTGACCACCGAAGACGTTGCGGCGGCCCGCTGAGGCGGAACGCTTTTTAACCGAAGTTCTGAAAGGCGGGAGCGATCCCGCCTTTTTTTTGGTCCGTGTCGGAACGGTCCTGCACCCTGCGTCCTTGAAGGGTAATCACACAGGAGAACCATCATGGCCCAGCTCAAAGACAAGGTTTCGTCGGCCATCGTCGCGGTCAGCGACATCGAACGGGCGCGCACATTCTACAGCGAAACACTCGGCCTCGACCTAAAGGAGGACGGAATGGGCGGCGTTCTGGTCTACCGAACCGGCAGCACCCACCTGCTCGTCTATCCTTCGGACTTTGCCGGTACCAACAAGGCCAACGCGGTGGTGTTCGATTGCGGCGGCGATATCGAGGCGATTGTCGCCGACCTGCGCGACAAGGGCGTCACCTTCGAGCACTATCCCGATATGGGCGTCGATTATAAGGACGGCATCCACAGCGCGGGCGGGTTCAAGATGGTCTGGTTCAAGGACCCCGACGGGAACATTTTGCACTTGAACAGTGCCTGACTGAACAGGGTCAACGGCTCTTGACTCCTATGCCGGAACGGGGGCCAGACCGGTCAGAAGAGCGCTGGTGTCCCAAAGGTCCCGGGCCCTTTTGGGGTCGTAGGATTCTGTCGAGGAGCGGATTTCCCGCAGGCCTTCAAAGTAGCGGCCATTGGTGTTTTCCAGGGCGGGATCGACAATGAGCCGGGCAAGGGCTGCGCCCGATTCCGTGGTGGAATGGATGTTGGGTGTGACGAGCCGGCGCATGAGGGGCAGGAGCCTGGGCAGCACCACCCGCCACAGAAAGCGGGCCGGCGCCGGATATTCGCGGGCAAGGCCCGTACCGGGCATCAGCCCCGGATCGAATGCGTTCGCTGTCGTACCGGCCGGAAGGCGCCGCGCAAGTTCGTAGGCGAAGTAGATGTTGGCAAGCTTTGAGGTTGAATAGCGCCGGCCCCGGTCGGCGGCTTCATCGTCATTTCCGGCCTCGGGACCCATTTCTCCATGGGCAAGCTTTATGGGTTCGTTCCATGCCGGACCGGGCATTGTGGCTGCAAGGGCAGACGGAAGGGTTGCCAGTTGAGCACGATCATGCACGCCGCTGGCCACGATTGCAATGCGCGCCGAGGGGGCGAGCAGGGGAAGCATCAGATTGACCAGCAGGTAATGGCCCAGGTGGTTGACGCCGAATGTTCTCTCGTAGCCATCTGCCGTCAGCCCGCGAGCGCCCTGAAAGCCAGCATTGCAGACGAGCCCTTTGACGGGCGGCAAACTGCCCGCCGCCAGCCGGCGATCCAGTTCTTCGGCAAAGGCGCGCACCGAAGCCAACGACGCCAGATCGAGCATCATCGCTTCGACATTCGCGCCGTTCTGCGGCGCTGCCTGCCGCAGCGCTTCGACCGCAGCGCGGGCCCGCCCTGCGTCCCGGGCGGCAATGACCACTTGCAGATCGGGTGAATTGGCTAGAAGAGCTTTGGCACACGCCAGGCCCAGTCCTGAATTGCCCCCGGTGATGATGACGGTCTGTTGATGTTGCATGCTGATCTCCATTGGCCTTGCGGCGGGACTGGAGACCAGCTAGTAACCCAGGAGTAAGGTCCATGGTCAATGGAAGAAAATGCTTATTTCCGAATTTGCCCGCCGCACGGCGCTCAGCGTCGACACCGTCCGCTATTACGTCAGGGCCGGCCTGATGACGCCTCAGCAAGGCACCAGGGGCGGGCGGAACCCGTATCAGGAGTTCTCAGAGGCCGACATCCGGGTCGCCGACGTCATCAGGTTTGGTCAGGCGCTGGGGATGTCGCTCAAGGAAATTTCCGCGGTCTTGCATGCCCCTTACGAGAGCCAGCTCGAAATCCTCAAGGAGCGCCGCGACGATTTGCGGGCGCGCGGCGAAGACCTGCTGCGACTCGCCCGCTACCTTGATGAGAAAATCGAATGGATCAATGCAGGCTCGAACGGTGATCCACCCGAACTCGAGCATCCCAGCCTGAAATACGCCGCCGCGGACGGTTGCGATTGAAACCGGCGCAGCGTCAAGGCATGGAAAGCTTGAAGGCGTGGGCCGTTGGCGAGGGAACAATCGCACAATTTGCCCCCAACGCCGGCATTCATGCCAGATGCGACACAACTGGAATCAGTTGGTCAATGACGACGGGTGCACTCGATCATCACGGGTCGGCCGATCAACGAAGGCCATGTCCACCGTGTTCGAATAGGAAGGTGTCCTGGGTGCCGGCGCCGGGATGCGGTAAGTATTGGCTGCCGGCGATTGCAGATGGCGTTCGAGCAGGGAAAGGATTGCCGTGTCGTCCTCTGCATCGAATTTGCGCGCGAAAAGATCGGGGCTTTGTTGGAGCTGGTCGAGATCTTTCTCGCCGTAATTGCGCGGGCGCAGCTTGATATCGCCATCGGGAACCCAGTCGATCATGCGCAAATCGTCGTTCATGACGATGCCCTGGTCGCCGCTGTTCATGATCACGGTCTGGAAAAACGCTTCGTCCGCGATGAAGCTGTTCCGATAGAACGTCTTGAACCGGTCGGCCCGGGGATCATGACAGACAAATTCGCAAAAGCTGCGGGTGACGGCTTTCCACTGAGTCCCAATAAACGGCGTATCGCTTGACAGGAACGGGCGGGCAACGCCGGTTGCGGTCATCTTTCCCTGCTCTTCGACGAAGAGATGGCTGATGCGGTTGAGAGTGTCGGGACGTTCCTTGCGCTGGTCGAGCGCGCGAATGAACTGCTTGCCGGGGTTGGCGGCGAAGAACTCGCGGATGTAATTCTGACTCTTGAGCGGAAAATCCTGCCCAGAGAGATTGATGTAATGGGTCCAGTGGCCGTCCATTTCGAGCAGGCGGGCCATGCCACGCAGTTCTGCATCGACCAGACTGTATCCACCCCAGAGAGCATCTTGCGCCTCGAGCAGTTCCACGTCCTGATAGGGCTTGAGGAACGCTGCGATGTCCTCTGCCAACTCAGGCCCCGAACTCTTGTCCACGTGAATGACATATTGATTGCCAGGCAGGTAAATCGCCTTGAAGAGACGTTTGAACTGCGCGGGATAACGGTGAACCAGCACAAAATAGGCGATCATCAGGCGTACCTCTACAGATCGCCGCCCCCAGCTGTCGAAACCCTGGAGCACAACGATTGCGTTTCCTGTCTCAGGAAAACCAATCAAATCTATTTCTGATCGCAAAGAGACAACGCCGGACAGAATTGCGCTCCGATGAGCGGCACAGCGTATTGTAATATATGGTGATCGGACGCTGCCGTTACAAGGAGCGCTGATGCAATGGCAAAGGGGCGGGTGTTGTCCCGCCCCTCGCAACCCTCTTATGAGGCCAGCGTTTTCTCGCTCAGTGCCCCTTTACCTTCCTGATCTCGCCCGATTTGATCTTGGCGAAGTACTGGTTCACCTCGCGCTTGACGACCGGCATCAAGAGGTAGAGCCCGATGATGTTGGGCAGGGCCATGGCAAAGATCATCGAATCCGAGAAATCGATGACCGGGCCAAGGCTCATCGAGGCGCCGATCACCACGAAGACGCAGAAGATGATCTTGAAGACATTTTCCTTCGTCTTGCCCTCGCCGAACAGATAGGTCCACGATTTGAGCCCGTAATAGGACCAGCTGAGCATTGTCGAGAAGGCGAACAACAGCACGGCCAGAGCCAGCAGATAGGGAAAGAAGCTGAACTGCGCACCGAAAGCGGCCGATGTCAGCTCCACGCCCGTAAGCCCGGTGCTCAGTGCGCCGGTGAAGATGATGACCAGCGCGGTCATCGTGCAGATCACCACCGTATCGATGAACGGCTCGAGTAGCGAGACGATGCCTTCGGTTGCCGGCTCCTTGGTGCGCACCGCCGAGTGGGCGATGGCCGCCGAGCCGATGCCGGCTTCATTGGAGAACGCCGCCCGGCGGAACCCCTGGATCAGCGCGCCGATCGCCCCGCCCGCAACGCCTTCGGGCGAGAACGCCCCGCCGATGATCTGGGAGAAGGCCCAGCCGATGGAACCGATGTTCATCAGGATGATGACCAGCGCCGTGCCCACATAGAGAACGCCCATGAGAGGCACGATCTTTTCTGTGACCTTGGCGATCGACTTGATGCCGCCGATGATCACGGCGCCGACGATCAGCGCCATGATGATGCCGAACAGCCAGCCAAAGCCGGCGAGCGGGCTGACATCGTTGCCGCCGGTGATGTTGACGAGCTGCTGGAAGGACTGGTTGGACTGGAACATGTTGCCCCCGCCCAGCGCCCCGCCGATGCAGCAGATGGCAAAGAAGATGGCGAAGAACTTGCCCAGCCCGGCCATGCCGCGCTCGGCCAGGCCCTTGGACAGATAGTACATCGGACCGCCCGAGACGCGCCCGTCGGGCAGCTCGTTGCGGTATTTGACGCCCAATGTGCACTCGGTGAACTTGGACGCCATGCCCAGAAGACCGGCCAGAATCATCCAGAAGGTGGCGCCCGGCCCCCCGACCGCGATGGCAACGCCGACCCCGGCGATGTTGCCCAGCCCCACCGTTCCCGACAGCGCGGTGGCGAGCGCCTGGAAGTGGGAGACCTCGCCGGCATCCTTGGGATCGGAATAATCGCCGCGCACAAGTGCGATGGCGTGACCGAACACCCTGAACTGGATGAAGCCGAAATAGACCGTGAAGATGGTCGCAGCGACGACCAGCCAACCCACGATGAGGGGGAAGTCGACCCCGGCGATGGGCACGGAATAGAAGATGACGCTGACGACCGCGTTGGAGATCGGCGAAATGGCGTCGTTGACCATCATGTCGACAGTGCGGGTGGTTTCCTCGATGGTTTCCTGAGCCTCGACGGCGGTTTCAGCGGCCTCCCCGGCCGCTTCCTGCCCGAAGGCGGGGAGGGCGAACAGCGGCAGCAGCAGCGCCAGTGCCAAAAGCAGTTTTCTCATTTCAATGTCCCCTTGAACGCTCACTCCGGGCCGTTTTGCCGTCGGCCGCGGGCGAAGTCTGGTTTTGCCTTGGGTGTCCCGCTTACGGAACCACGGTGACCGGCACCGTGGCGATCTGGACGAGCGCCATGGTCAACCCGCCCAAAAGGCGGTCGGTGAGTTTTCGCGAGCCCTGGCGGCCGACAAAGATCTGCTTTGCCCCCGAGGATGTGGCGATGTCCGATATGATTTCACCGGCATGGCCGTAGCGCACCTCATGGGTGGTGGTGATGCTCATGGCGCGGTATTTTGCGGCAATGGGCTCGACGACCTTGGCGGCGCGAACCAGTTCCTCCTCACGCCGCTTGTGACGCTCGGCCAATTCTTCCTGGCTCAGGAAACTGTAAGGTGACCATTCGAGCACCAGCACAAGATGCAGCGTGGCCCCCGAGGTCTTGGCGAGATCGGCCGCAAGATCAGCGGCGCGCCCCGAAGCTTCGGTCCCGTCGAAGCCCACTATATAGATGTCCGACATCCATTTTCCCCTCAACTCGCCAGCACAAGTACGGATCGGATGAAGGGGGCTTCGCGCCGCAACAGGGCGCCATCTGGTTTTCTATTATCCGCAACAGCCCGGCATACCCATTTTGACCCCTTAACGACAAGTTAAGCGCAAATTGTCGCAGGAGTCTTCAATTATCGATCCGGGGGGCTCCGGGCTGGGGAAATCATGGCGCCCGATACACATTCGGCGGCGGGTTTTCCACAAGGCCGGCGCCGGGCCGTGGACTTGCCCTCGCCTTTGCAACCTGCGCAAAATCGGCTCCTGAAATCGAAAAGAGTGCACCCGATGACCGCGGCTCTGCATCTTCATCGCCAGATCCTGGGGGATCGATTATCCCGCCTTGTTTTCCGATGCCCATCCGGGCGATCTGAAAGGACTTTCAAATGAGCGACTTTTCCATCGAGCGCGAGGATGGTGAGGGCAAGGGGCGCTATGTGGTCCGCATCGACGGGCATGAAGCGGAGATGACCTATACCATGGTGGGCACGCGCCAGCGGATCATCGACCATACCGGCGTGCCCGATGCCCTGCGGGGACGCGGGGTGGGCGAGGCGCTGGTGCTGCGCGGCATCGAGGACGCGCGCGCCGAGGGGGTCAAGATCATCCCGCTGTGCCCGTTCGCCAAGGCACAGATCGAACGCCACCCCGAATGGCAGGATGTGGTGCGGGGGTAGGCATTTCAATTCAGGCCCGAACGGCCTCCACCTTCTTTTTGCGCCAGTCGCGTTTGGAGGCGGCGATGATGACGCGCTGGAGGACGATAAAGCCGAACAGCAATCCGCCGATGACGATCTTGGTCCACCAGCTCGAGAGCGTCCCGTCGAAAACGATGTAGGTCTGGATCATCCCCTGGATGAAGACGCCGACGAGCGAGCCGAGCATGAACCCGAACCCGCCCGAGAGCAGCGTGCCGCCGATGACCACGGCGGCGATGGTATCGAGTTCGACACCGACGGCGGCCAGCGGGTAGCCCGAGGACGTGTAGAGCGAATAGACCACGCCAGAGAGCCCGGCGAGAAAGCTCGAAACGGCATAGATGCCAATGGTTGTGCGGGCCACGGGAACACCGAGCAGGGCGGCGGACTGGGCATTGCCGCCCAGAGCGTAGACGTAAGCGCCGAACCGGGTGCGGTGGCAGACCACGATGCCGATGGCAAAGACCAAAAGCATCAGCCCGCCATTGAAGGTGAGGCGCCCGCCGCCGGGCATGACGTAATAGAACTGGCGCACCCAGGTGTAGAAATCATGGCTGACCGAGATCGAATCCTGGGTGAGCAGGAACGTCAGCCCGCGCGCCAGGAACATGCCGGCCAGGGTGACGATGAAGGGCGGGACTTCCAGATAATGGATCATGGCGCCCATCGACGCGCCGAACAGGGTGGTGGCCAAGAGCGTTATGGCGAAGGCGGGCAGGGGGTGGATGCCGAGCTGGGTGACCAGCACCGCGATCAGCACCGAGGAAAAGGCGATGACCGAGCCCACCGACAGATCGATGCCGCCCGACAAAATGACGAAGGTCATGCCGACCGCAGCGACGCCGAGAAAGGCGTTGTCGGTCAGGAGATTGCCCAGAACGCGCGTGGAAAACAGCGCCGGGAACTGCATGACGGCCAGCCCATAGGCGAGGACGAAAATGGTGATGGTGGCGATCAGCGGCCAGTAGCGTGGGTTCATCTCGAGCTGACCTCAGGGCGTTTGGTGCGGGAGCGGGTGGCGAAGTGCCAGAGGCGGCCGGCCAGCGGCGATTGGACGATCAGGATGATGATGATGAGCGCGGCCTTGACCAGAAGGTTGAATTCGGGCGGGAAGCCCGAGACCAGAATGCCGGTGTTCATGGCCTGAATGATCAGCGCGCCGATCACCGACATGGGAATGGAAAACCGCCCACCCATCAGCGATGTGCCGCCGATGACCACAGCGAGAATGGCATCGAGTTCGAGCCAGAGCCCCACATTGTTGGCATCCGCGCCGCGAATGTCGGCGGCGGCGATGATGCCGGAAATGGCCGCGCAGAAGCCGGCGAAGGCATAAACCCCAATGAGCAGCGAACGGGCGCGCAGGCCCGCATAGGACGAGGCCGAACGGTTGATGCCGACCGATTCGATGAACAGGCCCAAAGCGGTCAGGCGCATGACCAGTGTGGTGATGAGGGCAAGGACCAACATGATGATGATGGGGGTCGGCAGCCCGAGGATGGAGCCCGAGCCTAAAAAGATCAGGCCCGGATCGTTGAAGGTGACGATGAAACCTTCGGTGATGGTTTGGGCGATGCCGCGCCCGGCTACCATGAGGATCAAAGTGGCGATGATCGGCTGCAGGCCGAGCACGGCGACAAGGGCGCCGTTCCACAGCCCGCACAGAAGGCCGACGCCGAGCGCGGCGCCAACCACGACAATGAGCGCGTTGCCATCGCCCTGCACCATTGTGGCGGCGACCGCGCCGGCAATGGCCATCACCGCCCCGACCGAGAGATCGACCCCGCGCGTGGCGATGACGGCGGTCATGCCGATGGCGAGAATGGCGACCGGGGCGCCGCGATTGAGCACGTCGATCAGCGAGCCATAGACCCGGCCATCGCGGATGAAGAGGTTGAAGAACCCGGGAAACAGGATCCAGTTGATGAGCAGAATGGCGATCAGCGCAACAAATTGCGGTTTGACGACCGAAAAGATCGAGCGGGTCATTGGGGCCTTGCCTCGGGCTCGCTGGCGATCATTTCCATGATCGCCTTGGTGTTGATTGCCTCGCCCGTCAGCTCCCCGGCTATGGCGCGCTCGCGCAGGACGAGAACGCGGGAGGAATAGGCGGTGATTTCGTCGAGCTCGGAGGAAATGACGAACAGGCTCATGCCGTCATCGCACAGCCTGTTGATCATCTTGATGATTTAGGCGTGGGCGCCGACGTCGATGCCGCGGGTGGGTTCGTCCAGGATCAGGAGCTTGGGATTTGTCGCCAGCCAGCGGGCGAGGACCACCTTTTGCTGATTGCCGCCCGAAAGGAATTTGACCGGCTGTTCGGGGCCGGTGCAGCGGATATCGAGCGCCTTGATGTAGCGATCGGCCAACTCGGCCTGTTCGGTGCGGCTCATGGGCCTGGTCCAGCCGCGATGGGCCTGGAGCGCCAGCATGATGTTTTCGCGCACGGTGAGATCGCCCACGATGCCGTCGAGCTTGCGATCCTCCGGCGCGAAGGCGAAGGCGAGCGCAATGGCGTCGCGCGGTTCGCGCAGCGTGGCGGGCTGGCCCGCGACGGTCAATTGGCCGGTATCGGGTCTGTCGATGCCGAACAGCAGGCGCGCCATTTCCGTACGGCCCGACCCGAGGAGGCCCGCAACGCCAACGATTTCGCCCCTGTGCAGATCGAGATCGAACGGGGCGGCCTTGCCGGTGAGCGAATAGTTCTTGAACGAGGCGTAAAGTTCGCCGGGCTGGCGGGTGACCCCGATGCGCATGGCGTCTTCGTGTTCGAGCGCCTCGCCCAGCATCATGGTGACAAGGTCCATGCGGCCCAGCCCCTCGATGGGGCGCGAACCGACGTGGCGGCCATTGCGCAGCACGGTGACACGGTCGGCGATGTCATAGACCTGATCGAGGAAGTGGGTGATGAAAACGATCGCCATGCCCTGGGATTTGAGCTGCCGGACGATCTCGAACAGGATTTCGACCTCGTGCTGGTCAAGGCTGGCGGTGGGTTCGTCAAGGATCAGAACCTTGCCCGAAATATCGACCGCGCGGGCGATGGCGACGATCTGCTGGACGGCGACCGAAAAGCTGTCGAGCTGGGCGCCGGGATCGATTTTCAGATCGTAGCGGGAGAGGAGGGCGCGGGCGTCGCGCTGCATCTTTTTTGTGTCGAGCAGTCCCCATTTCATGGGCTGGCGGCCGATATAGAGATTGTCGGCGACGCTCATATTGGGGAGGAGATTGACCTCCTGATAGACCGTGCCGATGCCCATTTCCTGCGCGTGGCGGGTATCGCGCGGATGAATGGGGGCGCCATCGAGCGTGATGGTGCCGGCGTCATGGGTGTAGGCGCCGGTGAGGATCTTGATCAGGGTCGATTTGCCCGCGCCGTTCTCGCCGAGCAGGGCATGAACCTCGCCGGGGACCAGTTCGATGCCGACATCGTCGAGGACCTTGTGGGAAAGGAAGGATTTCGCAATTCCCGAGGCGGCGAGGATGGGGGCGGGTTGGGGCATAAGGGTCTCGTATTTGGACATTGGCCGTAAGAGCGGGCGCCGCGCTCCTCATCGGACCTCTGTTTCGCCTCGGGCGAGGTGTGGGCGGGGGAGCGAAGGGCTCCCCCGCTTGGGATCAATACCCCAGATCGCGGCGGCGTTCGGCTTCGCCTTCAGGATCGTCCTCGGCCGTATAGAGCTTGGACTCGGTGATGATGAACTTTTCGGGTTCGACACCATCGTTGAGATAGGCGGCCAGCGCCTCGAAAGCGGGACCGGCCATGTTGGGGGTGAGTTCCACCGTGGCATTGGCATCGCCCGCCGCAATGGCGGTGAAGATATCGGGGACGGCGTCGATCGAGACCACCAGAATGTCTTCGCCCGGGTTCAGGCCCGCTTCGCTGATGGCCTGGATGGCGCCCACGGCCATATCGTCATTGTGGGCGTAAAGGGCGCAGATGTCCTGGCCGCCGTTTTCGGCGCGCAAAAAGCCTTCCATCACCTGCTTGCCCAGGGCGCGGGTGAAATCGCCGGTCTGGGAGCGCACGATCTCGATATTGTCGTGTTCGGCGATGGCTTCTTCAAAGCCCTGCTTGCGGTTGATGGCGGGCGAGGAGCCCACGGTGCCCTGAAGTTCGACGACGCGGCAGTCTTCGTCACCGACCGTTTCGGCCAGCCACTCGCCCGCGACGCGGCCTTCAAGGACCTGATCGGATGCGACGGAGGTGAGATAGAGATCTTCGGGCGCCTCGATGCCGCGGTCGAGCAGCACCACGGGAATGTCGGCGTCTTTGGCCTCGCTCAGAACCTCTTCCCAGCCGGTGGCGACCACGGGGGCGAGCAGGATGGCATCGACGCCCTGCGCGACGAACGAGCGGATGGCGCGAATCTGGTTTTCCTGGCGCTGCTGGGCGTCCGAGAACTGCAGGTTGACGCCCCATTCCTCGGCCTGCTGGCGGGTGACCGAGGTTTCGGCGGCGCGCCAGCCCGATTCCGAGCCGATCTGCGAGAAGCCGATGGTCATGCCTTCAAGGCCTTCCTGCGCCATGGCGGCGGACCCCAGTAGGGCAAATGTGCTCACGCCGAGCGCAAGCTGCTTGAACAATTTCATGAATTTTTCCTCCTGATGGCGCCGACCAGAGCCTCCCCCTGGCCGTGCCGCGGAAAGGAAGATTGCATATAGTATTACTATATGTAAAGCCCGAAAAACTTGTGCACCCGGGAACATTAAAGCCCGGAATTGCGGCCTGTTATCGGTTACATTTTGCCCATAGCGGCCGGCATGGGCCGCCGAAGACGGAGGAGGAAAGCGATTGGAAAGGCCAAAAATAGGTCAAAAAGTATGACTAAATTGGTCGCGCCGTTGAGCGCGCAAGCGCAGGGATGCGGGCACAAAAAGCCGCATTGGCTTTTTGTGCCTTTGCTGTAAAAGCGCTGGGATCGGAATGGCGGGAAAGCGTGGGCATGGGCCTTGCACGCGACATTGGCACAGAAATCATCAAGGCGCTGGCCGTGCTGGCGGTGGTGTTTCTCTCGTTCGCCCATCAGCCCATTGTTCTCGATGTGCCCGATGACGGTTTTTCAGTCTCGGTGGCCGATCTTTCGTTCTGTGGCGGAGCGCCCGACGAAGACGGCAGCGGCCACGCGCCATGCCATGCCTGCCGGGCCGGTATCGCCGATCTGCCGCCGGTGCCCTGTGTGTCCGAGCCTGCCTATGCCCGGTTTACGCGGGCCCGATTTACGCTTGCCGACGATCTGGTGGTCGAACAGCACCCGTTCTCGATCCACAAGTCGCGGGCGCCGCCGGCTCTGGCCTGAACCCAAAAATACCGTTCAGTCCTCTATTATGCTGGAGATCACTCATGATCCGCATCGCTTCCCGCGCGGCGCTTGCCGCCGCTTCCGCACTTGCCATCGCATCGCCCGCCATGGCGCATATGAGTTTCGAGACCGCGCAATCGGCGCCCGGTGAACAGTTCCGGGGTGTGCTGGTTCTGCCCCATGGCTGCGACGGCGCACCAACCGATACAATTCGCGTCACGCTGCCTCACGGCTTTACCGATGTGAGCGCCGAGGCCAAGGACGGCTGGACGCTGGAAACGCCGGGCAACGATGGCGAAGGCAGCCAGATCGTCTGGTCGGGCGGCGCGGTGCCCGATGACGGGCACGAGACCTTCGCCTTTACCGGCACATTCGCGGACGATCTGCCCGAGACCGATATTCTGTTTGCCGTCGAGCAGATGTGTGGCGATGTCGTGCTGGGATGGGAGCCGGCGGTGAGCCTGGGCGACGCACCGGCCGATCACGGACACCATGGCGGCGACACCATCACGGTTGGCGATCTGGAACTGTCCGGCGCCTTTACCCGCGCCACGCTGCCCAACGCGCCGGTTGGCGGGGGCTATGTGACGATCCCCAACACGGGGGACGAGGCCGACCGGCTGGTCTCGGCGCAATCGTCGTTTTCGCCCGATGTGCAGATCCACGAGATGGCGGTGGTCAATGACGTGATGGACATGCGGCACTTGCCCGAGGGGCTGGAGATTCCGGCCGGTGAGACGGTGACGCTGGCCCCGGGCGGGCTGCACATGATGTTCATGAACATTTCCCAGCCCTTCGTTCAAGGCGAGAGCGTGCCGGTGACGCTGGTGTTCGAGAGGGCCGGGGCGGTCGAGATCGACCTGGCGGTGCAGGCCTTCGGGGCATCGGGCATGGATATGTCCAGCCATGAGGGGCACTGATCCGATGGCCAATTCGATGCTTCACACAGTGCGGATCGTGCTCTGGACCCTTGTCGTGGTTGCGGCCGCCGGGGCGGGGGTTCTGTGGTATTCGACCCAGATGCGTCCCGGCCCCTCCACCCAGCTGGCGGCGGCGCCCGAAGGCCAATACGGAGCCGGCGACTACCAGCTTGTCGACCATACCGGGTCGCCGGTGGACCAGACGGTGTTTACCGGAAAGCCCTCGATGGTGTTTTTCGGGTTCACCCATTGCCCCGATGTGTGCCCGACCACGCTCGCCGACATGCAGCACTGGTACGCCGAACTGGGCGACGACGCCGATGCGGTGAACGGTTTTTTCGTCTCGGTCGATCCCGAACGCGACACGCCTGAGGTGCTGGGCGAATATGTGGGCTGGGTCTCCGAGCGGATCACCGGGATCACCGGCGAGCCCGCGGAAGTCGACAAGATCATCGATGCCTGGGGCGTGTTTGCCGAAAAGGCGCCGCTCGAGGGCGGCGGGTACAACGTCAACCACACGGCGTCCGTGTTCCTGATCGACAGTGCCGGGCAATTGTTCGGCACCATCGCCTATCAGGAAAACCCCGATGCGGCGCTGGGCAAGATCCGGCGGCTGATCGCCGAGGGCTGATCGCGAACCATGTCTAGAGCCGTTCAGGATTTGATTGACTCAAATCCTTTGCTCTAAACCCTTGTTTTATCGCGTGTCCGAACCGCAAAACCGTTTCCACTTTTGCTGGACACGCTCTAGCGACAAAGCCTCGCCGGCAATTCCGGCGGGGCTTTTTTGTGCTGAAACGCTAAAGCGAATACTCGACGTTGCGGGCGGCCTGTTCGTAAATGCCCGAAAGTGCATGCAGGATCGAGGCGAGATGTTCGAGATCGACCTCGCTCGAGGACAGCATCGAGAGCGAGCGGATGAGATATTTGCGCCGCACGGCCTTGTAGCGATCGATCACCTCGCCGCCCGCCGGCGTGGCCGAATAGAAGGTTTCCTTGCCCTGCTTGCGGCTCTGGACGTAGCCGGCCTTGGCCAGCTTGCGCAGGGCGTAGGACACGAGGTGCGTGTCCTCGATCTTGATCGAAAAGCAGATGTCGGCGATCCGCTTGGGACGCTCCTTGCCCGATACCTTGTGCAATACAAGCAGTTCGAGAGCCGAATAGCCCTTCATCCCCGCCGCAGCGCCGCAGCGCACGACCCACTGCTCGAAAGCGTTCTTGGAGACGCTGAGCGCCTGCTCGAACTGGGTCATGAGCTGGGAATTTTCCATGATCACGGCATCGGTGTCCAGATCGGACTTCGGAGACATCACACCCTCCAGGCTGATTAACACTTACCATCTCCTCTAGCAGATTTTTTGTGGTTTGCGCTGCCATACAATGTTTGTTTTTGGTGCGCAATCAATAAGCATTATGCACCTATATTGGGCACTTATTGAATGCAAATTACCGTTGAAATGTATTTAGAATGATGCAAGCGTAAGGAGGTACACGGCCTTCGGGTCGCAAAGCGAGGAAAAGTGACTATGAAGTTTGTACCCAACCGGGATGGTTTGATGCAGTTGGCAAAGGCACATGGCCTTGATGCCCTGATTGCCATGAGCCCGGAAAATTTCACCTACGTGACCGGCGCCTATGTGCTGACCGTCAAGCAGATCCGACCGCGCCAGGCCTTCGCCGTGCTGCCGGTCAACGCCGACCCCTTCGCCGTGATCTGCAAGATCGAGGAGGGAACCACCCGGTCGGAAAGCTGGATCACCGACCTGCGCACCTATATCGAATTTGCCGACAATCCCATCGACATGCTGATCGAGGCGCTCAAGGGCGCCGGCCTGGGCAAGGGGCGGCTTGGCATGGACCTCGACTATCTGCCCGCCAGCTCACATGCGCGGCTGATGGCGGCATTGCCTGAGCTGACGCTGGTCAACACCACAGAAGAGATCGCCGCCGTCCGCGCCATCAAGACCGACATGGAAGTGGACCTGCTCGAAAAGACCACAAAGCAGACCCACCAGGCCGTGCTCGATGCCATGGCCGCGGCAAAGCTCGGGGATTCCGAGCGCCAGATGGCCGACAGGATCGCCACCAACATCATCCAGGGCGGCGCCGACGGCACGCTGTTCATGTGCTTTTCGAGCGGGGAACGCACCGCCGAGCCGCACCACATCGCCGAGATCGACAAATTCCCCCAGGAAGGCGAAACGATCCGGTTCGACGTGGGCGGCACGTATGGCGCCTATGCGAGCGATTTCGCCCGCACCTATTCGGCCGGCTCACCCTCCGACATGCAGAAACAGACCTATGCCGCATTGTGCGATGCCCAGAAGGCGACAATCGAAGCGGTAAAACCCGGCGTTCTGGCCGAAGATCTGTTTCACCTGTGCGTTGCCGAGTTCGACAAGCACGGCATCCCTTTCCACATGCCCCATATCGGGCATAGCTTCGGGGTGGAATTGCACGAAACCCCGATGCTGCGACCGGGCGACAAGACGCCGCTCAAGCCGGGCATGGTCATCAACATCGAGCCCGGCACCCGCGACGAGGATGGAGCGATGTATCACACCGAAGACCTTCTGGTGGTGACCGATACCGGCTTCAGGCTCCTCACACTCGGCCTGGCACCACGGGAGCTTCCCGTGATCGGCCAGACGATCACCTACTGAATTTCAAAGAGCTGCGGCTGAGGGGCCGTGGCTCTTTTTGAATGGGACATCAGAACAAAATCAAAGGAGAGAATATCATGGGTCTATCGCGCTTGTTGGGCACTGCCGCGCTTGTGGTTGCTGCCATGATGCCGGGTCTGGCCAATGCCCAGACCTTCCGGCTGGGTCATCACCACGCCGTTGGGGGCGCCGCCGATCTCGCGGCCAATCATTTTGCCGAACTGGTGGGGGAGATGAGTGACGGACGGATCACCATCCGGGTTTTCCCCGCCGCACAGCTTGGCCAGGAACGCGAGGCCTACGATCTGGTCAACCAGGGGGCGGTCGATATTTCCATTACTTCGACCGGTATCATCGATTCCGCCTATGCGCCGATGTCGATAACCTCGCTGCCCTTCGTGTTCCGCGACTGGGAACACGCCATGGACGCCTTTGCCGGCGAATTCGGCCAAAGGCTGACCGATGGCCTGCGTGAAGCGAGCAACACCGAAGTGCTCGGCTATTTCGGGCTCGGGTTCCGCGATCTGCTGTTTACCGCCGATACGCCGCCGACCTCCATGGCCGAAATGGACGGCATGACCATCCGTTCGCCCGAGAGCTACGTCTTTATCCGCATGTTCGAGTTGATGGGCGCCCGGCCCACGCCGGTGACCTGGGGCGAGGTTTATACAGCAATGCAGACCGGGGTTGCCGAAGGGCTCGATTCTCCGCCCGCCACGGCGCTCGACATGCATTTCGAGGAAGTGACTGGTTCCCTGCTCAAGACCGGGCACATGTTCGGCGCCATGCTGTTTGCCATGAACAAGCAGAAATTCGAGGCGCTGTCGGAAGACGATCAGGCGCTCATGAAGGAAGCGGGATTGCAGACGACATTGTGGCTCGACCAAGACGTGTCGATCCCGGCCGAAGAAGCGGCCTATGACCGGCTGACCGAAGCGGGCGTGACGGTGGCCGATCCCGCCGATCCGCAGGAATTCCGCGATGCGATGGCCCCCCTGATCGAGGAAATCCGGGCCCGTGGTGACGGGGCGGCCGAACTGCTCGACCTTCTGGCGGCCCAATGACCGAGCCGGTCTCCGACAAAAAGGACAGCCGCCCCGTGCGGCTGCTCCTTGCGGTCGGGTCGGCGCTGGTCGCAGCCATCGTCCTTCTGACCTTCATACAGGTTGTCCTGCGTTACTTTTTCGGCAATCCCCAGGCCTGGGCCGAGGAAGTCAGCCGCTACCTTTTTGTCTGGATTACCTTTCTGGGCATCGCCGTGGCCTTTTCACGCGATTCCCATATCCGTCTCGATGCGCTGGTCGGATTGTTGCCCGAGCGGCCATGGAGCGTGTTCGATAAATTCCGGCGACTTGTCGAGCTGGCGGCCATGGTCATGATGCTCTATTCGGGCGTGCTGGTGGCCTGGCAGTATCGTACGACGACATTTTATACGGTGCAGGGCGTGCCCCGCGTCGTTTTCTATCTCGCCGTTCCGGTGGGAGGGCTGATCGCGCTGGTCTATGTGGTGCGTGGGCTGATGACCCGCCACACCAAGGCCGAGACGACCCAGATGGAGGTGCTGTGATGGAACTCGCAGTGCTTCTGGCTTCCTTTGTCGTGTTGCTGCTCACCGGCACCTCGGTGGCCGCGGCAATGCTGGTATCGGGGGTTCTCTCGCTGTTTGTGGGCGGGCTGCCCATCACTATCGTCGCCGAACGCATGCTGGGCTCGGTCAACTCCTATACGCTGCTGGCGGTGCCGTTTTTCATCTTCGCCGCCGTCATCATGAACCGGGGCGGGCTGACCGACCGGCTGTTGGGTGTTGCCAAGGTATTCGTGGGGCATCTGCCGGGCGGGACGGCACAGGTGGACGTGCTGGCCTCGATCTTTTTTGCCGGCATGTCGGGTTCGGCAACCGCCGACGCGGCTTCGCAGGGGCGCATCCTGATCCCGCATATGGAGCGGCAGGGCTATGACAAGGGCTTTGCCGCCGGCGTCAATTCGGCCTCGGCCACCATCGGGGCGATCATCCCGCCCTCGATCACCATGGTGATCTACGGGTCGGTGACCAATATCTCGGTCGGGGCCCTGTTTCTGGCCGGGATCGTGCCGGGGCTGATCGTGGGCATCGGCATGATGCTGGTGGTGTGGTTTCTGGCGGTGCGCCGGGGCTATCCGCGCGACGACTATACGCCCTGGACCAAGCGTATCTGGCCGGTGGTTTCGGCGATCCCGGCGCTTCTGGCGCCGGTGCTGATCCTGGGCGGAATCTTCAGCGGCGCCACCACTCCGACAGAAGCCGGGGTGATCGCGTGCGCCTATGCCCTGTTTCTGGGTTTCGTGGTCTATCGCGAACTCAAACCCAAAGACATGCTGCCCATCCTTGCCGAAACGGTCGAGGCAACGGCGGTGCCGGTGTTCATCATCGCGGCGGGCTCGGTGTTCGGCTTTGCGCTGACCACTTCGGGGTTCGGCTTTTTGATGCAGGACTGGCTGCGGGCGGTGACCGACGATCCGCTGGTGTTCATGGTGATCGTCATCGGGCTGTTTCTGGTGATCGGGCTGTTTGTGGAAGGCACGGCGGCCATGCTGATCTTCGTGCCGATTTTCATGCCGCTCGTGGCAGGTTTCGGGATCGATCAGCTCCAGTTCGCCATGATCGTCATCATCACCATCATGGTGGGGACGATTACTCCACCGGTGGGGCTGCAATTGTTCATCGCCGCCGACATCGCCAAGATTTCGGTGTTCAAGGTCGATATCTGGCCGTTTGTGGCGATTACGATGGGGATTACCATTCTGATGGTGATCTTCCCGCAGATCGTGACCTTTTTGCCGGGTCTTATGCGGTGAGCCCATCACGGACCGGGCGGGGCGCAGGCCCCGTCCGGGACGGTGCTGCGCCGGGGCCGGTCCTTCAAACGATAAATGAAGCGCGGCGGCGACCCAATTGGCTCTGCAAAATGAAGAAAACCAGGGAAGCGCCCAGACAATAGGCCGAAAAGAAGGGCGCCTGCTGGCCGATTGAAACGCCGGCATCGACGAAAAAGCCCACGATCCCGGGTCCGACGGCGGAGGACAGGACCATTGCCGATGTCGCAATGGCGCGCACCGCCCCCAGATGACGCGTGCCATAGAGTTCGGCCCACATGGCGTTCATCACCGTTCCATTCGCGCCATTGGTCAGCCCCGAGAGCAGGAAGAACGCCGGGATGGCCCAGAAGGCCGATGTTGTGGCGATGACGATATAGGCCATGCTCGCCGGGACCAGCAGAAGGGGCAGCAGCCGGTAGGCGCCAAACCTGTCGACGAGCCAGCCTCCGGCAATCGAGGATATCACCGAGGCGACCGACATGACCGGGAAGAAGGCGGCGAAGGTCAAAAGGCCCCAGCCCTTTTCGGCAACCAGAACCGACTGGTGAAAAAAGATCGCGGTGGAAATCGCCGGCATGGCCAAAAGCCCGATCAGGACCGGCCAGAACAGGGGGTCGGCGAGCACCTTACGCCGGGTCCACTGGTCTCCCGTGGCGTGGGTTTCGGCGGGATCGGGATTGATTTCACCGGCTGCCCGCGCGCGTTTTCCGTCCGGGGGGCTCGAGAACAGATAGGCGATGACCGGTGCAAGCACGACGATCAGTGCCGCGGCCGCGACCAGCCAGACCTGACGCCAGCCGATCGCCGCGATCCCGAACGCCACAAGGACCGGCAGAACCGCCTCGCCCGTGTTCAGGCCCAGCTGTGCAATGGCCAGCGCGCGGCCACGAAACCTGTTGAACCACCGGCTGAGCGCGGTGGCGGCACTGTGGGTGAGCATGCCCTGCCCGAAAAACCGCAGCCCGAACAATGCGATCCCCAGTATTGCCACGTTGGGCGCCACGCTCATCAGGATGCACATCATGGCGGCGCCGATGGCCGAGCCCGCAGCCAGATGGGCCGCCGGAACCCTGTCGGCCAGCCCGCCCGCCCACATCAGGACAATGGCCGAGCACAGCGTCGCCGCGGTGTAAATCAGCCCGTACTGGCCCGATGTCAGGGAAAATTCCGCGCGGATGGCGGCGCCGAAAAGGGCAATGAACAGGGTCTGCCCGGCAAGCGAGGAAAACATTGCCAGATACCCGCCGCCGATCCAGCTTCGCTGGCGGCCGGTGAGTTCGCGCAAGGGGGGTGATGGTGACGTCAGGGACATAGGGAGACTGTGGTTGGCGCCGGGCGGAAGCCCTGCCGTGGGTGTGGATCAGATTGCCGGGCCGGTCAAGTCGAGGGCGGACTGGCGGCGAGGAACATCGTATAGGCGGGGGTTTCGCTTTCGTCCCAATGGGCATAGCCGAGCGTATCGAGATAGGCCTCGAAGGCTTCGCGCTCGGCGGGGGGAACCTGGACGCCCGTGAGGACACGGCCGTAATCGGAGCCATGATTGCGGTAGTGGAACAGGGAAATGTTCCAGTCGGGCGCCAGGCCCTCGAGGAATCGCAATAGCGCTCCGGGGCGTTCGGGAAATTCGAAGCGGTAGAGAAGTTCGTTTTCCAGCCCCTCGACGCGACCGCCGACCATGTAGCGGATGTGGAGCTTGGCGACTTCATTGTCGCTCAGATCGAGCACCTTGTGGCCATGCTCGCGCAGCATGGCGATGATCTCGGCCTTTTCCGCCTCGCCGCGCTTCAATCCGATGCCGACGAAAATATTGGCCGAATTGCCCGGCGCGATGCGGTAGTTGAATTCAGTGATGGCGCGGGCACCCATCAGTCGGATGAAGGCGCGATAGGCGCCGGGTTTTTCGGGGATCGTGACAGCCAGAACCGCTTCGGCGCGCTCGCCCAGTTCGGCCCGTTCGGCGACGTGGCGCAGCCTGTCGAAATTGATGTTGGCGCCCGAGCAGATGGCGATGGCGGCGCAACGGGCTTCAAGGGTCGGGGCGTGCTTGCGCAGGCCGGCAAGGGATACCGCGCCCGCCGGTTCGGCAATGGCGCGGGTGTGCTCGAACACATCCTTGATGGCGGCGCAGATTTCGTCGGTCGAGACGGTGACGATGTCGTCGAGCGTGTCCTTGAGGATTTCGAAGGTGTGGGCGCCCGCCTGTTTGACCGCGACACCATCGGCAAAGATGCCCACTTCGTTGAGCGGCACGGGGCGCCCGGCGGCCAGCGCGGCCTTCATCGAGGCGGCGTCTTCGGGCTCGACCCCGATCAGTTTGATGTCGGGGCGCAGGAATTTGGCGTAGGCCGCGACGCCGGCGGCAAGACCGCCGCCGCCGATGGGCAGGTAGATCGCGGCGATGGGGCCGCCGTGCTGGCGCAGGATTTCCACCCCGATGGTCCCCTGACCGGCGATGACCTGTGGATCGTCATAAGGGTGGACGAAGGTGAGGTTTTCTTTTTCGCACAGGGCCAGCGCGTGGATGCGGGCATCGTCGAAACTGTCGCCCTTTATCACCACTTCGCCGCCCAGGCGTTTGACCGCCTCGACCTTGATCGAGGGCGTGGTGGTGGGCATGACGATGACCGCGCGCGTGCCCATGCGGGTGGCCGAATAGGCGAGCCCCTGCGCGTGATTGCCGGCCGAGGCGCAGATGACGCCTTTTGCGCGCTCTGCATCGGTGAGCGCGGCAAGCTTGTTGTAGGCGCCGCGCAGCTTGAAGGAAAAGACCGGCTGGAGATCCTCGCGCTTGAGAAACACCGGGCGGGAGAGCTTGTCGGACAGCGGGCCCATCTTTTCGAGCGGGGTCTCGACCGCAACGTCATAGACCGACGAGGAGAGGATGGAGCGGATGATTTCGTGCATGACAAAGCCTTCGGTCGCGTCGTGTCCCCGACATAGCGCCGATGGGCGTGTGTGTCACTTGGGCGTCGCGACGCATTGGCACGCCGGCTGCTTCTGTCAACCATGGTTGACACACTCCAAGGTGATAACTACAGTTAACATATGATCGCGCTGATAAAGAGTGCCGTATTTGACAATTGGCTGCATGATCTGCGTGACAGACGGGCCATGGCGCGCATTCTGGCAAGGCTGGATCGGCTTGCGAACGGGAATCCCGGTGACGTCAAACCCGTCGGCGGCGGGATTTCCGAAATGCGGATCGATTATGGTCCGGGCTTCCGCGTTTACTACATGCAAAAAGGACCGGTCGTTGTCATTCTGCTTTCAGGTGGCGACAAGTCTTCGCAGAAAGCCGATATCGTCCGGGCCAGGGAAATTGCCGCGCAGTGGAAGGATTGAAACGATGAACAACGAAACATTCAGCCGCTACGATACGGCAGATTATCTCAAGAGTGATGAGGACATCATCGCTTATCTCGAAGCGGTGATGGAAGAAGGCGACGACGACCCTGCCTTTATCGCGCAGGCGCTTGGAACGATCGCCCGCGCCCGAAATATGAGCCAGCTGGCGCGCGATGCCGGAATGAGCCGTGAGGGACTCTACAAAGCGCTTTCAGAGGATGGAAATCCCAGCTTTGCCACGATTGTAAAAATTGCCCATGCGCTGGGGCTGCGTCTCGGATTCAAGTCTGCAGCATGAGACTCGCCGGTTTCTGCCTTGCCGCAACTTTGCTGGTCGTCCCGGGGCCTGCCGCGGGACAGGAGACGGGCGTCGATCTTTCGGCGGTCACGGTGCGCGACGCGGCGGGGGAGACGGCGGCGCTGGGCGATCTGGTTGACGGGCCGACGATCATCCATTTCTGGGCGACGTGGTGCGCGCCATGCCTTGAGGAATTGCCGCAACTCGATGCCTTTGCGCAGGGGCTGGAGCCGGGGGACCTGGTGGTGGTTTCGGTCGATACCGCCGGGTATGAGCGGATCACCGATTATCTCGGCGATCTCGGGGTGGGGCTGGAGAGCCACCAGCAGATCGAGGGCAATGTGGGTAGCGTGCTGGGGATACTGGGCTATCCGAGCACATTCGTTGTCGATGGCGGCGGGGAGATCGTGTTTCGGCGGCAGGGGGCGGTGGATTGGGACGATCCGAGCACCAGGGCCGAAATAATGGCCCCCCTTGCGCCGTTCAAATAGCTCCGAACTGGTTCCCTGAAATTGGCAGCAACTGGAGATCACGCCACCCGCGAATTTCCTTTAGCGTAAATGGCGGCTCGTCGGCGTGGGGCCCCTCGTTATCGTGGAATGGAGCATTAAGACCGAAATGCCTGATTTGACCCAGATTGCCCTTTATGTCGGTGCGTGCGTTTTGCTCGCGATTACGCCCGGACCCGGACTGTTTTACGTTGCGGCGCGCACGCTGGCTGGCGGGCGCGCCGAGGGGATTGCTTCGAGTTTCGGCACGGGGCTGGGCGGCATGGTTCATGTTCTGGCTGGCGCTTTGGGAGTGTCTGCAATCGTGCTGGCCAGCGCCCAATTGTTCACCCTACTGAAGGTGATCGGCGCGGCCTATCTGGTGTGGATCGGCGTCCGAACCATTCTTTCGGCGCGCCGAGATGCGGCCAAGGCATTATCGGGTGCCCCGGCCGAACCTCCGGTCGGTCCGCGGCGGGCGTTTCGCGAAGGGGTGGTGGTCGAGGCGCTTAACCCCAAGACGGCGGCGTTCTTCCTCGCCTTCATTCCGCAGTTCGTCGACCCGGCTTCGGGCAATATAGCCCTGCAATTCCTTGTGCTCGGCTTCGTATCGGTTGCGCTCAACACACTGGCCGATATCTTTGTAGCCATCGCCGCCGGAGGCATACGAACCGGAGCCGCCCGCAATCCGGGCTTGATCCGCCGCCTGCGGCAGGGATCGGGGGGGCGCTATGATTGCGCTTGGCGTTGGGCTGACCCTCGCCAAACGTCCAGCGAGTTGATTGGCCTCAGGAATCGCCGCCTGAATTGTGCTGGCGATCTTCCTGATCCATGCCGTGGCGGCTGACGGCGTACTCGCTCTCGCGGGCATCCTTGTCGCGCGGAGCCCGGCCGTGGGACTGCTCGGGATGGTGGTCGACCTCGCCCGGTTTGGGCACGTCGGATTTGTGCTCGAGATTTCTTTTGAACTGCTCGTGGGTTTTCTTGCCTTGCATGGCGCGAACTCCTTTTGTGAGGTTCGGTGTGCAGGGGAAAACGGCCGGCCGCTGTTTCGTTGCACACGCCCAGCCTGGGTTAACCGGGGACCGCGCAGGGCGAACTTCAAGCCTCTTGCGCCAAGGCTGGATCACTCGATATCAGCGCATTGCGAACGGCCTCGGGTGCGGCTTCGGCCCAGACAAGTAGGGCGTCGAGTGCCGGGCAGAGCGCCTGGCCCCATTCGGTCAGGTGATACTCGACCTTGGGCGGAACCTGATGATGGACGATGCGGGCCACGACCCCGTCCTCTTCGAGCCGCCGAAGCTGCTGAATGAGCATTTTCTGGGAAATGCCGGGAATGGCCCGCTCGAGTTCGGAAAAGCGGCGGCACTGGCCGCCGAACAACTGGAACAGAATGACCAGCTTCCAGCGGCCCTCGACGATCCGAAGCGTGTTCTGAACGCTTTGGGCGCCGCTGAGCGCGGAATAGGTATGACGCTCACCTTTTGGTAAGTACCCTACTTTTTCGTCTGTACTTGTCATAAGCACAGCCTAGAGCCATCTTCTGTTTCCCGCAACACCGATCCACCTGGAGACGAAAATGCCCCTCGATTTGCCCGCCCCGATTGCCGCCTATATCGCCGCTGGCCAGAGGCTGGATGCCGAAGGCATGGCGGCCGCCTTCGCCGAGGATGCGGTGGTCGACGATTCGGGCGACGGGCACCATCCGCAGGGCAGGGCGGAAATCGAGGCATGGATAGAGAGTGCCACCATCGCGGTGCGCGCGATATTCACCCCGGAAACAGCGCACGAAGAGGCGGGAATCTGGATCCTCAAGGGTCCGGTGGCGGGCCAATTCGCCGGCAGTCCGGTCAAGCTGACGTTTTCGTTCACCCTCGATGGGGACGCGATCACCAGGCTGAAAATCCGGTGATCGCCGAAACGGGCAGACCGGCTGCCGCTCAGTGATTGTGGCCGGCGTGGCTGTGCTGGGTGGCGGTGGCGGATTCGATTTCGACTTCGAGGTCGAGATGGAAGCTCTCGAATTCCAGTTCGAGATCGAAATGCTCGCCTTCGGCAAGCGGCGCGGTGAGACCGGAAAGCGCGATGGCGAGACCGTTGGGCGCAAAGACCATATCGGCGCCGGCCGGGATCGGCAGGGCGGGAATGGCGGTGAAGGTCAGCTCGCCGCCGGTGTTTTCGAGCCCGACGATTTCGGCTGAAGCGGCGATGTCGGTTTCCGCGCCCACGAGGGTCACAAGCGCGTCCGATGTGTTTTCGATATCGACATAAACAAGAGCACCCGAGGCGTCGGTGGCGTTGGCCCAGGCGTGGATGGCACGGACGCCATTGGCTTGCGCGACATGTTCGTCGTGCTCGCCATCCTCATGGCCGTGCTCGTCGTGGTCCTCATGCTCTTCGTGATGCTCGTCGGCATGGTCCTCCTGCGCGAAGGCCGGGCTTGCGATGAGGGCGAAGGAAAACAGAACAGCGCGGATCATGATCGTGCTCCAGTGTAAATGTTATATCTTAACTGCGCAGATCGGTAGCAACGGGGCGTGACAGAGCGATGAAGGCGGGGAGGAGAGCCAGGATGACCGTGAGGCTGACAAAGCCCGCCACCAGATGGAATTCTGGCCAGCCCAGCGTGGCATTGACCAGAATATCGGTGCGCTCGGTCACCACGCGGGAAATGATCGCCGAAGCGGCATAGCCCACGGCAACGCCGCCAATGGCGCCGACAACGATCAACGTGGCCGCGTAGGACCAGACGACGGAAAAGACGAACCGGGCCGGAGCGCCAAGCGCGCGCAAGAGGGCAAGGCGGCGGGCGAACAGGCGCGTGAGGATGACAAGGCCGGTCAGGACACCGGCGGTGACGAGGATTTGCGTCACGACCGCCATGACGCTCATAACCTGGCGCACATCGCCCATCAGAGAGTGCAGGCTGGCCAGAACCGAGCCGGGGAAAAAGGCCATGGTTTCCGATGTGGTGAACTGGGCGCGCAGGGCGTAATTGGCGTAAAGCTGTTCGGCGGAAACCAGGATGGCCGGGGTGCCGGGGAAATAATCGGGATCGAAGGGCGGGCCGAGCCGGTCGGAATTTTCGGGGGCGTGGCCATTGGCAAGGCCGTGGATTTCCCACACCGCTTCGACCGGCACGATAATGGCACGGTCCCACGGGCTACCCGTCGGCGCCATACGGCCCGATACGGTGTACTCGAAATGGGCGTGCGCGTCGTCCTCGGCGGCATCGCCAACGCCATGGGCGGGCGAGAAGCTGTCGCCGACCGAAAGATCGACACGGGCGCCGATGACAGCGTCGGTATGGGCGGCAAACATTTCGCCCTCTGCAAGGGTGTCCGACATGTGAGTGACGAACTGGGCGGTCGAGCCCACGACGGGGAAGGCATTGTAGCTGTCGCCATAAGCGATGGGGGCGGCAAGCGATACGTCGGGCGCGGTGGCGACGGTATCGTAGATTTCGCCCGAGAGCAGGGGGACGTCGGAAGGCTGGAGATAGACCGCTGCAAACAGCATGGTGATTTCGCTGCCCGGTGCGGCGACGACCAGATCGAACGGGTCGGCGGCCTGCGCGGTGCCCTGGCGCAGGCCGCGCTCCTGGGCGATCAGGCCCACCCCGATGCCGACGGACACGGCGATCAGGGTGGCAAAGAGCACATTGGTCCAGCGAAAGCGCCACAGCATGGCGCGCACCAGGGTGAAGGGGCGAAAGCCGATCAGGACCAGGGCGCCCACAATGAGGGCGGGCAGCAGCAGGACGAGAAGGACTGTAACGTCCTGCCAGAGCACCGGCATCCACTCGATGGCGCGGAAAAGCGGGGCGAGGGGGTTCATGGATTGCCCTCGTCCGACGCGATGCGGCCATCGATGATTTCGATCACCCGATCCATGCGCGAATAGACGGCCGGATCGTGGCTGACGGCGATCAGGGTCTTGCCCTCGTCGCGGGCGAGGGCGACCAGATCGTTTATCAGCGCGTCGGCCGTCTTGCGGTCGAGACTGGCGGTGGGCTCATCGGCGAGGATGATTTCCGGGTTTGCCGCAAGGGCGCGGGCGATGGCGACGCGCTGGCGTTCGCCGCCCGAAAAGCTTTCGACCGTGCGCGCGCCATGGGTGATGCCAAGGCGGGTCAGGACCGATCGGGCGGTTTTTGCAATGCCCGCCTGCCGGGTTCGGGACGCGTAGGCACCGGGCAGGGCGGCGTTGGCGGCGGCGGAGAGCTCCTCGAACAAGAGGAAATCCTGGAACACCATGCCCACATGGTGGCGGCGGAATTTGGCGCGCGCTTCGCCCGAAAGAGGCATCAGATCGGTTGCCTCCCAGGCGACCGAGCCCGTGGCGTTCTCCGCGAGACCGGCAAGGGCGAAAAGAAATGTCGATTTGCCGGCGCCCGAGGGACCACGCACGCCCAGGCAGGTGCCGGGCGCAAGCGCGAAATCGGGAACCGCAAGAAGGGTCCGGCCCGAAGGTGCCTTGACCTCGAGGCCGCTGACGGAAAGGCCGATGCTCATGGGGTCAGGTCGGTTCGGATAGGGACAAGGGCCGGGAGGGCGAAAGGGGCCTGGCCCGACGCTGCGGGCGGCGCACCCGTTTGAGAGGGGCACCGGGCTTTGAATCCCGGCCTTCGCCCGGAAAGCGCGGGGGCGGGGTCGATGCGGGTATGTCGACGAGCGCCGGCATGTCGGTCAGCCAGCCGGCGGGCGCGCTCCGCGCTGGGTGCGCCCGGCGCATGTCAGGCGCGTTCCTGCACGGCGTCGACAAGGCGGACGCGGGAGACAAAGCCCAGTTCGGGATCGGTATAGGTGCCCAACTCGAGCGTGCCACGGGTGATGATCTTGACGTTGAAGGGGATGTTATCGACGACACGCTGGGCATAGACGGCCAGAATATCGTTGGGCCAATCGGCTTCGGACGAACAGAACGGGCAGACCGCCATGGGGATGTTGGTCAGAACGTAGAAATTGGAATCGGCCTTGAGCGGGGGCGCCATGAAGCCCTCGATGGCGACGCGCGCGCCCTCGTTCTGCTGGGCGAAGGGCGTAAAGCTCATGTCCTTTTCGTAGAGTTCGCGCAGGCGCACCTGGGGCTCGGCGGCGATGGCGCCCGTGGCGATGAAGGGGGCGGCCAGAACGGCGCCGGAGGCAGTGGCAAAAAATCCGCGTCTGTTCATGACTCAAATTCCTTGTGCCGGAGTGGACGAAATCGGTTCGAGACCACTTTTAACAGGTCGCGGCCCGTGCTGTGTGACAGTCCAATGAAAAAGGGGCCGGAAATCCGGCCCCTCCGAAATTTGTGATCGGGGCCGTTATTCGGCAGCGGCATCCAGCGTGGCGTGGTGCATGACGTGGAAGATCATTTCCTGATCCATCGTGCCACCGAACAGGTGCGCCCAGGGGCCCTTGGCCCAGAGACCAACGTCAACGCCCGAGTGGCTTTCCGAGGAGGCCGGGATCAGCGCCTGCTGCAGGTAATCGGGATCCTGAGCTTCTTCCTGGGTCAGTTCAGGACGTTCGCCCGAGTAGGAGCCGTCTTCCTGTTCGACCAGAACCGAGCCGGCGCCATTGCCGAAACCGACGACGGTGTAGGGCTTGCCGTCGGCAGCGAGAACGGGTTCACCCGAATGCTCGACCTGACCAGCGGCAACGTCCATGCAAAGACCGGTGATCGGCGTGCCGCGGCCGCAATAGCCGTTGAAGACGATGGCGTGTTCGTGGTCGCCGGTGACGATGATGAGGGTATCTTCGTCATCGGTCATTTCGTCGGCCAGAGCGAGGGCCTCGGCGAAAGCGACGCCGTCGGTGAAGGTGCGGTGGGCGTTGCCGCCGTGGCTGGCGTGATCGACGCGGCCCGGCTCGACCATCAGGTAGAAGCCTTCTTCGTTGCCCTGCAGGGACGTGATGGCGGCTTCGGTCATGTCGGCGATGGAAGGCTCGCCTTCAGGACGGTCATGCTCGTAGTTCATGTCCGAATTGGTGAACAGTCCGAGGACCGGAGCGGTCATGTCGGCCGAAGAAAGCTGCTCGGCGTTGTAAACGACCTGGGCACCGATTTCGGTGGCGCGATCGATCAGGTTCACATCGTCCGGGCGGTTGCCGGTGCCGACTTCGATTTCGGTGCCTTCGGGCGCAAACGAACGCGCGCCGCCACCAAGAGCGATGTCGATAACGCCGGCTTCCATCTGGTCGACCAGCTGGGTAGCGATATCAACGCAGCCTTCGGGAGCGTTGTTTTCCCAGTTGCGGTTGGCGGTCTTGGCGTAGACGGCAGCGCCCGTGGCGTGGGTGATGCGGGCCGTGGAAACGACGCCGACCGACTTGCCGGCTTCCGAAAGCATTTCCGAGAACAGGGTCAGCGGGGCTTCGGTCGAGCAATCGTCGTGGATGACGGTGTCGGCCATGTTGATGGTGTTGAAGACCTGCTTGACGCCGGTGTTCATCGCGCCGGCGGTCGGTGCGGAATCGGGGGTCTGGGCGTTGATGTTGTAGGTCTTGATGATCGCCGAGTTCGGGTACAAATCATGGGGAAGGTTATGTTCTTCGCCCAGAAGGCCCATTTCCTGGCCCTGGAACAGGCGGATGCCATAATTGGTGTTCACGCCCATGCCGTAGACGACGAACAGGATGACGTTCTTGGCCTGGTTGGTATTGGGCTCTGCGGCGATCCGCTCGGCGATCTGGTCCTGACCGGCGGTGAAATATTCGCTGCCGCTTTGGGCGACGTCCTGAGCGAGAGCGGTGGATGCGCAAAGCGCGATGGTAAGGGTAGACACTAGCGTCCGACGAAACATGGTTGCCTCCATGGGGTTTCGATCGATGCGGACGCTATTTGGCTTGTGTGACAGTCAGGTCACCTGCCGGTGACGGTTCGATGACGGTGGAAAACTTGCGCCCGACGCCGCTATTGCCCTGCCGACCGCTCGCGGCGCAGCTCGGCGACTTCGGCGCGCAGGGCGCGGACTTCGGCCAGCACGAGTTCGGTTTCGCCGCGCAGTTCCTGGCGCTGCGTGGTGGCTTCGGAATCGTGTTCTTCCTGCATGGCCGAGACGATCACACCGATGAACAGGTTGAGCACGGTGAACGCGGTGCAGGCGATGAAGGGGATAAAGAACATCCAGGCCTCGGGATGGACCTCCATGACCGGGCGCACGATTCCCATCGACCAGCTTTCGAGCGTCATGACCTGGAACAGGGTATAGAGCGAAGCGCCGATCGTGCCGAACCAGTCGGGAAAGCTCGGGCCGTAGAGCTTGGTCGCCATGACGGCGAAAACGTAAAACACCAGCAGCAGCAGGACAAAGATCGAAGCGAGCCCAGGCAGCGAGGCAACGAGCCCGCCGATCACCTTGCGCAGCGAGGGAATGACCGAGATCAGGCGCAGCACCCGCAGGATTCGCAGGGCGCGCAACACGGTGAACGGGCCCGAGGACGGGACGAGCGCGATGGCGACGATGGCGAAATCGAAGATCGACCACGGGTCGCGGAAAAATTTGAGCCCATGCGCGTAAAGGCGCAATGCGATCTCGACAACGAAGATCGTCAGGATGATCGCATCGAGCGCGATCAGCACCGGGCCGATGGCGGCCATGATTTCGGGAGAGGTTTCGAGCCCCAGGGTGATGGCGTTGATGACGATCACCGCGATGATGAACTGCTCCCAGCGACGGGAGGAGAGCAGGAGAGCGAGCTGGCCGCGCATCTTGGGACAGGTTCCTGAAGTGATTTCGGGCGCGGAAAGCCAAATCGGATTTGATGGGGCCGGTCAAGGGGCGTTGGTGGCGCAGGGATGCGCCGGCGGGTTGTGCGGCTGGACAGGGCAGGGGCACCACCCGCCTGGCAAGGCGGGTGGTATTTTCGTTTATTGGCTGGCGGCGCCCTCGACCGCTTCGCCGGTTTCGGGCAGGGCCCAGGCGATGACGGCGTCCGAGACCGGTGTTTCCATGAAGTGGTGGCCGCCCGGTGCGACGACCAGGAATTCGCGGCCGGCCACTTCATAGACGATGGGCGTGGTCTGCCCGCCGCCGGGCAGGGTGTCCTGCCAGACCGTTTCGCCGGTTTCGATATCGATGGCCCGGATCAGATCGTCGGTGGTGGCGGCGATAAAGATCAGACCGCCGGCGGTGACGACCGGGCCGCCATTGTTGGGCGTGCCGATATCGATGGGCAGCATGGAGGGGATGCCCCAGGGACCATTCTTGCGGGCGCTGCCGAAGGGTTTGTCCCAAAGGGTCTCGCCTGTCTCCAGATCGATGGCCCGGATGCCGCCATAGGGTGGCTCGCTGCACAGAAGGCCGGTCCACTGACGCCAGCCGGCATTGACCGAGATGGCGTAGGGCGACCCGAGCTGCGGACCCGGACCTTCGGCCCCGCGCTCCCAGCCGGGCTCGAAAATGGCCTGCACGCCCATTTCGTCGGCCTCTTCACGCGGGACAAGTCGGTTGTGGTTGGGCATGTTGTTGTAATTGGCGATCATGATGCCGCGGTCTTCGTCGATGGCCAGCGATCCCCAGTCCTGCCCGCCATTGTAGCCCGGATACTGGATCCAGTGCTGATCGGAGGTTGGCGGGGTATACATGCCCTCGTAATGGGCCTGCTGGAACTGGATGCGGCACCAGAGCTGGTCGAGCGGGGTCATGCCCCACATGTCCTTTTCTTCCAGCGGCTCGAAGGCGAGCGTGTGATAGGTCGAAAAGGGCTGGGTGGGCGAAAGATACTCGGGTTCAACGCCGCCCTGGGGCACCTCGCGCTCCTCAGGGGCAAACAGCGGCTCACCGGTCTCGCGGTCGAGAACATAGATATCGCCCTGTTTGGAGGAAACGATGATGGCGGGAACACTGCCATCGCCGGTGGGGAAATCGACAAGCGCAGGCTGGCTGCCCAGATCGTAATCCCAGACATCGTTATGGACCGTCTGGAAATGCCAGACGTCGTCCCCGGTGGTCACGTCAACGGCGACGATCGAGGTGGCGTATTCGTTTTCCAGGTCCGAGCGGTTCGAGCCGTAATAATCGACGGCCGAATTGCCCAGGGGCAGATAGACCAGGCCCAGCTCCTCATCGGCCGCGGCGATGGTCCACATGTTGGGCGTGCCGCGCGAATAGGTCTCGCCTTGGGGGGGCGCGGTGCGGCTGTCGGGATTTTCCAGATCCCAGGCCCAGGCGAGTTCGCCCGTGACCGCATCATAGCCACGCACGACACCCGAAGGGGCGTCTTCGGCCTGGCCGTCATTGACCTGGGCACCCATGACCGCGATGCCGCGCACGATGGTGGGGGGCGATGTGATTGCGTACCAGCCCGGTACCGTGTCGCCCAGGCCGTCTTCGAGATAGGCTTCGCCATTCATCCCGAAATCGGGGCAGGGCTGGCCGGTGCGCGTATCGACGGCGATCAGGCGGGCGTCGAGCGTGCCCCACAGGACGCGGGTGGCGCAGATGGTGTCCGGATCGGCGTCGGGCACTTCGAAATAGGCGGCGCCGCGGCAGGTTGCGCCATAGGGAATGGCGTCGGTGGGGACGTCCGGATCGTAGCGCCATTCCTCAAGGCCGGTTGCCGCGTCGATGGCCACCATGATGCCCATGGCGGTGCAGTGAAAAAGATCGTCGCCAACCTTGAGCGGCGTGTTCTCGGGCGAATAGCTGGACGCATCTTCTCCGGGCATATCGCCCGAATTGAACTCCCATACGCGGGTCAATTCGCTGACATTTTCCGGGGTGAACCCGGTGAGCGGCGAATAGCGCGTGCCACGATAATTGCCGCCATAGGCGGGCCAGTTCTCACCGATCTCCATCGTATCGAGCGGGGCGCGGGCCTCGACGCCGGTCGGCGTGGTCTCGGTCGCGGTGTCTTCGGCGGCGTCAGGCGCGGCCGGCGGTTCGGGCGACAATGGCGCAGTCTCCTCGTCCGCTGCCGGTTCTTCGGCTTCGACCGCAGGCACCTGGCCTTCCGGCACTTCGCCGGGCTCCTCAGGGAGAATTTCGGTCACCGGCGCTTGGGTTTCTTGGATCGGCGCCGGCTCATCGGCCGCCGGGGCGTCCTGGGCGATGGCGGTGCCCTGCTGTGACAGGGTCAGAACCGAGAGCGAGCCGACAAGCGCCAGCCCGCCGGCAATCGCTGCGGCGGCGGTGCCGGCAGGGCGGGCCAGGCGTCCGCGCAGGGCGGGGATGGTTGCAAGGACCAGAACGAGCACGACGGTAGGCGCAACAAGGCGCGGAACCTGTGCCCAGCCGTCAAGCCCGGCCTCCCAGAGCGCCCAGGCGACGGTGCCCGCAAAGGTTACGAGATAAACCCAGACGGCGAGCATGGAGCGTCGGAACAGAAAAAACGCGGTGAGCACAAGGCCGATACCGGCCAGAATGTAATACCAGGATCCGCCAAGTGCCGCGAGCCAGACCCCGCCGCCCAGGATGGGAACCCCGAAAATCAAGATGATGGCTCCGATGACCATTGCGGCCCAAAAGCCGAAGCCGCGGCGCGCGCGATGCGTGTCGTCCATGATGCTCTCCCGGTGCGATTGCCTCACAGGGCACAACACGATCGGCGCCGACAGGTTCCTTAAATTTCCCAGGTGAATGCCCGAGGTCAGGGTGTGGCCGGAGCGACCGTCTGTCCGCGAACCGGTTCGCCGCGCGCAACGGGCTCACCGTCGATTTCGATGTTCTGAAACTGGGCGGGAAGACCCTCGCCCTCGCTCAGGTCAGGCGTGGTCTGCAGGTGGAAATGCAGGTGCGGTTCGGAGGTGTTGCCCGAATTGCCGCACAATCCAAGCACATCGCCCGCCGAAACCTCCTGGCCGCGCTGCACGGTGATCGTGTCTTGCTGCATATGGGCGAGAAAGGCGAATTCATTGTCGGCCAGAGCGAGGATGACGTGATTGCCCGCGGGATTTTCCGCATCGGTTTCCCCGATCGGCTGGTCTGCCAGATCGTTGACCATGGCGATCACCTGTCCATCGGCCGGTGCCAGGATTTCCCGGCCCCAGCAGTGGTAGTTCTCAAGACGTTGAGGATCGCCGCTGTAGGATCGGCCGTCCTCGCGGACAACGAAATCATAGGCGAAGCGCTGGGCGGGATCGGCGGCATGGTAATTGTCGGCGATATCGTGCCCGCCCCAGAAGACGAACCACTCCCCCTCAAAGGGCAGGCGCAAATCGGTTCCGGTTTGATAATCGAGATAGGCCGAGGGCGCCGCTTGGGGCTGGGGCTGGACGAAAAATCCGGCGATCATGCCCCCGGAATCGAAGGACCATTGCATGACGATGGGCGTGTCGAGCAAAGACCATTCGCCAACGCGCGTATAGACGCCAAAGTCGCCTTCGGCGGTGAATTGCTCGTCCAGGACTGCGGTTTCCTCGCCGAGGTCGGTAACGACCTGCTGGCGGAAGGCCGAAAAATCATCGAGCGAGCCAAGGCCGTCCTGCATTTGCGGTGTCATGTCCTCCCAGATCGGCTCGAGATCGCCGGCAAGGAACGCTTCGGAGCGCTCCCGGCCCATATCGAGCGTGTCGGAATTCTGGGCAATGACGGGCATTGAAAGCGAGGCGAGAAGGGCGGTGGTGAGAGCGCGGTGCATGGGTGAACTCCGTATCAGCGTCTGTCCGATAAGTCCGCATCGGCGCGACGACCTTACGGGCGAGCATGGGCAGTGTGGCGTTTCCAACGCGCCGGACGGGGGAGGGTTTCACGAAATATCGCAGGACTTATCCCCGCGTCACGCATCCCGGTTAGGTTTGTGGCACGGTGAGATTACTGCGGACGCGATCGTGTTTGGTCGCACTCGAGAGCAGCGGCCCCTCCACGGTGCTCTGGGGCGCGGGGTCTCACCGGACCTTTTTCACGACAGCGATGGATCGGGCGATGAGCGGAACGGTGGAGCCGGACTGGGATGCCGTGCGGGCGGAGTATGAGGACACCGACACGCCCATAGTCCAGATCGCTGCCGCCCACGGGCTGACGCTCAACCGGCTCAACACAAGACGCCGCAAGGAGCACTGGGTGCTGCGCAAGCCCGGAGTGGGCCGGCAGCGGCGCCAGAGCCTTCTGGCCCGCATGCTCGGGCTGATCGAGGCCCAGATCACCCAACTCGAACGCAAACTTTTAGAGGAACCCATGAGTGCAACCGAAATGCGCATGCTTGAATCCATGACCAAGGCGCTCGACAAGATCACGGCGCTGGAAGCGGCGGAAAAGAAAGTGGTGAAAAAGCGGGTGCGCATGGACCCCGAACTCGAAGCCATTCGCGAGCGCCTGGTCGACCGGATTTCAAAGCTTGAAACCGAAGATTGATCTGCCGCCTCTGACCAGGGCGCGCAAGGCCGAGATGATGCGGCGCGCGCAGGTACTCGAAGCCTCCGATCTCGAAAATTTCAAGATCTGCTGGGACCTTTGGGGCCACCCGATGCAACGGGCGCCGGAGGGCGATTGGACGACCTGGCTCATGCTCGGTGGGCGCGGCGCGGGCAAGACGCGGGCCGGGGCCGAATGGGTGCGCGAACTGGTTTCGGGCAGGCGTCCGGTTTCGCCCATCGCGTTGGTGGGCGAAACCATGCACGAGGCGCGCGCCATTATGGTGGAAGGGGTTTCGGGGATCGTTTCGGTGTACCCGGTGTCCGAGCGGCCAAGGCTGGACAAGGCGCGCGGAATTGTCGTCTGGCCCAATGGGGCGGAAGCCTGGTTGATGCCGGCCAACGATCCCGAACGGTTTCGCGGACCGCAATTTGCCGCTGCATGGTGCGACGAGCTGGCCAAATGGCCCAAGGCGGAGGCGGCATGGGACATGCTGCAATTCGGGCTGCGGATCGGCACGCGGCCACGCCAGTTGGTGACCACGACGCCCAAACCGACACGGCTTTTAAAACGCCTGATGACGGACCCCAATACGGTAGTGACGCGAATGAAAACGAAGGCCAACCGGGACAATCTGGCGCCGGCGTTTCTCGAAGCGATCGTGGCGCGATACAATGAAACGGTGCTCGGACGGCAGGAACTCGATGGCGAGATGGTCGAGGAGGTGCCCGGTGCGCTGTGGAACCGCAGCCAGATCGAAGCGGGGCGGATTGCCGATGTGCCGGGGTTGACCCGGATCGTGGTGGCGGTCGATCCGCCAGTGACCGGGGGCAAGAATTCGGACGCCTGCGGGATCATCGTTGCAGGCCGATCCGGGCAGAATGCGGTGGTTTTGGCCGACCGGACGGTGCAGGGCGTGACCCCTGTCGGCTGGGCGCGCGTGGCGATTGCCGCGTTTCACGAGTTCGATGCCGATACGATCCTGGCAGAGGTGAACCAGGGCGGCGATCTGGTGAAAAATCTCATGCAGCAGGTCGATGCCAGCGTGCCGGTGCGCGAAGCGCGGGCCAATCGCGGCAAATGGGTGCGCGCCGAACCGGTCGCCGCGCTTTATGCGCAGGGGCGGGTCAAACATGCGGGCATGTTTGCCGAGCTCGAGGACGAATTGTGCGCCTTCGGGCCGGACGGTCTGGCCGAGGGCCATTCGCCCGACCGGCTCGATGCGCTGGTGTGGGCGGTGACCGAATTGCTGCTGCGCGATGGGCCGGTGCCAAGGGTGCGGGTTTGATTTTTTTGGGACTTATCCCCGCGTCACGCTGGTGGGGTAAGGTTCAGCCATGATGGAGATGCTGCGGCGATCTCCAGCAACAATCAAAAAGGATGGGACGATGGCCGATTGGCTGGGGCGCCTTGTGGGCGGGCGATCGCGTGTGGGCGCTGAACACAAATCGGCGGCGCCGCAGACGCTGTTTCAGCTGGCGCCGCTGGGGATTGGCGGGAGCGGCAAGAAGGGATTTGCGGCGCTGGCCAATGAGGGGTTCGCGAAAAACCCCATTGTCTATCGCTGTGTGCGCATGGTGGCGGAAAACGCGGCAAGGGTGCCGCTCGAGGTGCGCGATGGCGACAAGGTGCTGAGCGAGCATCCGCTGCTTGCCCTGCTCGGACGCCCCAATCCGCGCCAGGACGGCAAGGCGCTGCTCGAAAGCGTCTTTTCCTATCTGCAACTGGCCGGAAATGCCTATCTCGACGCGGCGATCGTCGAGGGGCAGGTCAAGGGGCTTTACGGATTGCGGCCCGACCGCATGGCGGTGATTGCGGGCAAGGATGGCTGGCCGATCGGCTATGCCTATACGGCGGGTGGGCGGACCCACAAGCTGATGCTCGATACCGGGCCAGTGGGGCGGGTTTTGCATCTTACCCTGTTCGATCCGCTCGACGATCATTACGGGCAGGCGCCGTTGCAGGTGGCACAGGGGAGCCTTGAGACGCACAACGCGGCGACCGCCTGGAACCGGGCCTTGCTGGAAAACGCGGCGCGGCCTTCGGGGGCGCTGGTTTACAACGCGGCGGCGGGCAATCTGACCGAGGATCAGTACCAAAGGCTCAAATCCGAGCTCGAGGAGGGGTTTGCCGGGGCGATCAACGCCGGGCGGCCCATGGTGCTCGAAGGCGGCCTGGACTGGAAGGCCATGGCGCTGACCCCGGCGGAAATGGACTTTCTCGACGCCAAGAACGCGGCGGCGCGCGAGATCGCGCTGGCCTTCGGCGTGCCGCCCATGCTGCTGGGGATTCCGGGGGACAACACTTACGCGAACTACGCCGAGGCCAGCCGGGCGCTCTGGCGGCAGACGGTCATTCCGCTGGTGCGGGCGGTTGTGGGATCGCTGACCCATTGGCTCGCGCCGGGGTTCGGCGGGGTGGAACTGGTGCCCGATTTCGACGGCATCGAGGCGCTGGCCGCCGATCGGGCGATGGACTGGGAGCGGGTGGGGAATGCGTCGTTCTTGAGCGATGCGGAGAAGCGGGAGCTGTTGGGGTTCGGGGCGAAGGCCTAGACGCCAGAAAGGGACGGAAATGGACGCGATCATTTCGACGGTGCTCGCCAAGGGGGATCTGGCGCATGTGGCGCTGTTTTTGTGGGCGGGCGGGGCGAGCGTGGCGGTGTTTACGCTGCTCAAGGAGCTTTCGGCGGCCAATCGGCGCTTCAACACCTTCGTGACCGAAATCGCCCACCTCAACAAACTGTTCAGGGACAAGGACTGATGGGGACAAAAAAGACCGCAAAGAGCAATCCGGGAGAAGCCACGCAGGTGTTTCGCCAGTTTGCCTGGAACCTGGCGGGATCGCTGGCCAAACGGCCGACCAAATCGGCAAGAGGCAAGCCGGAGAGCGCCAGATGAGCGTTGCGATTGACGCCGATGGGCGGTTTTCGGGCTACGCCTCGGTGTTCGGGCGGCTCGACGGGGGCGGGGATATCGTGATGCCTGGCGCGTTTCGCGACACGCTGAAATCGCGCGGCGCGAGCCGGGTGCGGCTGTTGTTTCAGCACGATCCCAAGGAACCCATCGGGCTGTGGGACGAGATTGCCGAGGACGGGTTCGGACTCAAGGTGTCTGGGCGGCTGCTCGAGGGGGTGCCGCGCGCGGCGAGCCTTAGGGCGCTGATCTCACAGCGGGCCATCGACGGGCTTTCCATCGGGTTTCGGGCCGTGCGGGCCACCCGCGAGGGCAGGACGGGGACGCGGCGATTGTGGGCCGTGGATCTTTGGGAAATTTCCATCGTCACCTTTCCGATGATGGAGGCGGCGCGGATTGGCTCCGGGCCGGGCGGCAACGCCAAACTGGCCGCAACGCTTGGCGCGGCGGCGCGACTGATGACGTCGTAGGGCTTTGCGTCTGCTCCAGGAGTCACCCCGGCCATGAGCCGGGGCCCAGTACGCTCAATGCCGGTGAGGACCATGAGCGCGTGAGGATACTGGATCCCGGGTCTTCGCCCGGGATGACAGTGGTGGGGAGGCAGGGCTGCGACCCCACGCAATATCAACAAGGGAAAACTGATGACCAAATCTATCGAACCGCGCCTTGAGACCAAGGTGGCGGCGCTTCCGGCTGGGGATGTGGATGCCCCGTTCGCCGATTTCATGACCGCATTCGAGGAGTTCAAATCGACCAACGACCAGCGGCTGGGCGAACTGGAAAAACGTGGGTCCGCCGATACGCTGCTCGAAGGCAAGCTTGATCGGCTCAATGCGGTGCTCGACGGGCACAAATCGGCGCTCGACAAGGCGGCGGTGGACAAGGCCCGTCCGGCGCTCGAGGGGGGCCGGGCGGTTGCGAGCGATGAGTACAAGGACGCGTTTTCCGCCTATGTGAAGCGCGGCGAGGAAAAGGCGCTTTCGATCGGCTCGAACCCCGATGGCGGCTATCTGGTGCCCGGGGAAACCGAAACCGAAATCACCAAGCTCCTGACCGCGATTTCGCCCATGCGGGCCATCTGCGGCGTGCGGCAGGTGTCTTCCTCGGTCTATAAAAAGCCCATCACGGTCACGGGGCCTCAGGTGGGCTGGGTCGGGGAGACGGCGGCGCGCACCCAGACCAATTCCCAGGTGATCGACGAGCTGACATTTCCCACGACCGAGCTTTACGCCATGCCGGCGGCGACCCAGGCGTTTCTCGACGATGCGGCGGTCGATGTGGGCCAGTGGATTGCCGAGGAGGTCAATGCCGCCTTCGCCGAGCAGGAAACGACGGCGTTCATTCTCGGCGATGGGGTCAACAAGCCCTCGGGCTTTCTCGACGCCGATACTGTCGATGAGGCGAGCTGGGCCTGGGAAAAGCTGGGTACCATTTCGACGGGGGCGGATGCCGGGTTCGACGCCAATGATCCGGCCGACGCGCTGGTCGATCTGGTCTATGCGCTCAAGGCCGGCTATCGCCAGAACGCGACCTGGCTGAGGCGCCGGACGCGGGCGCGGTGGTGACGGCGGGGTTCCAATTCGACGTGCCGGTGCGGTTCGATACCGACAGGCTCGATGTCGAGATGTCGGGGTTCGACGCGGCCGTTGCGCCCGCCATCCCCCTGATCGAGGTGATTGGCGAATGAGACAGTTTGGCGACGATTTTGCCACCCATATCGCGAGCGGGGCGACAACGCTGTGCTGGTGTTGGCGGATTGAGCGCACCGATGGGGTGACGCTGGGCTTTCCTTGTTCAGCGTCAGCCGCACATTGCCGTTGCCGCCTTCCGCATCGGGGATGGCAGTAAACAGCGCCGCTTCGGAGCGCACGGCCAGCCGGTTGGTCGCGTCGGGCTCCGTTCCGACCCCCAGTCGCGCGTCGCACATATGCTGATAGAGCCGCCCGCGCGGCACGTTCATCGCGTGCTGGCCCGAGCGCAATTCGGCCCGGAACACCCCGTCCTCGCGGGTAATCTCGCCGATTGTATCGGTCCGGATCAGCTCGCGCTGTTCGAGAGCCCGCCAGTTCACCCGCCAGCTTTGAACCCGCGCGCCATCATAGCGGCCCAGCGCAATGTCATCCTCGCTGATCGCCTCGGAATGGAGCACGCCAAGCACCTCGGCGGTCTCGGTCTGCGCGCCGAGCTTTTGCACAATCTCCCCGCCATCGAGCCCATGCGCAGGCGCAAATTCGGTCTCCCCGAACCCCAGCGTCACGTCGTGGTCGGTAAGGCGCGGCCGACAGCGCGACGTTGATCTTCCAGTCGGGCTGGTCTGGGCGAGCTGAGATCGGGCTGGCGGGGGACGATGATTTCACCTTCAAGGTCTCCGATGACGGGGCCGATTTCAAATCTGCGATGCGTTTGGAGGGCGCGACCGGGTTTGTGCGGTTCTCAAGCTTTGCGGGGTGCGCAGTGAGCTTTCCCACGATTGCCGGAGGCGTTCTGGCGGCTGAGAGCGGCTATGTGGTTCCGGCACCTCAAAGCGGGACGACTGACGATATCGATAGCATTGACGGCGGGTTCGATGGCGCCGTGCTGATCGTCACGGGAACGGCGGGCAATGCGCTGACCTTCCGCGACGGGACCGGCAATCTCAAGCTGGGCGGCAACCGGGTTCTCGATGCTTTCGAGGACGCGCTCATGCTGGTGCGGCGCGGCAGCGACTGGATCGAACTTTCGTTTTCCAGCAACGGCTGATTTTCACGGGGCGCGGAAAAGCCCCCTGAGCTTCCTCTTCTCCAGCGTCATCCCGGGCGAAGGCCCGGGACCCAGTGACCGGCAGCCTTGGTGGTTCTGTCTCATACGCAGACTGTACTGGGCCCCGGCTCAAGGCCGGGGTGACGGGCGTGGGTTAGGCGGGGCTTTGTCCAATTTTTGATTCAAAAGGGAGAAGCAATATGCCGGCTTCGCGCTGGACGCTTTGCCTTGCCAAGATTCTGGAGCACGAGGGCGGTTATGCCGACCATCCCTCCGATCCCGGTGGGGCGACCAATATGGGGATCACCCACAAGACGCTCGCCCGATGGCGCGGCATCGATCCGTGGTGGGATCTGCCGAAATCGGAGGTCCGGGCGCTGGAGCGGGCCGAGGCCGCGGCGATCTACAAGGCGCTGTACTGGGAGCGCTGCAAGGCGGGCTCGCTTCCGGTGGGACTGGACCTTGCGGTGTCCGATTATGGTGTCAATTCCGGACCCGATCGGGCGGTGCGGGTGCTGCAGGCGCTGGTGGGCGTGGTGCAGGACGGGTTCGTGGGGCCGCTAACGCTCGCGGCGGTTGGAAAGCGCGACACGCGCGCGCTGATCGAAGCGCTGTGCGACCAGCGCATGGGATTTCTTCAAAGGCTGGCCAATTGGGCCAGTTTCGGGCGCGGCTGGACCAGCCTCGTCAGCGATATTCGGGCCACGGCACTGTCGGCCGTCACGCTGCAACCTCCATCTCAAACCGAAAAGGATATCAACGAGATGACGATTTTCGAGGGCTACAAGACCTATATCGTGGGCGCGCTGATGCTGGTTGTCGGCATCGCCCAGAGCTTTGGCATCGACATTGCCATGTTGGGCGAATATTCGGGGCCGCAGATGGTGATGGAGGCGCTTGCGATCATCTTCCTGCGGCGCGGGCTCAAGACAGAACTTGGCAAAGGCTAGGTCCTGACCCTACGCACCTCCGCCACAATTTGGGCGAACCATTCATTTGCAGTTCAGCAAACTGACGGTAATAGTCGGGGCATGAAAAACGCTCTCCTGTCCCGACTCACATCGCTGGCCCTGGCTTTGAGCCTTTCTTTGCCGCTGGGCGCGATGCCAGCCGTGGCGCAGGAAGGATGCTGGGACAATTCGGCCATCCAGTCCGCCCTCGCTGAAGGGCGCATACAGCCGGTGGCTGCAGTGCTCTCGCGCGAGGGGATCGATCCTTCGACCGAAGTGCTCAGCGTCAAGGTCTGTGAGCAGGGCGGAGCGCTGGTCTATGTGCTTGCGGTGCTGGAAACCTCGGGCCAGGCGCGCAATCTGACGTTGAATGCACAATAGAGCGTGTCCGGACAAAGTGGATTCCATTTTATCGGTTCGGACGCGCGATGAAATAAAAATCTAGGCCACACGCGGGCGGGGCGGGACCATGCGAATTCTTGTTGTTGAAGACGACGAAAACCTCAACAGGCAGATTTGTGAAGCGCTGACCGACGCGGGCTATGTCTGCGACAGCGCCACGGACGGCGAGGAAGGACACTTCCTGGGCGATACCGAACCCTATGATGCCGTGGTGCTCGATATCGGGCTGCCGCGTATGGACGGGATTTCGGTGCTCGAAGCCTGGCGCCGCGAAAACCGCATGATGCCGGTGCTGCTGCTGACGGCGCGGGACCGCTGGAGCGACAAGGTGCAGGGCATCGACGCCGGCGCCGACGATTATGTGGCCAAGCCCTTTCATATGGAAGAAGTGCTGGCGCGGCTGCGCGCACTGGTGCGCCGGGCGGCGGGCCATGCGTCCAACGAGATCATAGCGGGAAATGTTCGGCTCGACACCAAGGCGGGCCGGGTGACTGTGGGCGGGCAGGCGATAAAGCTGACCAGCCACGAGTTCCGGCTTTTGTCCTACCTCATGATGCACAAGGGCAAGGTGATCTCGCGCACCGAGTTGACCGAGCATCTTTACGATCAGGATTTTGATCGGGATTCCAATACGATCGAAGTGTTTGTTGGCAGGCTGCGCAAGAAGCTGCCCGAAGAACTGATCCAGACCATTCGCGGGCTCGGCTATCAGATCCTGGCGGATTGAGCCGTGTTCAGCTTTCTGCGAAACCCGAAACTGGCTCAATTTTCCTTGTGGTCGCAGGTCCGGACGGAAAACCGGTTCCCACTTTTCCTGGACCTGCTCTAGTGACTCGTGGCTCCATCGCTTTCCGGCTCTTCTGGCTTTCGGCGGGCTGGCTGATCGTTGCGCTCGTCGCGACCGCGTTTCTTTTGACCGAGCTTTACTCGCAGGCCCTCGACAGGGATCTGACCGAAAGCCTCGATTTACAGATTTCATCGCTGGTCGGGCAGACTTTCGAACTCGATTCGGCGGCGTCCGGGGAGATCGGTCTGGCCGATGCGCGATTTTCGCGCCCCACCTCTGGCTGGTACTGGCAGATCCGCAACGAGGCGGGCGCGCTGGTCAATTTTTCTCCCTCGATGGTTGGAACGGTGCTGCCCGATCTCGAGGGTACCTTTAATGCTTCGGGAACCCGTTCGGGCATGATCGCCGACGACTATGGCGACCAGACATTGCGGGCCGTTGAGCGCTGGGTGACGTTGGACGATCTGGGGCGCTATGTCATCACGGTGACCGGCAATTACACCGATGTGGAAGGCCGCGCCGCCGCGTTTCGGGGGCAGGCGATCATCGTTTTGGCGTTTGTGGCCCTGATCCTGGCTGCCATGAGCGGCATGATCGCGCGCTTTGCGCTGCGGCCGATCGAGCGGCTGCGTGAGGCCATCGAGGCGGTGCGCGAAGGCGACAGGCCCAGCGTCGAGGGCAGCTTCCCTCAGGAAATCGCGCCTCTCGCCGACGAGGTCAACGAACTGCTGCGGTCCAACACCCAGATTGTCGAACGCTCGCGCGCCCAGGTGGGCAACCTCGCCCACGGCCTGAAAACCCCGCTGGCCGTGTTGCGCAACGAGGCCGATGGGGGCAAGACAGCGCTCGCCACGACGGTGCTGCACGAAACCGACAATATGAGCCGCATCGTTTCGACCTATCTCGACAAGGCGCGGCTGGCGGCGCGTTCGAGCGTGGTCGGCAAGCGGGCCGATACCCGTGCGGTACTCGAGCGGCTGGGGCGCGTGATGGGCAAGCTCAACAAGCAATGCGACATGGCCATCGACCTGCCGTCCGATGTGCCCTGGTTCCGGGGTGATGAGAGCGATCTTGAGGAGATGGCCGGCAATCTTTTGGATAATGGCTGCAAATGGGCGCGCTCGGAAGTTCGCCTTTCGGCGCGCGAGGCCAGCAATTCAGGGAACCGGAGCGTCGAGATCGTCGTTGAAGATAACGGACCGGGTCTGACCGCGGCCGAAGCCGGGCAGGTGTTGCGGCGCGGGGTCAGGCTGGACGAAAAAACGCCGGGGAGCGGACTGGGACTCGATATCGTCAAGGAACTCGTCGATATCTACGGAGGCGATCTGACACTGACACGCTCGGATCTGGGTGGCCTTCGGGCAACACTTCGGCTTCCTGCTGCGCGACAGGCACGGCAACAGACTTGAACCGGCGGCGACAAACCGCAATTTGGCCGTATTGGCTGAGATAGACATTAAAAGGCTTATTGGCCGTTACGAAAGGTATTGCGCAATGAAGATGTTGAGGGCGATTGCACTTGTTTCGCTGGCTCTGGTGGTCGCCGGTTGTACCCGTACGGCCAATTTCCAGACGAACCAGCCCATGATGCCGCAGCCCACTGTCATGACCGATCCGCTGCCCGAGCAGCCCACGGTGAACACACCTTCCGATTCGACGCCGATTCAGCAGGCGCGTCTGGAGCCGGGCAGCTATGAATATATCGATTCCTCGATCCTCGGTCAGTTGACGCCGGCCCAGCGCTCGGCCGCCAATGATGCCCAGTTCTACGCCCTCCAGTTCGGGCGCCCCGGTGCTCCGCGCACCTGGTCTTCGGGCGGCGCGACCGGTCAGGTTTCGGTGGGTCCCTATGTGCGGGTCAACAATCTCGACTGCCGCGAATTTTCGCACCGCGTGACCCTGGGCGGGCAGACCTACACCCGTTCGGGACAGGCCTGCCGCGAGGTCGACGGAGCCTGGGGTGTAACTGCGTAGACATTTGCCCCAGCGCAAAAATGATTGACGGGTGTCGCCGCTGGCGGCACCCTTTTTTTAACACCTTGAAAGGTTTTTTTACCCCATTGCGGATACGTTCGGCCTTCGGTCCCTCACGCAGCGCACCGGTTACAGGATTTCATGGCTCTCCCCGATACATTTCCCGGCGTAAAGAACCAGCCGCACGGCGCAGGCGGCGCCAAGCGCCGGATCGACGCAGGCAAGGACGCATTTTTGGAAGCGCTGGAGGGAATTCTTGTGGATCCGCCCGTTCCGCATGCGTTTGCCGGTGCCATCGAGCGCGAGACGGCGGGCAAGATATGGACATGGATGGCGCGCGACATCGCCGATGACGAAGCCGCGCGGCTGGCCGATGCCATTGATTCGGGTGCTGACGCGGTCGAGGCCTTCGACCTGCTGCTGCCCGAGATACTCGAAAAACTCAAAGCCAACGCCGTCGCCGAAAGGACGATCGCGAACTCGAGCGCCGCAATTCGATCCAGATGGGGGGCGAAGAGGCGCGCCAGCGCCTCGCAGCCGTCATCATGGCCATGCGCCGCCGTCCCCTGCTGGCGCAGGCTGGCAAATTCGGCATCGCTGTCGGCTCGATGTCCGATGAAGCGGCCATGGCCACGGCGCTGCAATCGATCTCGATCACCAATCCTTTGACCCGGGCGCTCTGGATGCAGGTCATGGTCGGTCACATGGCCAACCCCAGCCGCGCCATGGCCGCCGCGGTGGCGATCGCGGGCGGCAATGGCGAAACGCGGATCACCAACGCCGGCTATGGCGCATTGGTCGAGGCCGTGCTCAGCCATGCCCAGAGCCAGATCGGCAAGCTGGCCAGCCAGCCCAACCTGTTTTCCGACGTCGACTTTTCGTGCAAGGCGATCGACCGGTTTCACAGGCTGATGCGGGCCATCAACTACAATCTCGAAATCGAGCGGCGGTCCGTGTGGGGCACGATCATGACCGATCTGACGGCGCGGCTGTCCGAACGACTCGAACGCCCGATGAAAGAAATCACGCTCAATGTCACTCAGGCGCTGCGGCGGCCCCGGGATGGCAATGATCGGGTCGACGCCGATGACGTGCTGGCCGCGCTCAACGGGCTTTATCTGCTCATGACCGTGAGGAAATGCCGCGACTCCCTGGCCGTCAATGCGCTGCTCGATCAGGCCTGGGCCGATACGGGGCAGACCGTTGAGGTGCTGGTGACCCGCGCGCTCGACATGTATCGCGGAGCACCCGCCGATCCGGTGGCGCGCGAGCGGCTGGACGCCGGGATCAAGATGGCCGAGATCCGCTTCAATCCCGAATATGCCGATATCTTGCGCCGGGCCCGCGACGGGGCCGAGCGCCGGACCGCTCAAGGCTAGGGCGTGTCCAGCAAACCATGTCCTCGACGCGATCGGGGATGGAAACGGTTTTGCGGTTCGCAACACGCGACAAAACAAGGGTTTGGAGCCAGGGATTTGATCCAATCAAATCCTGAACGGCTCTAGACCGTCCGTTCGAGACGGGCCGCAAGAACGGTGAGCCCGTCCCGGATATAAACGGTGGCGCCCGGGGTCATCGCCATGTTGGCGAGCAACACACGAAGCCTGTCCCCCTCATCGGCGAGCACCACGCCAATCGCCTCGAGTGGTGAGCGATGGTCCGTGTTGGCGAAAACCAGACATCCCGGATCGAAGTGCCGCGGCTGGCCGACGATGACGAGCCATTGGACCTGGTCGGCACCGAAGCGGTGTTCGAGAAAGAGCGGGATGCCCCCGGGGACATGGGCTGAAAAAGGCGCGTTATCTGCCGATCTGTGCAGTGTGCGTGGCAGGATACAGCGTTCGGCGCACAGCGCCGGTGCCAAAGCGGGATCGAGGCGCTGGGCGACGATTTCTCCCACAACCTCCAGCGGACCGAGTGGCCCGGCAAGGGCGGCGCTGGCATGGTTTTGCTGTGGACCAGCGAGCCGGGCCCAGCCGCGCGCCGCCGGAGCGGACAGTGCGCCTGAGGCGCCCGGAGCAATAAAGGCGGCGGCGGTATTGGGCTGGCCGGGGCGCGAAACGAGCAACGGCCCATCAGGAGTATCGAAAACCGGGTCGATGCGCGGATCGTCGACAGGGCGATCCTGGCCATCAAGGGCTGTTTGCAGCGCCGCCTTGCCGTGCGCGATGCAGCCGGCAAGGCTGAGATAACCGGCAACGCTGCCAGCAAGAACCACGCCGTCGAGCGCGCCATGCGGGACGAGCGTCTGTGCCTTGCCATCCCATCTCACCGGCCCGGACGCCTTGAGCCATAGATCGAGATCGGGCTGCCAGCCGCCAGAAACGATCAGGCGGTCGCAAGAAATGGCGTCGTCGGCCGGGGCTCCGTTTTCCGCATTGGCCAGATGGATGGCAAGCCCGGCGCGCCGGGCCGGCACCGCCGATTCGAGTGTCATGCCCCAGCCGAGCCGATAACCATAGGCCTTGCAGAATTCGATGAACCGGGTCTGCGGATCGATGCGCGGATCGCTGGTGCGGGCGATCGATTTGCCGCTCGCCGCGCCGAGCAGCGCCATGCGGTAGCCCGCATTGGTGGTTGAATGGATATGCGCGCTGGTGCCCGGCCATATGTTGTGGCGCGCTGCCAGCCGCCAGGCGGCACTCGCCTCGTCCACGCCAGCCAGCCTGTTGCCAGAAAAGATCGGCATGCGGCCAACCATTCCGGTGGCCAGAACGATGGTATCGGCTGCTATCGAGAGATGCTCGGGCTGGGGAAGGGCACCGGTCCTAAGGACGCGAATGGCCCGGATCGACTTGCCGGAAAGATCGAAGGCCATGGTGCCGAGCAGCAGGGTAATCAGACCCGATTCTCCAATCTGGCTGGCCAGCTGGCTTATCGTATCCTCGGGGTCCGGCTCGCCCTCGGCCTTACCGAAAAATTCCGACAGGCCGCCAAGCGTTGTTTCCTTTTCGACAAGACAGACGCGCAGACCCTTGCGGGCGGCGGCAAGGGCTGCCGAGAGCCCGGCAACACCGCCCCCCACGATTGCAACATCGGCCCAGATTGTGCGGGTCGCTGCGCTGTCGATCCATCCGCCCGGCTCAGCCGCACCGGTCTTGTAGACCAGGCCCAGCGTATCCTTGCGTCGGGGCAGCAGCCGCGCCGCCAGCGTGTTTGTAACGGCCGGGACGGGGCCGACCGAGACCAGGGACGCGCCATTGACGGCCGGGCAGATCGTCATGGGCATGGCGAGATCGGGCCGGCCTTCGTTGCCTTCCAAAGCGATGGGGGGAGCGGTGTATGCGTCGAGCGCGACACTATCGGCTCCAAACTTCCCGGCGGTGTGAACGCCGTTGGCAAGAAGCGCGGTGAAGACGGTGTCGCCTTCAAAGCCGGCAAACGCGCGCCCGTTCAGCCGGAACCGCACGGGGCGGGTGCGATCGATGACCGGTCGCGAAAATTCGGGCGGCAGGGTGCCGCCGAGGCGTGCGCTTTCGCTCATGGGGCGCCCCCGGCAAGGCGCCCGGGATGAAATTCGGCGACTTCACGCCGGGGCTGGCGCAGGTCGGCGCCATGCGCCGCTGCCCATTCCACCTCGAGCCCGCTTGCCCGCTCCGAAATGATGCCGGCGACCAGAGGCGCAAGGACCAGATCGAGTACGCCGAGCCCGGCGACGACAAACAGTTTGCCACGGCGCGTGGGGCCGAGAACCGGGGCGCCATCATGGGAACACAGCCGCGTAAATCCCGATTGGGCGGCAAGTCGCGGCGCAGGGTTCAGCGTCAGGCAATCGGCAATGCGGGTCAGCGCCTTTCCATCGTCATTGCGCGCCGCGGCGCGAACGATGCCGTCGCTTGCCTGGGCAAAGACCGCTCCGGTATCGAGATTGAACCCTGCCCGGTAGCGCGCATGCCTTTGGGGAGCGGTTTCGACGCCGGTCCAGGTCTCGAGGCGGGCGAAGGTGCCGATTTCATCGGGGTCCAGCCATTGAACGATTGCATCGTCATCGGCCAGAATCACCTGATCGATCGCCGTCGTGCCAAACCGCGCGCTGCCATCGCGTCTGATCTTGAGGCCGTCCATGGAATTGAGCACGGCGACATTGGCCGCGGTGAGCCACGACGGCGCGACAGCGTGGAGCGCACCGGCATCGATCATCCGGACATCGCGCAGTCCGACGCTTGTGCCGAGGGGTGTCTTTTCAACCGGATCGGCGGGATAGCCAAATCCGTCGGCGATATGGCGCATATGGCTCAACGCCGTGGACGCCTCGGCGGATCGGGCGAACATGCGAACGTCGATACGCTCGCCGATTGTGGGTACGATGCGCGACAGGCGCCGCACTGCGGGCCGTGCGTGACCGAGAAGCATCGACCAGGTTTGCGGGCGTGTCACCGGGGCGAGCGAAAGCGAGGGCAGGGCGCGCAGGGCGTAGGGATTGGGCGGCGGGCTGAGCAGCACAATTGCTCGTGAATGGTCAGAAGCCAAAAGCCCTGCTAGAAGCCACGCAAACGGGGAGGCGCCGACCACGGCAATGGTTTTGACTTGCTCGGTCATGTCCGTCCCGTCCGGCCCTTACTCTGCGGTGCGGCAAAGCGCGCGCCAATCGCCGACTGCAATCTGCGCGAATTTGGCCTATAGAAACGGCATCTCATTGGTTTTCAAGGGTTAGTCTCACACTTGTTCTGGATTTTCGCGATATTGCTGGTTCTGGCATGCCTGGGTGTGCTTGGCGCCGGGCTGCGCGGTGCACCGCGCTCCGAACCCACGGGCGAAAGCCCCGATGCGGCGCGAGCCTTTTTCCGCCATCAGCTCGATGGGATCGAGCGCGATCTGACCGCCGGCCGGCTTTCGGCCGATGAAGCGACAGCGGCCAGGGCCGAACTGGCGCGTGAAGTGATGGCTCAGGAAAAGGAAGCCGGAGGCAAAAAGGGCGGGTTCAGCGGACGGGCAGTAATGCTGGCGGCCCTGCCGGTTGTCGCCGTGGCCAGTCTGGGGCTTTACGCCTGGATCGGGCGGGCCGACCTGCCGGCCCTGCCGTTGGCCGAACGCGAGCAGCCAGCCCAGATATCGGCCAGCGATATCGAGGCGGCCGTTGCCACTGTCGAAGCGCAGATGGAGCAGACGCCCGACGATGTGCGCGGCTGGCTGGTTCTGGCGCCGATCTATATGGAACAGGGACGCTTTGCCGAAGCAGCCAATGCCTGGCGACGCGTCCTCGCGCTCGAACCGCCCACGGCAGACCGTGAAACCAACCTGGCCGAGGCCTTGATACTGGGCAATGACGGGGTGGCCGACGCCGAAGCAATGACGCTCTTGCGCAGCGCGGTCGAAGCCGATCCGATCCATGTCCGTTCGCGTTTTTATCTGGCTGGCCAATTGACCCAAACGGGCCAATATGAGGAGGCCGTGGCGCTCTGGAACCAATTGCTCGGTCTTGCGACGGGCGAGGAAGCCTGGATCGACACGGCGCGCTCGGGGCTGGTGGCCGCACAGGCCGGGCTTGAAAGCGGAACGCTTGGCGACAGCGAGCCGGATGCCACAATGGATGTGATGATCCGCGGCATGGTCGATGGGCTCGCCGCGCGGCTATACGATGAAGGCGGCAGCGCGGCCGAGTGGATACAATTGGTCCGCTCGCGCATCGAACTCGATGGCGAACAAGCGGCACGCGCCGATCTCGAACGCGGTCTTGCCGCACTTTCGGGGCAGGAAAGACTGGCGCTGGAAGATTTCGGGCGCGAAACCGGATTGATGGAGTAAGGCGATGGCCTGGACACGCAAACAGAAACGTCTCGGCGTCATTGCCGGCCTCGGTGTCGTTCTCGCCCTGGCGGCGGGCCTGATCCTGACGGCCCTGCGCGATCAGATCGTGGTTTTCTATTCACCCACCGAGATCGCCGAAGCGGGAATTTCACCCGGCACGCCCATCCGGCTGGGGGGGCTTGTGCTCGAGGACAGCTGGCAACAGGATGGGGAAAACAATGTTTTCGTCGTCCATGACGGGGCCGGAGAGATGACAGCGCGCTATACCGGCATCCTGCCCGACCTGTTTCGCGAGGGACAGGGCGTGGTGGCCGAGGGCAGCGTGCAGCCCGATGGCACATTTCTGGCGACCAATGTGCTCGCCAAGCATGACGAAACCTACATGCCCCGTGAGGTCGCCGATTCGCTGCGCGCGCAAGGCGTCTGGCAGGGCGAGGAAGGATAGCGCAGCGTGACCATCGAACTGGGACATTTTGCCTTCGTTCTGGCCTTCGTTCTGGCCATCGTACAGGCGGGTGCGGGCTTTGCCTTCTGGCGGCAGAGCGAGTTGGCGCAACGGTTCGTTTCCCAGGCGGCTATATTGCAGTTCGCGCTGGTCGGGTTGGCCTTTGCCGCACTGCTTTCGGCGTTTGCCGTCGACGATTTTTCGGTGCGGCTGGTGGTCGAGCACTCCCATTCGCTCCAGCCCATGCTTTACAAGATCACCTCCACCTGGGGAAACCACGAAGGCTCCATGCTGCTCTTTGTGGTCATCCTGACCCTGTTCGGGGCGGCGGTGGCCGCGTTCGGGCGCAACCTGCCCAACGAGCTCAAGACGCTGGTGCTTTCCAATCAGGGGTTGATGGTCGCCGCGTTTTCGGGGTTCGTACTGTTCACATCTAACCCGTTCTGGCGGCTCGATCCGGCGCCGTTCAACGGAACCGAACTCAATCCGGTCCTCCAGGACATCGGCCTCGCCATCCATCCTCCGCTGCTCTATCTGGGCTATGTGGGTTTTTCGATCTGCTTTTCCTTTGCTGTGGCTGCGTTGGTATCGGGGCGGATCGATGCAGCCTGGGCGCGCTGGGTGCGGCCATGGACGCTGGCAAGCTGGTCGTTCCTGACGCTCGGGATCGCCATGGGTTCGTATTGGGCCTATTACGAACTGGGCTGGGGCGGCTGGTGGTTCTGGGATCCGGTGGAAAACGCCAGCTTCATGCCCTGGCTGGCCGGCACCGCGCTGCTTCATTCGGCCGTCGTCATGGAAAAGCGCAATGCGCTCAAGATCTGGACGATCTTTCTTGCCATCATCACATTCTCGCTCAGCCTGCTTGGCACGTTCCTGGTGCGCTCGGGGATCCTGACCTCGGTGCATTCGTTTGCCTCGGACCCAACGCGCGGAATCATAATCCTTGCCATGCTCGCGGCGTTTATCGGCGGGGCCTTCTCGTTGTTTGCCCTGAGCGCGTCCACGCTGCGCCATGGCGGCCTGTTTGCACCGATCAGCCGCGAGGGCGCGCTGATTTTGAACAATCTGTTTCTCTCGGCGGCCACGGCGGGCGTTCTGATCGGCACGCTCTATCCGCTGGTCCTCGAAGGCCTGACAGGCGCGCGCATCACAGTCGGAGCGCCTTTCTTCGATCTGACATTCGGCGCGCTGATGGTGCCGCTGCTGCTGCTGATCCCGTTTGGCCCGTTCCTCGCCTGGAAGAGGGGGGATCTGGTTGCCGTGGGCCAGCGGCTCTTTGGCGCGATTATCGTAACGCTGGTTCTGACCCTCGTGGTCTTCGGCTTTCTGGGCTTTCCGATTTCACTCGCGCCCATCGGGCTCGGCATCGGCATCTGGGTCATGGTCGGCGCCATCGCCGAACTGGCCGAACGTGCCGCGATCGGCAAGGTAAAGTGGGCGCAAAGCTGGCAGCGACTCAAGGGCCTGCCCAAGACTGCATGGTCCACCTCCATCGCCCATTTCGGCGTTGGCGTGTCGGTGATCGGCATTGTCTGCGCCACGGCGTTCCAAACCGAAACCGTCACGTCGATGCAGGCCGGGGAAACCGTCGAGATCGCGGGCTATTCGATCACCTATGAGGGTGAGGCCCATTTTGAGGGGCCTAACTTCACCGCCGATCAGGGCACGTTCGGGATCGATGCACCCTGGGGCGGTGACCGGCAATTGACCTCCGAGCGCCGCGTTTATGCGGTGAGCGGCACGCCAACCACCGAGGCGGGGATCGCGACTTACGGGTTCAGCCAGATGTATGTGCAATTTGGCGAGCGTTTCGGCGATGACGGTAGGGTCGTGCGCCTCTGGCACAAGCCGTTCGTACTGCTGATCTGGCTGGGCGCCGTCCTGATGGCGGGAGCCGGGTTCCTCTCGCTGAGCGACCGGCGCATGCGGATCGGCGCACCTGCCAGGGCCAAAGCCAAGCCGGCGGAGGCGGGCCAGTGAAGCGTTTCGTCCTTGCCCTGGCCACGCTGCTGGCGCTCTTGGTGCCGATGACAGCCGGCGCCGTACAGCCCGACGAAGTGCTCGACAATCCCGTGCTCGAACAGCGGGCGCGCTCGATTTCGGGCAATCTGCGCTGCCTTGTGTGCCAAAACCAGTCGATTGACGATTCCGACGCCGAACTGGCCCGCGACCTGCGGCTGCTGGTGCGCGAGCGGCTGGTGGCGGGCGACACAGACACGGAAGTCTATGATTTCGTCGTGGCGCGCTACGGCGAGTTCGTGCTGCTCAATCCGGTTTTTGCCGGGCACACGATCATCCTGTGGGTCGCAACACCCATTCTGCTGGGCGGCGGGCTGATCGGTCTGGCCATATGGGCCATCCGCCGCCGCAAGACGGTCACGGGCAAATCGGGGCTCTCTGCGGAAGAGGAAAGCGCCCTCGAAAGGCTCCGCAAGAGCTGAGGCGCACGTTTTCCCACAGCGCGGAAATCCGGCCAACCAGCGCGCTTGTTCTTGCGCGCGGGCTCTGCCATCAAAGGGCAGGGAGCCTGCCATATGAATTTCGACGCCGTTCAGCTCTTGCCCGATGGCCTGTCCTTGCCCATAGCGCTGGCGCTGATCGCCGTCAGCTTCATCACATCGATGATAACCGCGATGTTCTCTCTGGGCGGCGGGATCGCCATGTTGGCAACGTTGGGACTGGTGTTTCCGCCCGCTGTGGTGATTCCAGTCCATGGGCTCGTCCAGCTTGGATCCAATGGCGGCCGCGCCATTATCCAGCGCGCCCATATCCAGTGGCATCTGATGGCCTGGTTCGGTGCGGGCAGCGTGCTGGGCATCGTTCTGGGCGGCAGCCTCGCCGTATCGATCCCCGAGGCCCTGTTTCAGGGGGTGATCGGGCTGTTCATCCTCTATTGCGTCTGGGTGCCCCAACCACGTGTGACCGGACGTGGGCCGATTGCAAATTTCGCCGCGGGTACGATCATCGGTGGGGTCGGCATGTTCGTTGGGGCGGTAGGGCCCCTTGTTGCCAATTTTCTGCGCAAGCTCGATGATCGCCGTCAGTTGATCGCCACTCAGGCAAGCCTGATGACGCTCAACAACATTGCCAAGGTCGCAACCTTCACATTTTTCGGGTTTGCATTTGCGCAATATCTGCCCGTGGTGCTGGCCATGATCCTGACCGGCTTTGCTGGAACCATCTTGGGCAGCCGCATCCTGGATCGGGTATCCGAGGTTACATTCCGCCGAGGGTTCAAGATCATTCTGACCCTGATGGCGCTCGAAATGCTGCGACAGGCGGTCTGGGGCTAGAGCCGCCCTATCGGCGGGGTCGTCCGGCCACAATTCGGCCCGCTCCATTACCAAGATTTAATTCGCGTGCAACTGTGCGGAAAGCCCGCGCGTATTACATAGACGCCAGCAGCAGAAACAAACTGTCTGTAACTGAGAGGATCTTTCCAACATGTCCAACATGCTTTCTACCCCGAAGCGCAAGTGGATCGCCGCATCTGCAATGGCAATGACTGTCGCGGCAGGTACGCTTGGCGCCGGCTTCGTGAACACCCAGCCCGCAATTGCCCAACAGGTTGGAACCGATGTGGGGTCGCCCCCGATGAGCGGCTTCGCCGATCTGGTCGAGTCGGTTTCGCCGGCCGTCGTTTCCGTGCAGGTCAGCGCCGAGGTTCCCGTTCAGCAGATCCAGCGTGGCCCCAACTTCGAGTTCGAGTTCCCGGATCTGCCCGAAGACCACCCCCTGCGCCGGTTCTTCGACCAGTTCGAAGAGCCCTTCAATGCGCCAAATCCGGAGCGGCCCAACCGCCCGCGTGATTTCATGCAGGCCGTTGGCTCAGGCTTCATCATCTCGGCCGACGGCTACATCGTGACCAACAACCACGTCGTGCAGGATGCGACCGAAGTGACGGTGCTGCTCGAGGATGATACCGAACTGGCTGTCGATATCGTTGGCACCGATCCGCGAACCGATCTGGCCCTGCTCAAGGTCCAGGACGACCGGGACGATCTGCCCTATGTCGAATTTTCCGCCGATGAGGCCCGCGTTGGCGACTGGGTCGTCGCGGTGGGCAATCCCTTCGGACTCGGTGGAACGGTGACGGCGGGTATCGTTTCGGCGCGTGGCCGGGACATCAACGCATCGGCCTATGACGACTTCCTGCAGATCGACGCTGCCGTGAACCGCGGCAACTCGGGCGGTCCCTCGTTCAACACCCAAGGAGAAGTGGTCGGCGTCAACACCGCGATCTTCTCACCGTCCGGTGGCAATGTGGGTATTGCGTTCGCCATTCCCGCCTCGGTTGCGACCGATGTGATCTCGCAGTTGCGTGAGGACGGTGTTGTAACGCGCGGGTTCCTTGGCGTGTCGCTGCAGGATCTCAATCAGGATCTTTCCGATGCGTTGGGTCTCGCCAACACCAATGGTGCTCTGGTCACTCAGCCGATCGAAGGCGCTCCGGCCAGTGACGCCGGCGTTCAGTCCGGTGACGTCATCGTTTCGGTCGATGGTGAGGGTGTCGAATCGGGTCGCGATCTTTCGCGTGTCATTTCGCAGCGCTCGCCAGGTTCCACTGTCGAACTCGGCATCATTCGCAACGGCGAGGAAATCGACATCTCGGTTAGTCTCGACCGTCTTGAGGATGAAGAGCCCGAAGCCCCTGCGTCTGCCGAACAGCCAGAGCCTGAAGAACCCCAGGCCACGGGTTCGGAGATCGGTCTTTCCGTGATGGCCAACCCCGAGGGTGACGGAATCGTCGTTGCGTCGGTCGAGCCGGACTCTTTGGCAGCCAACAGCGGCATCATCCGTGGTGATGTCATCGAGCAGGCCAATGGCGGCGTTGTGTCGACCCCCGACGATTTTGTCGCGGCAATCGACGCAGCCACCGAACAAGGCAAGTCGGCGATCTCGCTCCGCATCAGCCGCGATGGGGTGGTCCGCTTTGTCGGCGTGCCTCTTAGCGCAGAGGAATAAGACCCATTTGGGCCGGCCCGGGACTCGGGCCGGCCCTCCTTTTGCGGGGGCGCCAAGAGTGAAAATACTGCTCATCGAAGACGACCGCGAAGCGGCCACCTATCTCATTCAGGCGCTCGATGAATGCGGTCATGTTACCCATCATGCCAGCGATGGCGAGACCGGCTACGCCATGGCTTCGGGCATGGAATATGACGTGCTGATCGTCGACCGCATGCTGCCGCGCCGCGATGGCCTTTCGATCATCGAATCGTTGCGGGCCGAAGACGACAACACCCCCGTTCTCATCCTCTCGGCTCTTGGCGAGGTCGATGACCGGGTCACCGGACTGCGCGCTGGTGGTGACGATTATCTGGTCAAGCCCTACGCCTTTTCCGAACTTCTGGCCCGTATCGAGGTCATGGCGCGCCGCTCTGCCCCAAGCGAGGCCGCGACATCCTATCAGGTGGGCGATCTGACCCTCGATCGGCTATCGCGCAAGGTCGAGCGGGCAGGGGAAACCATAATTCTGCAGCCCCGCGAATTTCGCCTCCTCGAATATCTCATGAAAAATGCAGGGCGCGTCGTCACCCGCACCATGCTGCTCGAAAATGTCTGGGATTATCACTTCGACCCCCAGACCAATGTGATCGACGTGCATATGTCGCGCCTGCGCGGCAAGGTGGACAAGGGCCATCAGCGCCAGCTGCTCCAGACCGTGCGCGGCGCGGGGTACATGATCCGTGACTGACGCGACGCCCAGACCGTTTCGTCTGCGCTCCTTGTGGCGAACCACGACGGTCCGGCTCACGGCGATGTTCATCGCGATTTTTGTGGGCTTTGCCATCGTCCTTCTGGGCCTGATCGCCTATCAGAGCGCTATCCAGATCCAGCGCGAGCAATTGCGCGATGTCGAACGCGAAATTGCCCAGATTCGCCTGCTCGCCAACCAGTCGGGCGTGCGGGCCGTCGCCTTCGCCGTCCAAAGGCTGGCCGACAGACCTGGACCGGGAATCTATTATCTCGGCGACCCCACCGGCGTCATGATCGCCGGTAACGTCACCGACTTTCCCGCCATTGTCCTCGCCGAACCCGGACGCTACGAACTCAATTACGAGCGCGGCCGGGAAATCTACGGCGGGCCGGAGGACTCCGTGCCCACAAGCGGAACGGCCATGGTGGAATCGCTTGAACTGCCCAACGGGCTGCGGCTGATTATCGGCCGCGACGTCGGCGAGCGGCGCGGCTTTAACGCCATCATCCTGCGGACCTTTTTCGGCGGCGTTATCGGCATCGTGGTGCTGTCGGTTTTGGCAGGCGGACTGACCGCACGCTACGTGCTGCGCCGCATCGACGCCATTACCGACACCTCCAACAAGATCATGTCGGGCAATCTGTCCGAGCGCGTGCCGGTGACCGGCCGCAATGACGAATTCGACGCGGTGGCCACCAGCCTCAACGCCATGCTCGAACGCATCGAGCGGCTGATGGCCGGGCTCAAGGAAGTGACAGACAATGTCGCCCACGACCTCAAGACCCCATTGACCCGGCTGCGCAACAAGGCCGAGGCGGCGTTGCGCAATCCCGATCCCGAAGCGCGGCGGGTGGCGCTCGAAACCTCCATCGCCGAATCCGACCAGCTCATTCGCACCTTCAACGCGCTGCTGCTCATTGCCCGGGCCGAGGCGGGGACCTCGACCGGGGCGTTTTCCGATATCGACCTGAGTGAAGTGGTGGCCGATGTGGCCGAACTCTACACCCCGGTGGCCGAGGACGCCGGGATCACGCTGCAAACCGCCATCACTCCTGGAATCACGCTTGACGCAAATCGCGAACTCATCGGTCAAGCCCTTGTAAATCTTGTCGAAAATGCCATAAAGTACGGTCAGAGCACCGAAGGCGGCGGCATATCGATTTCCGCCCGCCGCGAAGCGGGGAGGATCATCATTGAAGTTGCTGACCGGGGGCCGGGCATACCCGAGGCCGATCGTGCACGGGTCTTTGAACGCTTCGCGCGGCTGGAAACCAGTCGTACCGAACCGGGGGCCGGGCTGGGACTTGCGCTTGTCTCGGCGGTTGTGCGGTTGCACAGGGGCGATATCCGCTTTGAGGACAATGCGCCCGGTGCCAGGGCTGTCATTACCTTTCCCGCAGGCTAGAGTGGTTCTGCCATGACGGCACTGGGGCCGCGATTGCGTGCACTCGATGCAGCGCCCGAAAACATGGCGCTGCCGGACGATGTGACCGAGACACTGGGCGAGAGTGAGCGTGCAGCGTTTGAAACCGCTGCGGCCACTCTGGGCCCGATCTTTGCGACCGCCCCCTATCTGCGCGACCTCGCAGTCCAGCATGCCCAATGGTTCGCCGAGGCCCTGCAGGATGAACCCCAATCGGCTTTTTCCAGGGTGATCGCCGAGATGATTTCGGCGGGCTCCTGTGAGACCGAGGCCGAACTGGCAAAGCGGCTGCGGGTCGGCAAGGCGCGCGGGGCACTGCTGTCGGCGGTGGCCGAAATCGGCGGTGTCTGGACATCACGGGAAACCACGCGCTGCATGTCAGATCTTGCGGACGCAGCCCTGGAGGCAACGCTCGATTTCCTGATGGACGAGGCCGCGCGCGAGGGCAAGCTGGCCCAGGGAGTCGAACAGGCCAGCGCCGCCAATTCGGGTCTTGCGATCTTTGCACTCGGCAAGCATGGCGGGCAGGAACTCAACTATTCCTCCGATATCGACATTGTCGCGTTCTACGATCCGATGGTGGCGGTGCTGCCCGAGGACGCCGATCACAACAAATTCTATGTCCGGATCATCCGCCGGCTGGTGTCCATCATGCAGGACCGAACGGCCGATGGATATGTGTTCCGCACCGACGTGCGCCTGCGCCCCGACCCGGGCTCGACCCCGGTGGCGATATCGTTCGATGCAGCGCTGGGCTATTATGAATCGCGCGGCCAGAACTGGGAACGGGCGGCCTGGATCAAGGCGCGGCCCTGCGCCGGCGACATCGGAGTGGGCAATCAGTTTTTAAAGGAACTCGCGCCCTTCATCTGGCGCAAACATCTCGACTTCGCGATGATCGCCGATATTCAGGCCATGAAGCGCCAGATCAACATTCACCGCAAGGTGGGTGAACAGCGTGTGCTGGGCCATAACGTCAAGCTGGGGCGCGGCGGTATCCGCGAGATCGAGTTTTTCGTCCAGACCCAGCAATTGATCGCCGGTGGGCGCGATCCCGCCCTGCGTATCCGGCCAACGGTAGAGGCGCTGGCGGCGCTGGTCGAGGGTAAATGGATCAGCCCCGAGGCGGCAAAGGATCTTGAGCAAACCTACTGGTTCCTGAGGGCCGTGGAAAACCGGCTCCAGATGCTGCGCGACGAACAAACCCATGTGATGCCCGAGACCGAAGAGGGCGTCGCGCAGATCGCGCTGCTAATGGGCTGCGCGACCCGCGAGGCGTTCGAGGCCGACTATCGCGCCGCTCTGGCCCGGGTTTCTGATTATTACGCCGAGCTGTTTTCCGAGGGCGAGAGCCTTTCGGGAGATCTGGGCAATCTGGTGTTTACCGGTTCGGACGATGACCCGGATACGCTCGAAACCCTCGCAAATCTGGGGTTCGCCAATCCCGCTGCCGTTTCGGCCACCATTCGCAAATGGCATTATGGGGGCTATGCGGCAACCCGCGCCTCAAAGGCGCGCGAGCATCTGACCGAGTTGATCCCCGGGCTGCTCAAGACCTTTGCCGATAGTGGCAACGCCGATATCGCCTTTACCCGGTTCAACGATTTCCTGACCCGGCTTCCGGCGGGCGTGCAGATGTTTGCGCTGCTGCGCAATCACGCCCATCTGCGCCAGTTGCTGCTCGATTTCATGTCCTCGGCGCCGAGGCTGGCCGAGGCTGTGATCCATCGGGCCCATGTGGTGGACGGGCTGATCGATCCGTCCTTTGCCGGCGATATTGTAACCTCGGAAAACCTGGTGGCCAGCGTCGATGCCTTTCTGAGCGAAGCCCGCAGCTTCGAGGATCTGATCGACCGGGCGCGCATCATCGGGCAGGAACAGAAGTTTCTCATCGCTGCGGGCCTTGTGGGCGGCGCGTTGTCGGCGCAACAGGCGGGCCGCCAGTTTACGGCACTGGCCGAAACGCTGCTGGCCCGGCTGTTTGCTGCTGTGCGCGAAAATTTTGCGCAACGGCACGGGTCGGTCCCCGGCGCGCAGGTTGGACTGCTCGGTTTCGGCAAGATGGCCAGCCGGGAGATGACGCTGACCTCCGATCTCGATTTCATACTGCTCTATGATGTACCCGAGGGCACGACGGGGTCGGATGGAGAGCGAGAACTCGACGTCGCCACCTACTTCACGCGCCTCACTCAGCGGCTC
>PBNW01000030.1 GCA_002723255.1 Pelagibacterium sp. | reverse complement strand
GGCGCGACCGACGCCATGGGCTTGCTCGCGTCGAAATTGACGGCGACCGGGGTAAAATCGATGTCGAAATCGTCCATCGGCTCTTCGTCGGCGGCCGGGGATGCGGCACCTGCCACGTCGCCTCGGGCCAATGCGTCGAACTGGGCCTTTTCCACCGCGCCGTAATCGGCTGCCAGTGTTTCCCCCTCACGCGCTGCGGTCACGAAATCGGCGACGATATCGATCGAGCGGATGCACAGCACCACCACGTCTTCGCTCAGCTCCACCCGCCCGTCGCGCACATAGTCAAGCAGCGTCTCAAAGCTGTGGGCGAATTTGACAAGCGCGTCGAACCCGAAGGCCCCGCCACCGCCCTTGATCGAGTGGATGGCGCGGAACACGGCATTGAGCCTGTCCCCGTCCCGGTCACCCTCCTGGATGGCGGAAAACTGCTCCTCGAGTTCGAGCAGCAGTTCCGAACATTCGTCGAAATAGGTGGCCCTGAATTCGTCGAGGTCACTCATCTTTTGGCCACAGCCCCCATTGGCGAAATCTTCGCGCTCACGTTCAGTGAACGACCTTGTTGATGACCGAAATAAGCTTTTCGGGGTCGAATGGTTTGACGATCCAGCCCGTCCCGCCCGCGGCGCGCCCCTGGTCGCGCTTGTCCTGGCTGGTTTCGGTGGTCAGGATCAGGATCGGCAGGCTCTGGTGCTTGCCGGTCGCCCTCACGCTCTTGATGAATTCGATGCCGTCCATGACCGGCATGTTGATGTCGGTGATCACCACATCGACGCTCTCGCGGCCCAGAACGTCGAGCCCGACCTGTCCGTTCTCGGCCTGAAGCACCTCGAAACCGGCATTGGTGAGCGTATGGTGCAGCATCGCAAGGATGGTCCGCGAATCGTCGACGGTAAGAACGCGCATGGTGGTACTATCCCTTGAGAACGGGTTCGAATGCCGGTTTAAGTCCCAGCTTTTCGATGGCCGCGGCAACAGCAGTGCTCGCGCCCGAGATGGTGAAGGCGAATTTGGCTTTCTTCGCCGTCTGGGCGGCGCTCAAAAGCATGAACAGGGCGTTGGTGGAAACGCGTTCGACGCCCGAGGCATCGACATCGACCGGACCGGCCGAAAGCGCACCGATCAGCGTTTCTGCGATATCATCGAGCGCATCGAGATCGACAATCCGGGGCAGCGCCACGGACTGAACTTGCGATTTCGCCATTTAAGGCCGACTCCCGCCCTGTGGTTCCATTGGCCGCAGTTTGTCCATGAAGCGTTTAAGAATTCCTAACCATAGAGGCCTTCCACAACAGGTGGGCGCCACCTGTTCGGTTCGGAGGCGCGACAAAGCGAGGGTTAGGAGGATTTTCGCGGTTCAAAGAAGCGCGCAAATCCCCCCGGAGCTCAAACCGATTACACCGCGCCCAACTTCCCGGAAGAGCGCGAAATTTTTTTCCACCCGTCTGTCGGCAACCGATTGCCCCATACGTCCTCGGTTCAACGCGTATGGAGGTACCATGAAATGTCGCGGATTCACTATGGCTGGGTGATCGTTGCTGCGGGCGCGATGATGACCTGTGTGGCAATGGGGGCGATGTTCGCCCTGCCCGTCTATCTCCAGCCCATCGCCGATGAAACCGGTTGGACACGGGCCGGGATTTCCATGGCCATGACCATCGGCTTTATCGTCATGGGCGTTGCCGGATTTTTCTGGGGCACGGTCACCGACCGGATCGGCGCCCGCCCTGTCGTCCTGATCGCCGCGTTCATCCTTGGCATTGGCCTCTATCTTGCCAGCACCACGTCCGACCTCGTTGTTTTCCAGCTCGCCTATGGTGGGCTAGTCGGCATGGCGGGCGGGGCGTTCTTTGCCCCGCTCATGGCAACCACCGTGGGCTGGTTCGAAAAGCACCGCTCGCTCGCCGTATCCCTGGTCTCGCTGGGCGCTGGTGTCGCGCCCATGGTCATGACGCCCTTTGCATCGGTTCTGATCGAAGCCTTCGGCTGGCGCAGCGCCATGGCGATGACCGCCATTGGCGCCACGGCGCTTCTGGTGCCAGCCGGCCTTTTGATCCGCCGCGCGCCGCAAGCCCCCCAGAGCGCCGAACCGGCTCCCGGCCAGGATGTCGCCCCGCAAAAGCCCGCGCCAACCACGGCCTTTGCCGCCCTCCGCACGCCGCAATTTATCGTTCTCGCCGCCACCTTCTTTTTATGCTGCGCTGCCCATTCGGGCCCGATCTTCCATACGGTGAGCTATGCCATGCTGTGCGGCGTGCCTGCCCTTGCCGCTGCCTCGATCTACAGCGTCGAAGGTCTTGCGGGTCTCTTCGGGCGCGTCATTTTCGGGCTTGCAGCCGACCGGCTGGGGGTCAAGAAAGTCATCATCGCCGGCCTCGCGCTGCAGTCGGTTGGTATCTACGCCTATATCTACGTCACCCAACTAACCGATTTCTATATGCTGGCAGTGGTTCTGGGCATGGCCTATGGCGGGGTTATGCCGCTCTATGCGGTGCTGGCCCGCGACTATTTCGGAGCCCACGTCATGGGCACCGTTCTGGGTGCGGCGGTCATGACCTCATCGATCGGCATGGCTTTCGGTCCGGTAGGGGGCGGATGGCTCTACGATACCTATGGCAGCTACCATTTCCTCTACATCGCCTCGGCCGCCATCGGTGTCGCCGCCGCCATCATGGCCCTCGCCTTTCCGCCGCCGGGACAGGTGGATGGCACCCCCAAGGCCACCGCGCCGGCATCGGCCTGACACGGCAACGATCGCCTCTTGACCTTCCCATAACGGGAAGGTCTATCGGTTGTTTGACGACACACAACAAAGGAGGCTCTCATGGAGTATCATATCGCCCGCATGTCCTGCGATGGCTGCGTTGCAACCATCGCCGATACCCTCAAGGCGCTCGACGGCGCCAGTCAGGTGACCCCCGATCTGGAGCGAAAGACCATCGCCATCGAGACCTCGGCCAGGCTGACCGATGTCGAAAAAGCGCTCGCCGCCGCCGGCTATCCCGTCACCCCCCGCTAGGGCCGGTCAGGCCCCCGGGCCGCCCCGAAAACGCCCTGTGAAAACACAAGGTCCACGAACCGCTCGCCCATCATCCGATGCGTCTGCCCATCGGGATGCAGCGCATCGGGCAGCGGCATGGTGGCGTTGTCGGCCGCCCCATAAAGCGCCAGCCCATCGACATAATGAATGTTGGGATCGGTTGCAGCCCGCTGGGCCACAATGGCTTTGAGCTGCTCGCGAATGACCGAGAGGGTGAGCTTGCCCTGCGCCACCTCTTCGGGCCGGCCCTGAGCGACAAAAGCCACCCGGCCCTCGCCCAGCGCCGCCATGTCGAACGCGCACGGTCCCGGAACTGTCTCGTGAATGGGGCAAAAGATCGGCGAGATGACCACCAGGGGTGTCTGTTTGTGCCCCTCGCGAATCGTATCGAGAAATCCATGCACCGCCGGCCCGAACGCCCGCAACCGCATGAGGTCGGCATTGACGATATTGATGCCGAGTTTGACGCTGATCAAATCGGCCGGCGTGTAGGCCATTGTGCGTGCAGTGAACGGATCGAGCAGCGCGCTGCCCCCAAAACCCAGATTGACGAGATCGACATTGGCCTTGAGCGCCGCAACCACCGGCCAGATGCCGGTCGGAGTTGCTGCATTGGATCCCTGACTGATCGAGCTCCCATGGTGCAGCCAGACCGGCCGGGACCGATCGATCCCCACCTCGACCGGCGCGTCGGTCCGCAAGCCGACAAGTTCGGTCGTCTCGTCATGGGGGAGCCAGATTTCGACGATCTTGTCGCGCGCCGGAAGCCCTGCAAAGCGCGCCGTTCCGGGTTCGCCCGGTTCAAGGTTGGCCGACCCCCGGGCCGGATCGATCCTGAGGACCTTGCCGCCCGAAACGCTTGCCTGGCGCTCGAGCTTTCCATCGATCACCAGATCGTACACCCCGTCGGGACGCGGCGGCAGGCCCACATAGGCGCGCTTGGTGGGCAGTGTATCGAGTTCGATGATGGTGGCCGCGGTGCGAAACACCAGCCGAACGCCCGAGGGCTGCGACTCGGCCATCAACAACTGCCCGTCGGCGCCCTGGGCACGGGCCCATTGCGGCAGGCGATGGGGCAACAGCCCCGCAGGGGTGCTCTCGATCTCGACGGCCCCCTTGATAAAAGCTTCGGAAAGGGGCGTGGCAATAGAGCTGTCTTTGGTCATGATCATTCTGGTCTCTTGAAACAAAGGCTTGGCAATCAGGCGGTCGGCCAGGCCCGCAACGCCGCATCGAGCGCGTCCAGCGCCCGCTGCCAGGAAAGCTGCGCGTCCGGATCGCTGTGCGCGAAACCGCCGGCCAGTTCGAGCATCGGATAGCCGGCAAAAACGCTGCCCAGCAGACGGACGGCGTGGACCTGCTCGACCGCGCTCAAGGCATAGCCGCGCAGGATGGTGCGGGTGATGCGCGATATCCGCGCCCCGCCACTGTCTCTGGCAGCATCGGCGTCCAACCGATGGCGCGCCGCCTCGAAAAGCCCGGGATGCTCGTAAGCGAAATCGCGATGCACATTGGCCACCGCCACCAGCGCATCCTTTCCGGCCCGGCCCGCAACCGCCTCATCGGCGCGATCGGCAAGCAGGTCCAGACCGTAAAGCGCGACCGATGTCATAAGGTCGTCGGAATTTCTCAGATGCGAATAAAGACTGGCCAGCCTGACGTCGAACCGGCGCGCCAGACCAGCCAGCGTGAGATTGGAAAATCCGATCTCATCGGCCATCTCCGCCGCCGTCCGCACCAGAACCTGTCTGTTCAAACCCGCCCGAGGCATGGCAAACCGCTCCAAAACTAATTTAGTTCGGATTAAACCTAATGCTATTAGTTTTGTCAAGCCGTGCGCTGATAGAGGCGTTTGGAGTGGGACCGGCCGCGCCCTGGAGCAGGCTCTTGCGAGTTCCTACACGCTCCGAACGCGCCGGTTCGTCATTCCTTTGGGGGCTGATCCTTGCTCCGCCAGATAGCCGCGTGGCGCGGCTGATCCGGTCCATTCCCAAGCCGATGCCCTCGCGCATTGACGCATGTCCAATCCCATGTCATCCTGCAAATAGACTGACCGGTCTAATAGTGATGAAGTTGGCTGTGATCGACACCGCTTCGTCACCAGCAAGGAGAGAGGAGATGACGCCATGACAGCAATCGAAACACGCCGCTTCGATAAGCCCGACGACCTGCTCGATATGGAAGAATGCGGAGGCATCGCCATCGTCAAGATGGAGACCGGAGCGACCGGCATGCATGCAGTGTTCGAACCGGGCTGGACCTGGGAGAAGAACGAAAAGCCCCTGCTCGGCAATCCCGATTCATGTCCAATGCACCACACCGGTTATTGTATCGCCGGCACCCTCGTCGTCCGCATGCTCGATACCGGGGCGAACACAAAGATTGCACCCGGTGATTTCTTTGAGATCCCGCCGGGCCACGACGCCTATGTCGAAGGGGACAACCGCGTGGAACTGATCCTGTTTGCACCGCCCGAACACCAGCACTGAGCCGCTGGGACCTGTGCCCGCGCCGGCACCCTTGACCTTCGGCGCCTGAAGGCCGACCTTCCATGTCGAAGGATTATGGACTGGACATATTTTGATGAATGAACCCACCAAGGACCGCATGCTCAAGGCGGGGTTGAGCATGCTCCTGCGCCACGGCTACAACGACCTGGGCGTCCAGGCCGTGCTCAGGGAAACCGGCACGCCCAAGGGGTCGTTCTACCATCACTTCGCCAGCAAGGAAGATTTTGCCCTGCAGGTGGTCGAGCGCTACATGGTCGAGGTCCATCAGGGCCTCGACCAGACGCTTGGCGATTTTTCCCTGGCCCCTCTTGATCGTGTCCGCAAATTCTTTGAATCCACGCGCGACAAATATCAAGACGACGGCTATCTCGGATGCATGCTCGGCGGCCTCGGCCAGGAACTATCGGGCGTCAGCCCCATCTTCCAGGAAAAGATCGAAGCCTGCCTGAGCACGATCGCCAGCCGCATTGCCGACTGCATGGAGCAGGCGCGGGCCAGAGGTGACCTGGCGCCGGACGCCGATCCGCGCCACATGGCAAATCTTGTGGTCAATTGCTGGGAAGGTGCCGCCCTGCGCAGCCGCCTGAAACGGGATCCGGCGCCGCTCAACGCGATGCTCGACTTCTATTTCGCCGCGGTCGCCACAGCACCGAAAACCACATCCAACCCTCCTGCCCTGGCACAGCACTAAAGGCACCAGACACGGTCCATCCAGCCCGTTGCCGCCGCAAATACACCGGAGCGAGACGCGTCAGCATCGCCAAGGTTCAAGACCGAACGGACGATATGTCGAACCGTTCAGTTGAAGGCACTGGCGTCGGCCTCCTTCAATCTGCGACAAGCGGAAACGCTAGACACTGCGGGGACGCCAGGCCTCGTTTACATGGGTAAGCCAAACCGCCTCTGGATTTAAAGCCAATACGCGGAGCTGACCCTCTGAACTGGGCCCATCCAGCTCGCCAAACCACACTCCAACATCGCCGCCGACCACGATGGGTCGCCCGCCTGTTTCGATGACCACGACTTGCATGCCGTCTGTATGCCCCGGTGCGGGGACCAGGCGCACGCCAGGCAGGAGCTCGAACTCGCCGTCGACCGTCACATATTCGATGTCCGGTGCATCGATCCACTCATTGATCGTGTAGTCCTGCTTGCTGCGCGCGTCCTCCAGCTCCCGGCGTTGCACATAGATTGGCTTGCCGGCAAACAGATGATTGTTGCCGCAATGGTCGAAGTGCAGGTGCGTGTTGACGACCATATCGATGCTGGCGAAATCGAAGTTCTGCTCACGCAATGGGTAGAGCCGAGGCGCCATATCCGCCGCTGCCGGATGCAGCTCCCGTATACCCGTATCCACCAGGATTCGTGCATCGGGATGGTCAATAACATGCACGTTGACCGGCATGCGTTCGCCTTCGGCAAGCAGATCGGCAACCAGGTATGGCGTCACTTTTATCGAAGAAATGGTGGTCATTTCCAGGCCCCTTCAGGAAATCAGGCGATTTGCCGGCTTGCGAATGCAGGGGGCACATTGGGCGAGGGCACCTTGCGGCCCTGGTTTTGCGTAAGAAAGGATATGGCCAGCAGCGCCAGGCCAACGATCGCCGGAACGAAACCACCGTCACCCACGTTCAGATGAGCCGACAGGGCCAGCAGCAAATGAAACAGCATGCCGGCATAGGCGAGGTCGCTGATCTGCACGGAAACCCGTGACAGTATGGCCAACGGAGCGGCGATCTTGGCCACGATAAGCACGGTGACAAGGTAAGCGGGATAGCCAAACTGGACGAAGCCTTCTTCCACCATTGTCCGCTGCATGATGCAAGTGAGAGCGCCCAAGCCGTAGATCAGGCACAACAAGCCCGTGCTGATCCAGTAAGCAATCTTGCCTTTGTTCAAGTCCGTCTCCTCTGGTATCGCCGGATTGGCGTGGGTGTTCGGTCGCGCAGGCACTGGTCATCCGCGTCGCACGTGATCGTGTAATTCGATAGCGGCCGGCCTCAGCCCTCGGCCAGCACCGCGTCAAGCCTGCCGTAAACTTCATCAAGGCCATGGGTCCGGCCGGACGCGACGGCGGCCTCCCGCGCAGCGGCGTTGGGCCAGCGCATCACGACGGTCATTCGGGTGCCGGTTCCCTCTTCCACCAGATCGGTTTTCACATGCGTTTCCGACGCGGGATCGTCGTTGAAATACTCGACAACCTCCATATGGCGCGGTGCATCCGCCTGGAGAAACGGACCTGAGAAATAGAACGCGCGGCCCTCGCCGGCAAAGTCGTAGCGGAAGCTGCCGCCGGGCCGCGCGTCGATCTGGCATTTCGTCATGGCGTCGAACGTTGCCATCCATCTGGGCAGGATCGCCGGGTCCGTCATCGCCCGCCAGACCTGGGCAGGTGGATGGGTGAAACTGCGGCGAACGACGATATCGGTATCGCCCTGCTGCGCAACCTGAACCTGTCCGTCAGCAAGATCCTTGTTCATTGGTCTTCCTTGCCTTTGGTTGCGGAAGTGCCGGCTTCGCGCGCCATGTCATCGAGAACCGCGTCGAGCTTGCGGAACCGGACTTCCCAAAGCGCGCGGTACTGGCCCAGCCAGTCCCAAAGTTCCGCGACTGCCTCTGGCTTGAGCCGGCGCGGTCGTGCCGTACCATCGACCCTCGTCTCGATGAGCCCTGCCTCCTCCAATACCTTGAGGTGACGGCTAATCGCTGGCTGGCTGATGGAGAAGGGTCGTGCCAGATCCTGAACCGTTGCCTCACCATCAGCCAATTGCGCGATGATGGCACGGCGCGTCGGATCAGCAAGGGCGGCAAAGGCTTGGTCGAGCAAAATCGGAAATCCATTCACTTTAGAACGCTCTCTCTATATAGAGAACTTGTTATATAGTCAACTCGATTTTACAGCTCATCGGCAGGACGAAAGCCGTCGGCTTCATTTAGATCTTTTGATCTTAAATAGACCGCCAGTCTGACCGTCCCCAAATGGGAAGCCCTAGCCCACCGCCTCCGCCTCCCCCAGCACGCGCTCCAGCGCATCGGTGTCCACATCGGCCAGCCGCTCGGGCGCCCATTTGGGCGCTCTGTCCTTGTCCACCAGCACCGCGCGCACCCCTTCGGCGAAATCGGGGCGCATGGCCATGTAGCGGGCCAGGGCCAGATCGTCATCGAGAATGGCCCGCACATCGCGCTTGTGGCGCGCCTGCCGGTGCGAGAGCACAATGGCCACCAGCGAGGTCGGGCAATGGCGGGCAATCGATGCATGGAGCGCCGCAGCGCCCGGGTCGCCATCCTCGGACCAGTCGAGCAACCCCTCGATGATCTTTTCGGCATTCGTAGCGGCAAAGATCGGAGCCAGCGAATCCGCCAGTCCGCAAAAATCGGCTTGCCCCGCATCGACCGATTCCGACTGGATCAGCGCCGCAATCGCCGTATCGGGATCGCCGGCCTGCGCCGCTTCGATAATACGCGCCCGCAGGCCGGCCAGCGCGTCCTCGGGCACCACCGTATCGGTAAGACCGAGCGCAATCGCATCTGCTGCCCCAACCGTCTGTCCCGAAAGCAGGAAGGCCAGCGCCCGCGCCTCGCTGGCCTTGTAGAGAATGGCGTTGACTCCAACATCACAAAAGAACCCGATGGCCCCTTCAGGCATGGCAAACCGGCTGGTGGGCGTCGCGATCCTGTAACGGGCATGGGATGAAATTCCGATCCCCCCGCCCATGACAATGCCGTGCTGGAAGGCAACGATGGGTTTGCGATAGGTCGCGATCAGCCCGTTCATGTCGTATTCGTCGGCAAAAAACGAAAAGACCGTCCGTGTCTCCCCCGCCATGGCCATCTCGCGCGTCCTGCGCACATCCCCGCCCGCGCAAAGCCCCTTTTCGCCCTCGCCTTCGATCAGAACGGCGCGCACATCTTCGTTTTCATCCCATTCGTCGAGCGCATAGCGCACCGCCCCGATCATGTCGGCACTCAGCGCATTGATCGCTTTGGGCCGCGTTAGACGGATGACCCCGCATGCCCCTTCGATCGAAGTGGAAATCTCGTCCATGAACCATCCCCTGTTCTGTTCGTTCATAGTGATGGCAAGTGCGGATGAAGGAAAGACGTTCCCGCTCTATTTCCAATGCCAACCAAAATGATTTAGACAGGCCCGACATCTTCCGCTTCAAATGGCATAAAGAGCCCCAAAGGGTCATGACAGTTTCCAAAACGGGTATCGCGCGCGACCTCGAGCGCCTGCACGACACCGGCAAGCCGGTCCGTCTGGGCATCATCGGATCGGGCGAAATGGGCACCGATCTGGTCACTCAGGTCTCGCTGATGGCCGGCATCGAAATCGCCGCCATCGCCACCCGCCGCCCCCATACCGCCATGGCCGCCATGGATATCGCCTATGGCGCGGGCGCGGGCAAAGCTCACGCCAGTGAAGTGGGCACCCGTTCGGCCATGAGCGCTGCCATCGATACCGGGCGGATCGCCGTCACCGCCGATACCGAACTGATGGTCACCGCTCCCGAGATCGATGTCATCATCGACGCCACCGGCAAGCCCGGCGTTGGCGCCGATTTCGACCTGCTCGGCATGGAGCACGGCAAACATCTGGTGATGATGAATGTCGAGGCCGACGTCACCATTGGCCCTTACCTCAAGCACGAAGCCGACAGGCTCGGGGTCATCTATTCGGTCGGCGCCGGGGACGAGCCCTCCTCGTGTATGGAGCTGATCGAATTCTGCTCGGCCCTCGGGCTCGATATCGTCGCCGCCGGCAAGGGCAAGAACAATCCCTTAAACCATGACGCGGTGCCCGACGATTATCGTGAGGAAGCGGTCCGGCGTAACATGAACCCGCGCATGCTCGTCGAGTTCATCGACGGATCCAAAACCATGGTGGAAATGGCCGCCATCGCCAATGCCACAGGGCTCGTCCCCGACCGCCCCGGCATGCACGGCCCCAACGCCGATCGCGAAACTCTGCCCAAAGTACTCATTCCGCGCGCCGATGGCGGCGTGCTCGAAAGATCAGGCGTCGTCGATTATACGATCGGCAAGGGCGTGGCCCCTGGCGTCTTCGTCGTCGCCCGAGCCACCCATCCGCGCGTTGTCGAGCGCATGGACGATCTTCACGTCGGGGTCGGTCCCTATTACGGGTTTTGCCGCCCCTATCACCTCACAAGTCTCGAAGTGCCGCTTACCGCCGCCCGCATCATGCTCTATGGCAAACCCGATATGGTGCCGCTCGCCAACCCCGTCGCCGAAGTGTGCGCCCTGGCCAAGCGCGATCTCGCCGCAGGCGAAATTTTCGATGCCATCGGCGAGACCTGCTATCGCTCCTGGACCATGACGATTGCCGATGCCCGCGCCGCCCGCGCCATTCCCGTTGGCCTGCTTGAAGGCGGGCGCGTCACCGCACCGGTCAAAAAGGGTGAACTTCTGACCGCCGCCAACGCCACGCCCGACATTTCGACCAAGCTTTTTGCGCTCAGACAGCGTCAGGATGCCATGTTCAGCCTCGGTTCGCTGGCCGTTGGGGCCTAGAGTGGGTCAGGACCACAAGGGCCGCACCAGCGAAAAGTCCCGGATTTTTCCGCTTCGGCCCAACCACCAAAATTGATCCGGGCGTAAGCCCCAAGCGCACAGCGAGACCTTTGAGCGTCACATTGAGGAAAACCCATGGCCGGACCTGACCTTGCCGCCATTATCGCAAGCCTCCCCGCTACCGTCCCTTTCGTTGGCCCGGAGGTCATTGAGCGCAAGACGGGCATCAAATTAAGGGCACGGCTGGGCGCCAACGAAAGCCCCTTCGGCCCGTCCCCAAAGGTCATCGCTGCCATCGCCGAGGCGGCACCCGACGTGTGGACGTATGGCGATTCTGAAAATCATGAACTCAAAGAGGCGCTTGCTCGCCGTCTGGGCACGCCGATGGAAACCATCGCCATCGGTGAAGGGATCGATGGCCTGCTTGGGCTCACCTGCCGGCTCTATCTCGAACCGGGCGACAAGGTCGTGACCTCGCTGGGCGCCTACCCCACCTTCAACTACCACGTCGCCGCCCAGGGCGCAGAACTTGTCAAAATTCCCTACGACGAAAAAGACCGCGAAAGCCTTTCAGGTCTGTTGGACACTGTATTGGATGTCGGGCCCAAAATCGTCTACCTCGCCAACCCCGACAACCCCATGGGCACATGGTGGAGCGCCGATGAGATCACCCACTTCATCGACGCAATCCCCGCCGATACGCTGATCATCCTCGACGAGGCCTATGGCGAAACCGCACCTGCCGGCACGCTGCCGCCGATGGCATTGATGCGCCCCAACCTCTTGCGATATCGTACATTTTCAAAGGCTTATGGTCTTGCCGGAATGCGGGTTGGATATGCCATCGGCACCCCGCACGCCATTGCCGGTTTCGATCGCATCCGCAATCATTTCGGGGTCACCAAACTTTCCCAGATCGCCGCTGTCACAGCGCTGGCCGATCAAGATTATCTTGCCCAGACTCTCGCTGCCATCGCCGCCGGTCGCGAGGAAATCATCACGCGCGCCCGAGGCCTGGGTTTAAAGTGCATCGTCTCGGCCACCAATTTTGTAGCGATCGATTGTGGCGCCGACGATACCTACGCGACCATGGTGCTTACCGAGATGCAGGCCCGCGGCATTTTCATCCGCAAACCCGCCGTTCCAGGGTTAAATCGCTGCATAAGAATGAGCGTTGGAACGCAAAAGGACATCGCCCTTGCCTGCGATGTCCTTGAAGACATTATCGGGAAAATCAGCAGATAAAAAAATGCCCGCCGGAGCGGGCACTTTTCAAAATCAGTTCGGGCTAGCAGGTGTGCCGCCAGGTACCGCAAAAACCGGAATATCGGCATCCGTTTCGACGGCCGCGGCAATCTGGATAATCTGCGCGGCCTGCTCGGGATCCGTTACGTCGGCGGCAATGGCGGTCAAACCGGCGGCGATCACAGCCGAATTGCTTCCCTCTTCAAGCGAGGCGGCTGCGAGGGCGCCCGCGAGTTCACCCAGAGCAGCATCGGCTTCCGCGGCCGAAAGTCCAGCCAGCGAGGCATTGAATGACGCAATCGCAGCGAGACAGGCATCCTCGGAAGCATCGACTGGTGCGCACGCTGCCACCACCGCCGATGTATCAACTGTCTGGGAATAACCGGGCGCCACGACGGCCGCCGACAGAAGCGCGGCTACAGCCGCAGATTTAATAAATTTGATCATGTTCAAGCCGCCTCCAGGCGTAGAATGCACCGTTCCAATTTGAATTCATACGTCAGGGTCATTCATGAGTCAATAACCATGCCCTTGTTCGTCGCCTGCAAATAATGCAGCCAAATCAACAAGGTTCCCACCCGCCGCATGGTTCCATTCTGATTTATCTCAAATTGTAATCAAACAATCGACAAGTTTGAAATGGGGGGGTGTCAGGATGGTTCCCAGCAGAAAGCTTTGGGGGCGCTGCGGGGGGTCTGAAAGACCCTTTTGTGGGCTCCCGTTTGTGGAGAACCACCGATTATGCGTATCGCGTCCTATGTTTCCGGCGCCGTTCTGGCGCTCACCCTCGCCCTGGCATCGGCCCCGTCCTTCGCCCTTGCCCCCCAGCCCACAGATCGCACCGGGCTCTCGGGTTCGGTCATGCGGATTTCAACCGCTTCGGCGACCGCCGCTCCTTTGGGTCTGCAGATCTTTTGCATGACATCGCCGTCCTATTGCGCTCCGGCCCCCGCCGCCCAGCTCCAGATGGACACCAATCTGATGAGCGCGCTCAACATCGTCAACCGCGCGGTCAACTCCTCGATCCGCCCCCAGAGGCGTTCAACCCAGGTCTGGACCGTGGGCGCACGGGTTGGCGACTGCAAGGACTACGCCATGAACAAGCGCGCCCAGCTGATCGCCCGCGGCGTTCCCGCCGGCGCCCTGCGCCTGGCCATCGGCTTTACCGCCCGCGGTGAAGGTCATGCGGTGCTCGTGGTGCGCACCACGGCCGGCGATTATGTGCTCGACAACCTCACCAGCCAGATCAAGCCCTTCGATCAGACCGGTCACACCCTTGTCGCCATGTCGTCAAACGATCCGCGGCGCTGGAACTCCATTTCCTGATAGCCAAACAAGCCGACCGGTTCAAAACCGGCCGGCTTATGCCCTCAAACCATTGGGGGCTTGTTGTCCCTTTCGAAAAGCGCAGGGCCGCAATCGATCGGGACAAAACACCCCTTGTCGCACGACCCTCGATTAACGCTAAGCGGGGGAACGCGTGGCATCGGGACCGCTTATCATCCTATGCTTGCCCCCCAAAAGGGACCGGGCAGACCCAAACGAGAACCTAAAGGGACACACAGGCACACAATGGACCCTTCATTGCTCGATCAGGCTCAGCCGATCCTCATCATTGCCGTCCTCGCCGGGCTCGTTATCGGGGCTGTGGTCTTTGTGGGCGCCAGGCTCCGGCTTGCCGGCCATCACAAGACCGACCGGCAGCAGGGCAGCGGCACCGATGCCGCCCAGCCCCCAACCGTCGTGCAAGCGTCCGGCCAAGCCAGCACCCCGACCCGTCCGCTCGTCCCGGCACGGCGCCCTCTTTCCAGAGACACCCGCCAGAGGGCGACAAATCTCATCGACGATATCGCCCGGTTCTATCAGGATCGCCATACGGGGTGATAAAGCCCAAGGTTTACACCACTTTGGACGCCCGGCAGGGAACACCTTGCCCGAGTGTCTTCTCGCTATGGGGAGCATCTCCGGCCCGGGCGCCGAAAGATCGCTGTGGCTATCGATATTAGCGATGCACTCGATGCTGCCGGGACCGATTTGATCCGGCCGTTGGCCGCAGTTCGACCTTTTTCATTTGGTCCGATCCGCTGCCCGACCGGCCATGTGGGGCCTTGTATTTGGTATCACGGCAAGAAACGTTGGCCGTGATCGCCCCAATTGAGCCGACCCCCTCTAGCGGCGCTTGGCGCACCCCGAATGTGGCGCTCTCTAAATCGACGCAGCCACTTGGCACGGACGCTTAAACTGAAATCGGTGATGTGGGCTCAGGGTGCAAATCAAACCTTGGGATGGCCAAGATTGGGGCCAACCGATCAGAATGAGCCGGCGGCATGCCGGGGGTGAACCTGGGTCTGCAGCCAAAGCCCGGTCAGCCAGCCCAGATTGGCGCCAGCAATGACACATCCTATTGCCATGATCGGAGTGCCACTCACAAGCGCCAGAAGGGTCCAGAAAAAAAGCGCAAAACCGATAGCCGGTCCCGACGACACGCCGAAGCGAGTGCTTGAACAAATGGCCAGTGCAAAGACCGCAAGGACAGGCATGGTTCACCTCGAGTTTCGCCCGTAAGATTAGCGCTGCCCCATTAAAAAAGTTTCCCGCCGATAGATACAATTGTTGCCTGGCGGTCCATTTAAGGGCTGCGCCTCCTGCATGGCACCCTCTCGCTGCCTGCATGCCCTGCGAACTGCCGGACGCTACATGCCCTTGGAAACACGGGCACTTTTAATTGGTGCAAGTAATACGATTGTTTGAGTCGTCTATGACAATCTTGGCCGTCCACGTTAACCAAGCGCTAACTAATGGTTCACCGCTAGACAAATTTGTGCCATATGGGACCGGCAGCCTACATTTGGTGCAAGTAGCGTTGAGGATTGGGGATATGCTGGAATTCGCCAAGGAGCGGGTGCACGCTCGAAGCGAAACCTACGACTATTCTAAAGCTGAAGCTGGACCCTATGTCTTGCCAGCCGGACGCGAGCCCACACCGAATATGGGCAGCCGTGTTTCTCTCCACTCGGGCCTGCCTCTGACCTTCATGAATGGCGAACCGGCCCCGGTGTCCCCCACACCCAAGCGCAACATGCAGCTTGTTTTAAAGCGCATCATGGACATTGCCATCAGTGCCATCACCCTTTTGATGCTTGCCCCGGCATTGTTGCTGATTGCGCTCGCCATCCGGTTGACGAGCGGGGGTCCGGCGCTGTTTCGCCAGAGGCGCGAGGGCATCAATGGCAAACCCATCGAAATCTTCAAATTCCGCTCGATGTATATGGATCGCTGCGACATCTCGGGGGTCGCCCAGACGACCAGCGACGATCCAAGGATCACCCCGATCGGACGCTTTCTGCGCCGCACCTCGCTCGACGAATTGCCCCAGCTCTTAAACATTCTCAAAGGCGACATGTCGCTGATCGGGCCGCGCCCGCACGCCTTTGGCATGTTGGCCGGCGGCACGACCTACAAGGAGCTGGTCCCCTATTATCGCGCGCGCCAGACCATGAAGCCTGGTCTTTCGGGCTGGGCCCAGGCCAACGGATTGCGCGGCCCCACCGACAATGGCGCAAGGGCACGGGCCAGGATCGATCACGATCTTGCCTATATCGAAAATTTCTCGCTGCTTTTGGATATCAGGATCATCCTTAGGACCCTGCGGCAGGAATTTCTGGGCGGCTCGGGCCTCTAACGCCTTCGGTTTCGCAAGCCATGTTCCTCGCGTATAGAGGGACGACAACCCCACAAAGTTTAAGAGTTCAAGAGATGACGCCCACGGCCCGATCGACTTCCGCTCCGTTTGATGGGGTGGGCGATGTCAGCGATATTTTCAATTCCATCGCCCTTGAGGCCGGCGCCCTGATCCTTTCGATCTACGGCCGCAAGTTCGAGGTGACGACCAAAGCCGATGCGTCGCCTCTGACCGAAGCCGATACGGCGGCCGAAGCGCTCATCCTTTCGCGCCTTGACGCTGCATTTCCCGAGATTGCCGTTGTGGCCGAGGAAGCCGTCGCCAACGGAAACGCGCCCCAATGCGGCGAACGCTTCATTCTTGTCGATCCACTCGATGGCTCCAAGGAATTTATCGCCCGCAATGGCGAATTCACGGTCAATATCGCCCTCATCGAACACGGCGTGCCGGTGGCCGGTGTCGTTTATGCCCCGGCCCTCAAGCGCATCTGGTGGGGATCGCGCGAGGCTGGCGCCTTTGTTTCCATGGTCGAGGATCACAAGCTTATCGAACCCATGGCCATTGCCGTGCGCTCAGCGCCTCCTAAGGGGCTGACCCTTGTGGGCAGCCGCTCCCATGGCAGCGGGGAAGACGATCCCAGGCTTGATGGACTTGAGATCGCCGATTTTGCCTCGATGGGCTCCTCGCTCAAATTCTGCCTTGTTGCTGAAGGGGGTGCCGATCTTTATCCACGCTTCGGGCGCACCATGGAGTGGGATACCGCTGCTGGCGATGCGATCCTGCGCGCGGCGGGCGGTCTGGTGCTCGATATGGATGGTACGGCGCTTTTCTATGGCAAGCGCAACCAGACACATGACACAGATTTCGCCAACACCCATTTCTGGGCCGTCGGAGACGGCGCCCTTGTCGCCTCGATCTGCAAGGACCCAAAGACAATGCAGCCTGCGCTCAAGCCCTACTCCTCTTCCCTGTCGCATCTTTCCCGTTTGGAGAGTGAGAGCATTGAGATTTTCCGGGAGGTTGCGGCGAGTTTTGAGCGTCCTGTGATGATGTATTCGATCGGCAAGGATTCCTCGGTTTTG
>PBNW01000029.1 GCA_002723255.1 Pelagibacterium sp. | reverse complement strand
TACGAGCTTAGCCCTGGCAACGCGGCAGTCGCGGACACCTACGGATGGATCATGCTCAAGGCCGGTAATCACGAAGCCAGTGTACCCATTCTCGAAAAGGCCCATGAACTACAACCGGAGTCGGAAGAAATCGCACTGCATCTGGCAGAGGCGTATCGAAGCGTAGGCAAAAATTCTGCAGCAAGGAAAGTGCTGGAAAAATTTGGTGGCCAGGGATAAAAGGAACTTATGCACACGGTTACAGGATATTCCCGGCAGTACCTGTGGTTGCTAACGGTTCCTTTGCTCGTCTTTGGGCTTTGGGCTGAATGGCAGACCTTCTTTAGCCTCTGGTACGACTCCATCATCTACAACCATGGGTTCCTGGTGCTGGCCGGCACCCTGTTTTTGCTTTACCTGAGAAGGGAGTCTCTGGCTAAACTGCGCATCAATGCCTCTCCACTGCCCTTATTCCTGCTAGCCGGTGCCAGTGTCGTCCTGCTGCTGTCTCAGGCAGCGGACATCCGGGTGTTTCGGCTGCTGTTGGTTCCCGTGCTTATTATTTTCTGGGGTTGGTCCATTTGGGGAAAGGGATTCCTGAAAGCCGCCGGCGGCCCGATTATGCTGCTCATATTCGCGGTACCGGTTTGGGATGACCTGTCTCCCCTGCTCCAGCACATCACCGTTTTCTTCAACAATATCTTCCTTCAGTTGGCCGGGATACAGGCCACCATTAAGGAATTCTACATCATGCTGGAAGTGGGCACCTTCCTGGTCGAGGACGGATGCAGCGGTGTGCGATACCTTATGGTTGCGCTCTTTCTCGCCAGTTTCTACGGGCAGCTCCACTACCGCTCATACATGGCCACGGTCCAGCTTGTCCTCATCTCCGCCTTACTGTCGATGCTGGCTAACTGGATTCGGGTCTTTGGCATTATTGCGGCCGGCCATTACACCAACATGGAAACCTCGCTGGTTGAAGACCATGAACTCTTCGGCTGGGTGGTGTTTGTTATCTTTACCCTGGTCCCCCTCTTTTACATCTCAGCGAGGCTGGACAAGCCATCTGAAGACACTGCAGATACGCCAGCCGTAGCCCGCCCCCCAGCACGGGCGCGCTCATCCATCGCCTGGCCAGTCATTGCTTCTCTGCTTATTGTCTGGCCTTCGCTGGTACCGCTTGCCGTTCACGCGAAAACCGAAAGAATGGCCGCGGAGTGGAACCCCACCCTGCCGGACTCAGTACCGGAATGGCGAGGCCCGCTCAGACACGCCAACATCTGGCAACCAGACTACCAGAAACCGGACATAGACCTGGGTGGTGTTTACGTATCCGATGACCTACAGCAGGTGCAGTTGCAAATCACCGGTTATCGCCTTCAAACCCAGGACAAAGAGCTGATCTACTTCCGCAATCGGCTTTTCGATAGCGATGACTGGACTCTCGTATCCCAGACCGGGCAGACACTGGATATCGACTCCTATCCTGGCCTGAACCGCGTTAACGAAACCATCATCAAGCGCCAGGGGGGTGGAGAACAGATCATCATCTGGTCATGGTACGACATAGGCGACACCCTTACGGACTCGCGGATCAAAGCCAAGATCATTGGCGCCTTCAAAAAGATCACCGGCGACAGCCGCGGCGCTCTATGGGCACTGGCAGGGCGCTGTAAGGGCAAGGAAATTGCTGATTGCGACCAGCAACGGGAAGCGTTCAACCAGTTTCTTGAGAGTGTTCAACGCTAGCTTCATTTATGTTTTTCAAATGGGGCATTGCACTGAACTCATTGATCAGGGAGGCGGTTATCCGCTTATCACGGGCGGCCTTATCGGCAAGGTAATCTGATATCACTCCGTCCCTAATCCGCTGCCAGGTTATGCGCTTCGCCCTGACATCAAACATATCATTCAGATACAAACGCCCCTTGGTTTCTAATTTGGTTGCCTGGCAACGCGACTGCTCAATATCCGACACAGCGCAAACCATCATCTGCACGCCAAGCTTAGCCACTTTCTCACACAGGCTATTAGGATGATCCTCTTCTTTGATCTCTGGGCGTCCCTGATAGATCACGTCACCATCGTCCACACCCTCTGAGACGAAATGCACAGTCGCACCCACACACTCCGGCTCGCGGTTGTATATCGCCCAATCTGTGGTGAACAATCCCCGGTAGAACTGGGAAAGCCCCCCGTGCAGGTTTAGCACGCCATGCTTTGGAATAGACAACATATCCGCTTTGAGAATCGAAGCACCGCAAACAGCAATAACGTCTGGGTTCAAATTACGAATCCAGCGTTGATATTCAGGGTTACTGCTTTTCTAATAATTCCGTTTAATTAACGCTGCAGATCGCATCGATAGAGCATGTGTTGATGTGCTATTTATGTTTTCAAAATCGCAACTCCTGTTGGTAACGTTGCTTTTAGCCAGAGCGCGCGCTAGTGTCTAAATCCAACAGTCTATCCAAAATACTGGGTTGCTCTGGTTTAAAAACTTCAGGTCTGAGCATTTAATTGAAAGATTTCATTTTTTTCTAACGATAGGTTTCTTCTGAAGAAAATCGGCAAATTCTAATCATGCATGTTAACTCGAAAAAGATCAGGTGGCTGTTAGCGGTTGTTTTAGCCGGTATGGTCAGTGGCTGTGAAAATAGTGAACTGGCCCCCGCAACCCCCGCCGACTCACATTCGGTGCCAACCTGTATTGATATTACCGCTGAGGATTCCACCCAAATTAACATGGAGGATATCCGCGTAGAAGCAATTGCGACTGGTCTCGAGGTTCCTTGGGACCTGGAAGTTTTGGATGATGGCAGGGTACTCGTCACCGAACGAAAGGGAACAATTCGATTAATTGATCCTGAAACCGGCTTGAGACAAGAGCCCTGGGCAACTATACCAGTGCTTTCGAAAGGTGTGGTGGGTTTAATGGGGATTGCTCTGTCGCCTCAGTTTAATGAATCCGGATACGTTTATGTCGTGGGCACCTATGACGCTGTCGGGAAATCCAGCGTCGACTCGCTGGTGTACAAGATAAAGAAAATCATCATTGCTCCTTTTCAGCCGGATATTCAGTTTCCTGTTCGTAACCGCGTATACCGCCTGAGAGACGAACATGGTTATGGCCGCGACCCGACCATAATGATTGATAACCTGCCCTCCCACGAATGGTACGGCACCAGCTCATTGGCTTTTGGTCCGGACAACATGATTTACATTACGACGGGAGATGCCGCAGTACCTCACTTGGCACAGGATGACTCCTCCCTGGCAGGAAAATTGCTCCGTTATCGAGAAGATGGTGGCATCCCTGATGGTAATCCGGTCAATAACTCACCTGTTTATGCCAAGGGATTTCGTAATTCTCAGGGTTTAGACTGGGATTCGAAGGGCAACTTATTTGCCACTGAACATGGCCCCGTTGGTTATGACGAACTCAATCTGCTAATCCCCGGCGGGAATTATGGGTGGCCAAATTTTATAGGACCGAACGTGGGCGCAGAATACCACGACCCAATACTCACCTGGTTTGCTGGGATTGCGCCTTCCGGGCTCGCCGTCTTTGATCGCCCAGGGCATCCGTGGCATGGCGATTTGCTGATTGCCAGCCTGAAAACAAGACAATTGAGGCGAGTAGCTACTTATGAAGATACAGGTGGAAATAACAGGATTTGTGAGCAGGTTTTGCTATCGGGAACTTACGGTCGCTTAAGAGGTGTGCATATGGGCAGCGATGGGCATGTCTACCTGACTACCAGCAATCGCGATCAAAGAGGACAGCCTGAGCATATGGACGATCGGATTCTCCGATTACACATACCTTGACTTTCTTTCAAATATTACCTGTAAGTGACCTCATATGAATAGTTTAATTTCAGGGTCGCCACACATGATTTCTTTCATCCGTTAAAGGACCGATTTCAAAAATGAACTCTAACTTGCAGGTCTATAATAACTTCGTTCATGAATATACGGACTACACGTTAACTCCCACGGAAATCAATATTTTACATCGATTCAAGGATAATTGGCATAACACGTCTATGCTCGATATCGGTGTCGGTACCGGGAGGACAACCTATACATTCTCAGCCTTGGTCATGGAGTATCACGGTATAGATTACAGTTCCGGTATGGTTGAGCGTTGCAAGCAGGCCTTGGGCAACAGGGCAAATACTGAAATTACCGTTCAAGATGCAACGAACCTGTCAAAATTTTACGGTAGGGATTTCGACTTCGTGATGTTCAGCCTTAACGGTATCGATTCGGTTGAGCACGAAGAGCGAATCCAGATTTTGTCGGAAATTTCAAAGGTTATAAGCCGAGAAGGTTACTTTTTCTTTTCGACTCACAGTCTTTATTCACTCCCATTCTCCCCCAAGCTCCCGAAGCTGAACTTTAAACGGCCACTATCCAGCCTTTACTACTGGCTTAAGGCATTAAAGCGTCTACTGCGTACAAAATTCCACTATCGGAATGTCGATACAGAGGCCGTATTACGAAACGACAAATACACCCTGGTAACTGGGGATCATGATTTTCAGATGGCCATATATCATATCAAGCCGGCGCACCAGGTTACGCAGCTGGAAGACTTGGGATTCGAGATATGCACGGTCTATAGCCAGCAAGGCGAGGTTGTTGATCCAAAAAGCTATACAGGCAGTGGCTACATGTACTTTCTTTGCAGGCCGCGACAAATCGCGACTTAACGATTATTTTTTGAAAAAGTCACAGCAACAGATAAACCTATGGGTTTATTTAACCTGATTAAGAAAGGGAAGTATTAAATGGGTGAAAACTTCAGGTTAGTAATTCTTTGCAGCGAGGATCGCTCCGATTTGTTCTTTGCGAACAAACTTGCAGAACGATTTGATCCGGTAGGTATCTTCGTGGAGTCTCAGCGGGCAGACCCTTCGGCAGAACCCGCGCTGCAGAAATATCTTCGTCTCGCAAAGGCTCCTCATCAGATACCATGGAAAATTTTCAATCGCATCGCAGAGCAAACTTGGCGAAAGAATGCATTATATAATCGTAGCGAGTACAAAACCGATTTTGGCGAGGCCGGCCGACGCATTCTCGAAGCAGACAAACAAAACGTTATTTACACCACCGGTGCTAGTCGTATAAATGCGCCGGAGTATATTGAGGTGCTGCGGGAAATGCGCCCCGATCTCGTGGTGGTTTGCGGTGCGTTGATCCTTCGCGATGAATTCTTGTCAGTCCCAAGATTCGGAGTGCTGAACCTCCATGGAGGATTGTCTCAACGATACCGAGGCCTATTTACAACGGAATGGGCGGTTTACAATGCTGAGCCCGAATACGTCGGCGGTACGGTACACTTCGTAACATCGGGCATTGATGACGGCCAAATCGTTTATCAGGGCAGGCCGCTGATCGAGGCAAACGATACGCCAAATACGTTATACGAGAAAGTCGTGCATCTCGGAGTCGAGATGATGGGTGCCGCTATCGTAGACATACGTGATGACAGACTTGCGGCAGTCGAATTACAGCAGCCTGGCGCGCTATATACAAATAGCATGTTTACGCCCCACGTTCTCAAGGAAACCTGGCGGCAGTACGAGCGTGGCGTTATCCGTGACTACTGCGAGAACAAGCACAAACTTGATCTGCCAGTCATACGAGGCTTGATTAATGAATTTGCTGCCCCGTCGAACTTGCCGAAGACTTCAGGAAGAACTGAACTGAACTGAACTGGAGGTTATTGACTTCAGGCAACCTTACTCGGGCGCGAGGTTTTGCGCTCCGAGTCAGTCTCCTTCCTGAACACTGAGCGGATGCCTCGGAGAACGGGTATTAGCCGATACTCAAGACTGTAGAGTAGAAATCCTTTCAAACCCGGCTTGAATAGTTCAACCGTTACATGCTGTGCGTAAGTATCGGTCCAATGGGTCAGATACTGGTAGTCATCGGCGCAACTGTAATAAGTTGTCGCATCCACCTGTTCAAACAGGCTGCGCAATGCATTCAACTCTGCGATAAACCCGGGAGAAAGTTTCCTATATTGCTCATTGAAGTCGGCACGAATAGGGTAGCTGACACCACCCCATAAAAGGTGTAACTCAAACGCGATCGGTTCACCAGTGTCAGTGCGCGCCATCCAGACTGATACCGATTGGCTAGGCCCCAGTTGATCGAACAGTGACTTGAGAAAACGTACCGAGTTCTCTCGCGAACTGAGATCGGCTCCCAGTGAACGTTTCCAGCTCTGACTTGAGACTGCAATCATCTCTTCGACTATGAAATCATCGCCCGATTGAATTGTTGTTTGTTCGATTTTAGCGCCGGAACGCTCGAAACGATTAGTCGCTGAACGGACACGCTGACGGAACTTTTTCGATTTCTCGGCAAGGAATGTATCCCAATCGCCGTTGGTATCGACCACTGGCGTACTCAATGCCGGGTTTACTGCCACGCGAATCCCCATCGACTGAGCGACTTCACTCAACAGTTGATGAGTTGAACCCCTGTCTTTGAGTCCGCGCAATTCAATCAGATCACAGTCGAGATGCTTGATGAGCTCTCGCATGATATTTTTACGCATCCCGTGTTCAACTTCGGGTGCAAAAAGTATGTCACAAAATGGGGAGTGACCGTTCGATAAGAACTTGATTTTCCTGATACTGATTTGACGGTATTGGTCCTGCACCGCCGCCAGCGGGGCGATCGCGATTATTCGTCCATGCTGGCGAATAATTGTGAGCCTTAGTCTTGCTCCGTTTGAAAATCCACTCCACCAAGATATCATCCAGGCTAAAGTCAGGGGCAACGGTAAGGCTCCACCAGCGTGAGTATCGGAAGAAAGTTGTTGCCAGTCATCCTTGAGTTCAAGGAAACAGTCGGGATCGGATAACGTTTCGATAGAGAAGTCGCACGATGCACTTACACTTGGATCCACGTTCATAGCCACTCTATGGTTATTGCTCCGGTGCGGTTCCATTCCTGGGCTCAGGAGCCAACCCGTTTGGGAAATACCTTGCGGAGTACCTGAAAGAAATTATATTTGAGTCGATACAGCCAGCGCACAGGGTGAAGCATGATGCGATCTTTTATCCAATAGCTGCGCAGCGGCTCTATCCGATGCAGAGTTTGGTCATCGCTGTGCACAAAGAAGTTGACACCAATGTTCTGACCTTCCGACTCCACGTAGTGCCAGTAGCCTGCCGGGATAAAGACAACGTCTCCGGCATTCACGGTGCCGCGAAAGCCCTTCAGTTCCTTGAATCGTTTCTGGTACCGTTTTTGTACAGTCATCGGGCGAATCTTACTGTGTAGCACTTTACCCTGATATAAAGCCTTGAAGTTGAACACGCTGAACGGGTGAAGATTGCGCGTATCGGTGTTGCGGAATACAAAGAATTCTTTCTGTCCTTGCCGAAGCAGTTGAATGCTGTTCCACGGATCGTAATGCAAGAGTGTTTTGTTGTTGCCTGCACCTATCCAGAGATTGGCTGAGCGAATTTTTTCGCGCTTGAACCAATTGGGCACTTCGAGCGAGTCGGCAAGACTTGCGAGACCGTCCTTACCACTTGGCTTGCCTCCTTCTCCAAGGATTTCCCTCGCACCAATGTACAAATTATCTCCTGATTTAATTCGAGAGATAAATTCTTTCATAGGAATTGCGAAATACTTGAAGAAGTAGTTCACGCCATCGGTTTCAGGCTGTTGCACCGGCACCGAGCTTTCCATTTGTTCAAAAAATGACAGGTCCCATTTTTCGAGAAACGACAACTGGTTCGCGAGACCTTCAAAGATCATTGGCCGACGCGCCGTCGACATCAGGCTCTGGATATCGTCTACGGTTTTAAAGTTGATTCGTTCTATTTCTGCGAATGAAAGGTCATGAATTTTCATCGGGCCGTCCTCTGGTTTGCACTCTCGATCAATCTTTATGGATTGCCGATGCGTTGAATTTATACTGTAGTACATTCCAACGCTTGACAAGCCCCCCGCGTAATCCCCCGAGAAAATAATCAAGGTTTTTAGTAGGGACTGCTGAGGAAAACCTTAAAATATTGTCTGGAATTAGTTGACCGCTACAAACATCTCCTGAATCGAATTTCAGTTATACCTCTTATAAGTAATTACGATAACTAAGAACCGCAGATTCCCAAATGTTCCATACTTTCATTGGCCCTATAGCCTCTTGCGACCAATACTTGAGTAGGCGTCACTATTACCCCATTAAGGAGTTAGTCGTGAACACACTCAGGAAACCGCTATTGGTACCCTTATTCTTTGCGATAGGTGGCTGCCAGGTGTGGCAGGGACGAGATATCGACTCATTACCTCCAACGGCATCATTGCCGGAGCAAAGTGAACCCGGGCAGGTAGACATCCGATACTGGATGGATATTCCGGGCGCTGAACCGAGTGCGCTGACCGAACTCACGCGTTACCCGGATAACCCAGACAACATAGAAACACTGAATACTCTGCAACAGACACAGAACCGTGCGGACTACTATGGCGCAATGGCACAGGGTTTTATAACCCCGCCCCGAGACGGACTCTATCGTTTTTTTGTCAGCGGTGATGATCAGGTCGAATTCTGGCTGAGCGATTCCCAGACACCAGATGGCGCTACGAAAATTGCGACAGTACCTGCGTGGACCTATCCCGATGACTATGAGAAGTACTCGTCTCAGGGATCGGCTGCGATCAACCTTGAAGCCGGAAAGCGGTACTACTTTCAGATCATCTTCAAGGAACGCTATGGAGACGACCACTTCGCTGTCGCCTGGGAGGGACCCAACCTCAGCCGTCAAGTTGTGCCAGCATCAGCAATCTCAAGCTGGGCCCAGCCCTCATACCCTTCAGAGGAGGACGCCGTCAAGGCATACAACCGCGGGTATAGAATTGGCTATTTTGATGCGCAGAACGGGTTATCTATGAACCCACAGTATCCTCCCCTGGATGAAGATCAGGACGGACTCTACGACAACTGGGAAACCTTCCATGGGCTTAATCCAAATGATCCGGAGGATGCGTCGTCTGACCGGGATGATGACTTCCTGACAGCTCTGGAGGAATTTGATCTGGGAACAAATGCAGAGCGAGCAGATACCGACGGCGATGGAATTCCAGACGGTGCCGAGTTTGCTTATAACTTAGACCCGCTGGCACCCAACGACGCTGGCGAAGATGCGGATGGCGACGGAGCAACGAACCTTGAGGAGTATCAACAAGGAACCGATCTTAATGACTCTGAGGACGTTCCTGTAGCGTCCCAAGCAATGATCGATGGTTTTGTGGGGCAGTATTATGTCGGCAAATCCTTCCAAACCCTGGCTACTTACCGGGTCGAAGACTCCGTCAATCATGACTGGGCAAGCTCATCTCCTCTTCAGGGCTTGCCTGAGGACAATTTCAGCGTTCGCTGGAATGGTGTATTTACTGCGCCACACGATTCAGGGACACGGGAGTACGAATTCATCGTACGCACCGACGACGGTGTTAGGTTGTATCTCGATAACAACCTTGTCATTGACTCATGGGTAAATCGTGCTGCAGCAACTGACAGATACGCGATTGCATTGGATAGCGGAGAATCCGTGCCAATCAAAATGGAATATTTTGACTCCATACGGTTGGCCTCCGCACAGCTAACGATTGTTGATCAGCAAACCGGCGATCAAATCAGTCAGTCTGCAAACGTCGATACACCAGACCCTGGTAGCGAAAGCAGTCAGGACTCAGATGGGGATGGGATTCCTGACTATTGGGAACTCCGATACGGCACCGACATGATGGCTCAGGACGCCGGTACCGTCGTTGCCTCCGGCTCTGATGTAACCGTAATGGAGGCGTATCAAAGCAATCTTAACCCATGGACGCTGGAACCCATCTCAGGCTCGGAACCCGACAGTCCCGATACCACGGAACCGGTACCAACCGAGCCTGACGGATCCGTAGAGATGTCCTGGAGTGTGCCGCAAAAAAGAGCGGATGGTTCCAACCTTAACGCAGGCGAGATCAGCCACTACAAAATCTTCTACGGACTGGAGGAGAACAATCTGGACATGGAGACTCAGGACATTTCGAAAGACCAGACTTCCTACGTGATTGACGGACTCGATCGAGGGATCTGGTTCTTCTCCATACGGGTCTACGACACGAATGGCCTGGCGAGCCAGCCTTCAAATGTTGAGGCATTTCAGATTAACTAATCAGAATAAGGCACTCTCGTTATAACGAGAGTGCCTTATTGATTATTATTGGTTTGATTCTTACCGACGGAGCTTTCGCTGGTACCCAGCAAAGATGCACAAAAGCCCTATCGCCATCATCATGGCAGGAGTGGACTCGGAAACCTGGACAATGGAATGAATATCCCCGAAAAGATCATTCTCTGTCCATGAGCTGCCCTCGGGGCCTAGCTGGGCAAAAAAGTTGAAAGAAATATTGCCCTGAAGAAACTGATCGACATCCAGCCAACCATCACTCTTAACCAGTTTATCTTCTTCTGCAATGTCAACCGCCCCTGTTGTCTCCAACCCAAACAGTTGAAGATAAATGTCCCATGGGTCGATCGCACCAAGCGTGCCTGCCGGGGCATTAAGCAGCGAGGAGGAGCCACTTGAATAAAAGCGCTCGGGGGCCGAGTCGCTATGCAGGTAATATGCACTGGCCTCTTGCCGAGTGAACAACCACCCCCCAAGCGATCCACTAAAATTGATCTTATGGCTGCCATCCAATTGCTTCTGCATAGACATGCGAATTGAAAATGAATCTCCAACGCCAATGTCCGCCAAATATCCTGCAGCTTCTTCGGAGCCGGACACAGTTCCCTCTAGGTCGTACGTCCAAATTGGAGCAGCGTTGGCCTGAACTGAAAAGCACCACAAAATAGCTAAGAGAGTACCTACTCGCATACAGATCTCCTTATCCGATTTTCAACGGCAAAATAAACGCAATATACGGACCATACATCAGGAAACATCCCGAATTCCTTGGCACTATGGATGCAGGCCGAGCTATCTTCATTATAAGACCAAACAGGGTGTAAAGAATATCGACTAACAAACTAGTCGTTACAATGCTCAGATGCCAAGCGCTCAAAAACCGATATGATTGTGCTGATATCGCTCAGCCCCACGCCCTCATGGGTTGGTAGAGTAATCAATCGCTTCGCGAAGTTACTGGCGTTTGGATACCTGCCGCTTCCCCCTACACGAATAGAAGCGGCATCCATGATTTCAGGAAGTGTGCGACCGTAAAAAATGTTGGCACCAATTCCATTTTCATTCATTTCCGTGACCACCTGGTTTCTCAGGTTTTCATTGGGCGCCAAAAGGGCATACCGAAGCCGAGGCGTAGGGTCTTGCGCATCTATCGTTCCGGCAAACGCCCAGCCAGCCTCCCGCAGGAACGACAGTTCACGGTCATAAACGAGATGCAGGGGCTCCCTTGCAAAGTAAGCGCGCACCCCCGCAGCCAGAAGCGATGATGGAAGCTCCAATACCCGAATGGCCTCCAATGGGTGGAACCGGGTTTCTCCAACATGGAGAAACGGCGCGCGCTCAAGAAGCGGATAGATATAGCGCGACAACAGCGCGTTGAACAACAGTCGCTTGATGTGCCAACCAATGTTAGTACGCATTTCCAATACGGAGCAATCAGCACACGCACTCTGCACCACTGACTGCTCAGTTCGACGAAAAAGCAGAGCGCCCCCACCCATCAGGTTAATCGGCTTGCCCCTGCCAAAACTCAACACCACGAAATCCGCCAAGCCATGGGAACAACTGGAGGGCGGGAAGCGCTGTGCCGAATCCTCGATCAGAACCAGGTCATTATCCGAACAGATTCGCGAGAGCTCTTTCAGTCTCTCACAAGCCCCGAGAAAATTGACCGCTATAATCGCGACAGTGCGCTCTGTCAACGCTTGACGAATGCCTTCTTCGTCCATTACCGGTTCATCCGGGGCGAAGTCAACTAGAACCGGCCGGGCGTCCTGGGCAACAATGGCCGCAACCAGGTCGGGACAGCCATAGGCAGGGATAATCACTTCAGGTGTATCCGAGCCGGCTTTCATCGCAATGGCCGCCTTTACACCCAGCGACAACGCTTCTGTACCAGACCCGGAATACAACGCTGTATAGTGCTCGTCCCAAGGCATCAGTAGGTCATCAACGACCTGGGGTTTCGGTACAGGGCTTCCGACCGGTCTCAACTTTGCAAACATAGCCAAACGTCCGCGTTTCATCGATCAGCGTTGGGAGGGGGCCCAGACGGTCATCCTTCGCCCGGCAAGAAAGCTTACAGTTGCATGGGCAACCGCTAGGTTTACCTGCACAAAGAAATAGGGAATCTTCACCAGAGTGTGCTTACGCAACTCGGGCGCAAAATGCCCTGCGAGAACACACCCGTAAAAAGCCAGTTGCAGCAGCAATGCCAGTGCGTATATACCGCCCTTCCCCGCGACGGCAAACGAGACCAAAAGCAATAGTACCTGAAACCAGGGAACGGCCCACCGCATCAGCTTGTGGCCAAATACCTGAAACGCAAAGCGGCCGAACCTGAACGGATTGAGTACCTCGGGATGCCGGCTCAACGCCGTCAGTCCCCGGATGATGGTGCGCACCTTACGCTGATATTCCTTCGAGGCGTCCGCCACGTCCTGATAGTATCCAAGGACGTCCGGCGCCGTTACAGCCACCAGCCCCCTTCGGGCACTGTTGAGGGCAGTATTGAAATCACTGGGGGAATAGATATCCCAGTTTTCCTGGCATACCTCCTTGCGGGCCGCAAAGAAGGAACCGCTCAGCCCCACAAGGCCCGCACGTTTCGATTCCAGGCCCCGCAACCACATTTCGTAACGCACATAGGCGCCTTCGCCAACCACACTGCCATCCCGGCTGATAAAGCGATCCTCGCTGGACACCGCACCCACGGTGGGGTCATTGAAATAAGCCACCATACGGCCAATCGCGTCTTCGGGAATCGATGTCGCAACGTCCGAAAAGATCAGGATGTCACCTGTTGCGGCGTAGATCGCCTGCAGTTGGGCATGCTCCTTTCCCTTCCGCTCCTCTGCGCGGGCCAGCTTCACGCCGCGATTAGTGTACTCGCCTACGATCTGGTCGGTTTCGTCACTGGAGGCATCCGAGGCAATAATGATTTCCAGGCCCGGGTAGTCCAGAGCCAGGCAGTTCTCGATTTTGTCGCGGATTCGATGGGCTTCGTTATGAGCCGTCACAATCAGGGAAACGAGCGGCGGAGTGTCTGACAGGGCATGCTCGCGCTCTGCTTCCGGACGACTGGGCATAAAACGAAGGATTAATGGGTAAATAAAATAGCTGAAAAGCGCTCCAAATGCAGAAAACCAAAACAGAGTAACCCACATAGATCTTACATCCTGTAAATAGCTTTTTACCGATTCGGAAACCAGTAATATAAATAATGAAAATACCAAATTTCATCATAAATTAGATTTAACAATTCGCATTTTCCCTGACTTTTCTCGCTGTATGGACTCTACGATATTTATACTATAATTAATATCTTCATCTATATTTCTCTTCAAAGATCCAACAACTTCACCCTTCACTTTGTCGGTCCAATTATTGTTAGCTATGATATTCACTGTAATCTCGAACCTAGATTCCTGAATAACTTGGAACTGCTTGAATGCGTTAGTACTTGTTTGAATATCTTCAAATACATAGATTATCGCTTCTGGATGCATCTCTCGTCCAGATGGCATCTCCAGAATGTCGTATGCTCGGCCATGTATCGACTGAATCAGCGGTAATGAACGACCACATTCACAGACCTCTTTGGTCAACGTCGCATAATCACCAAGCCGATAACGGATCAGTGGTGTTGCGGTATTATAAAGGTCAGTGACAATTAACTCTCCGGTATTTTCGACATCATCATCCACCTCCACATAGAGGTTATCCGCCATAAGATGCATGTTACCCTGTGAACATTCATGAGCAATGGAGCCCACCTCTCCGAATCCGTACTCATTATAGACCTTAACGCCAAAAGCTTTTTCAATCGTATGACGAGCCCCCTCACTTAAAACCTCAGATGTTGTAATTACAGATTTAACCGAAGGCAATGGGTGAAGAGAGTTTTCCAGTAGGTAACGAGCAAAATTTTCAATAACACTGACATAACCATATAGATAACGCGGAGAGAATTTAACAGCTAGATTATAATAATTTAGAAATGATTGTTCTGTGAGATCAAAGGCAGAAATGCGTTTCCTATTTGCAATCAAGTCGGTTAAGTATGCCTTTCTAACACCACGTTGCGAGTGAGGCACACCCCAAAATCGCAATTGAGGATCACCAATTTCAATACCTGCCCACTCATAGGAACGCGCAGTCGCGCAACGCTCGCGTGCCAAAGCCAGTGGGTTTTTATAGAGCTTTACAGGTTGTCCGGTAGACCCACCAGTAGTTTTGCTATCGCAAAGAAGACGATTTCTATTTTCAGACATAGCATCCAAATTGAAGATCAGGTCCTCCTTGGATATTGTGGGGATATCTTTTACGTCGTCTAATGAGCGAATATCACCAATATCGACACCTTGCGCATCAAAAATATTCTTATAGAATGCACTATTCTTGTACGCATAATTAATTATGCTTTTTACTCTCGTAAACTGGTGCTCTCGTAAGCTTTCTAAACTTGCCCACTGCCTTTCCCTATACGAGTTTATCAAAAAAGCTATAGGCTCCCCTTTAATAAGGGTCGAGGGGTAAAAGAAAAGTGATCTTGACAACAAACTATTCATCAATCTAGGTCCTTTTTGATCTTAGAATACTCGCATAAGTCAGTTGATCAGATGAGTGTCAGGGCTATCGATGATGACATCTCTCCACACTACTGGCAGAATCTCTATGGCAATAAACTATACATGGACGAACAAGCCAAAACCATTGGCGAAGCCGACGGAGGCCCAAGGCGTGGCATTCTTCAGATCTCTTGTTAAATCAGGTGTGCTTTCCGTGCTGGCGTGCTACGGCTGGCTGCGCGTCCGTCTGTCGAAAAAGCCAACGCTTCTAATCCTCACTTACCACCGAATTCTCCCAGCGGATGCGCCCGAGCGTGCCGCGGAGCAGCCAGGCATGGTGACCAGCCCGCAAACCCTCGAAGACCATATTCGGTTTGTCCGTAAGCTTGGGGCGGAACCCATCCACCTTTCCGATTGGCTGGACCGTAACAGTCAAGGCAAAACGCTTCCAAGGCTCTCGGTTGCATTCACCTTTGACGATGGGTGGCAAGACAACTATCAATATGCCTATCCTGCTCTGAAGGCACAGAACGCCCCGGCAACGATCTTCCTGGTCACCCAAATGATCGACACCGGCAAAACCTTCTGGCCGGAACAGGTGCTCAACTTGTTGACCACTCAAACCATTCCAGAGAATGACCCAGCTTTTGACTGGCTGCGACCTCACCTGCCTTATGGGTCAACGCCTGGCGGGAATCGTCCACTTTCACTTCTGCAAGCCGACGACATCATTGCACGCTTAAAGTCACTTGAAGACGCGACGATCCTTGAGGCTCTTGAACAGGTCTACACATCACACCCGGATATGGCTCCCACGGAAACCTCCAGATCCATTCTCAGTGGCTCTGAACTGACTGAAATGGCGCAAAACGGTCTTGTGATGTACGGCGCGCACACCAGGCATCATTACCGCCTGAACCGCCTGAAAGATGAGAAAACACTTAAAGAGGAAATCGTGGACTGCCTGCAGGACCTCAAATCCCTGGGCGAAGCCGCCATTCCGGTGTTCTGTTATCCCAATGGTGACATAACCGGCAAGGGCGAAAACCTGGTCTCCGATACCTACAAGGCCGCATGCACCACCAAAACCGGGTGGAACCTTGCCGGGTGCAACCCTTACGATCTTCACCGCTTCAACCTCCACGATGGCAACAGCCACAGTACCCGGACGTTACTGGCCACCATCGGGCGCGGTCTTCTATGACAGAAGGCAACTCGAAACTGATCGTTACCCATGTGATTTCAGGCGACTTATGGGCGGGCGCCGAAGTCTAGGTTTACAATCTTTGCCGAGCGTTAAAAGCCTCTGGTCAAATTACACCAACGGCTGTCGTATTCAATAACGGCATCCTTTCTGAAAAGCTTCAGGAACTGGGCATATCGGTCTCTATTGCCGATGAAACGAAGTTAGGCCCCCTCGCAATTGCCCGCTCAATTGCCGCTCACTGTAAATCACACGGCACCAAGATCTTACACACCCACGGTTTCAAGGAAAATGTACTCGGTATACTGGGTAAGGATATGGCCAGGGTGCCACGATCCGTGCGCACGGTTCATGGCAACCCGGAAACGAAGCTATCTTTTACAAAGCCCCATAAATGGTTGATCAGCAAACTGGACATAGCACTAGGCCGACTTCGTCAACAGGCCGTTATTGCGGTTTCAACACAACTTGAGGATACATTGAAGAAGTTGTTTCCGGGTAAGGTTTATAAGATTTTCAATTTCGTAGATATCGACGATATACGGCGGCAATGGCTATTTTCCAAAGAATCCGGTGGTTCTCCTCCCAGAATTGGAATCGTTGGACGCCTCGTGCCGGTGAAGAGAGTTGATCTTTTTATACAAACAATCGCCTTGCTCAACCGACGAGGCTTTGAGTGCACCGGTACAATCATCGGCTCTGGCCCGCTCGAATCTCAGTTGAAGAAGTTAACGAATGAACTGAATATCAGTGATCGAGTAAAGTTCACAGGATTCGTAAGTCCGGCGCTGAAGGAGCTATGTAAACTCGACGCTCTTCTCATGACATCCGACCATGAAGGACTACCGATGACTCTACTGGAAGCTATGTCACTGGGCGTTAACATTATTGCTCATAATGTTGGTGGAATTCCTGAGGTTCTGGATTATGGAAGAGCCGGTATGCTAGTTACCGATCACACGCCTGGTGGGTATGCGCAGGTTGTCAGGTCATTCTTCGAGTCTCAAGATTTCGAAAGCATGCGAAATGCCAGACACCCCCATGAAATTCTGTTCAAGAAATTTAATGTAGACGAAAACAGCCAACGCTATATTTCGATATATAGAGAACTTATTGGTTAGCATCCGACACAGATTCACGCCGGATTTTTTCAAAGTACCTTCTTACCATCTTTTCATGGTCCTGATTTTTAGGGTCTTTTACAGGGTGCAAGAGCTTTTTCTGTCGTCGAACCAATTCATCAAGTGGCATTGGTAGACCTCGCCAGTTGATAGCCATGACATCATCCCGATCAGAGAAGTCCTTCATCTTATACCCTGCTGCAGCGTTGCAAAGCGCCAATAGCAGATCATCAGCCAAGTCAGAGTGACGAAGGTTATAAATCTCTCTACCACACACGGTCTCAATGCAATCGTAGGCCTCGCGGGAGAGGAAAAGGGCACCGCCCGTGCACATATCTCCAAGTTTGTAGCCCTTCAGTTTGGCTTTAATAACCAGCATTGCCAGGGTCCTGACCATTGCCGGGTAGCGGATAATATCTCGCGAAATTAACCGTTTAAGTAGCCGCCTGCCCTGACGTCTGAGTGACGGTCGCTTGTCCTGCCCGTCCCCACGGCGCAAATAGGCGCCAAGCATCCCAACATCCGGTTCCCGTCCAAAGATTTCCAACGCATCGAAATGGGGATTCGGCCCGATTATTAAGGCGTCATCATCAAGCCGCAAAAGAGTTTTCCACTCGTATTCCGAAGACAACAGTCTAAGAGCCAAAATCTGCTTTACGAACAGCAACCCGCGTGTATTGTGATTTCTGCTACCATCTGTTAATAGGCTTTGGGCATTAACAATTACCGTTCTCGGATAGTTCAGCAATGAATCTCGCAACTTTTCACTTCTTGTATCGTCCAGCACTAACAGTAAGGAACCTTGACAATCAAAATAATGAAAAAAACTACTTAACGTATCACGCACATACTCAATTTTTGACCTCGGCCCCACAGGCATAATAACGAGACACTCTAGCGGCTTCTTCATAACCATTAACCCTAAAGAAATCTACAAAACTAAATAATATTAAAATAAACTTATGAGCCTATTTTATCCTTAGCTTTTCGATTCCGAATACGCTCAACGATTAGCTCTAAAAGGTCGTCAAATGCAGGCGGCCTAAACAAAAATATTAAAGCCAAGTAAATCAACGCACCTAGAAATAATTGAGAAACAAATACATATAATTCGTTTTTAAGCGGAACATAAATGCCAAAATAGTAAACACAGATACCCATTATTGTAGCGAGCAATAAGGTCTTAAATAACGGACCTAGCAAAGAATAGAGGCTAAGGTCTATCAATTTTCCGGCTGCTCGAAGCGATATAACACTATTTATATAGCTTGCTATCGTTGACCCAATCACCACTCCAATTACCCCTCCGGAAAATAAACCGATAACCACACCTGCTATCGCTAATGGCCGAGTAATCAGCGTGACCATAAACATTAACTTGGCTTGCCCTTGGGAGAGATACACAGAGCCGACAATGGTGACGATCGAATTCGCCAACCCTGCAATACACAAAACCCTAAGAATTGGGATGACACCTTCCCATTGCTCACCCAGAACTCCATAAACAAAAGTATCAGCAACTGCGAACATACCTGACATCATAGGAAACGTAAGCAATGCAATAGAATGCGTGCTTCGCATATAAACGCTTCGAACACGCTGCTTTTGCTCCTGGACCTGACTCAAAGCGGGAAACATAACGCTCCCCACAGTATGGGATATGTTCCTTAGCGGAAACAACATCATAGATTGGGCTTTATCCAACAAGCCGACAGATTCACCACCGAGAAAGCGCCCAGTCAGCAGTTTATCAAGTTGTTGAGAGAAATACTGGACAATTCGGTTCGCAAAATTAAATGCACTAAAGCTAAACAACTCGCCCAATGCAGCTCGACTATATAGTACTGCAGGGGCCCAACGGGAGTAAGACCAAACAAAAATGGTCGCTACTGTAATCACAATAAGAGGCTGCCAAGCCAAAGCGTAGTATCCATATCCATTACTAGCCATGAAAATAGCACAAACTCCCGCAATCAACATCCCACAAAGATCTGCAGTAGCGATGACTCTGAATGTTAGTTGTTTAACTAGTCGTATTCGTGGAACTAGCGCGATTGCGTTGATAATAAATTGTAGAGAGAGTATACGGCCAATCTCTGTTAATTCTTCACGCCCATAAAAAGATGCTATATATGGCGATATTGAAAATATAGTCAGCGTAAGAGTTGTTCCCAATCCTAAATTCGTCCAAAACACTGTGCTATAGTGAGCTTCTGTAACGTCTTTCTTCTGCACTAGCGCAGAACCAAGTCCTACGTCGGTTAACAGACTTGCGAAGCCGGTAAACACTATCATCATAGCAATTAGCCCGAATGCATCTGGATTTAGCAACCGCGCTAAAGCAATCCCGATTCCAAACGAGAGAACCTGACTGACTACCTTTCCACCTGCCGTCCACCCCAATGCATTTAAAACACTGGTCTTATAAGCGCCCATTACTAATCCTTTTCATCGGCTATCAAGAAGGTAGCCTATCAATGACTGAATTAGCTTCCTTTCGGCAACTAGTTTGGATTTTTGATACTTGATCTTTCCAATAGTCAAGATTTTCGATTATTGACTTCAGTAATTGCGCTGATGATTCGCCTGACATATTACTAATAGAAAGCCGAATTTTGTCCATCGATAACTGGTCAAACAGTTCTTCTAGTTTAAATTCGTACGCTATTCCCAATACGGGTGTTCCAGCAACAAAGCTCAATATCGCGGCATGCATTCTAGTCGCAATAACAAGATCAAAATTCTTATACGCGCGAATGATTTCCAATGGCTGACGAAATTCACCATCGACAAAAACATTTTTTCTTATGTCACTGGGAAGCATTTCGTATATCTCTTCTGATAGCGCAGAGTCGTTCGTCCAGTACTCAGGAATGCCTTGACAAGTCGATAAGAAACAGATTTCTGCATCGAACTCTTCCACAGCTAAAACAATCATAGACACTATGCATTTTTTATAATTTTCATATACACCTTGTTTTCCTGACTCAAAGAAACGAAGCGACCGAACTGAAATTGCAATTTTTAGAGGCTTGGACCGTTCAGAATCTTGAATCAATTCTAGCTTATTTGCATCAATAGCAAATGCAGAATCCTTTGCTATAACAATTTTATCCTCACTGACGCCGATCTCAAGCAAATGCTTTTTGGAGCGCTCGTCTCTCAGGAAAATGATATTAGACTTTCTGAATATTTCCCTAAAAACAGAAATATTTTTTTCTTTATCAAATGGCCCCAATGTTTGCGTGAAAAATATAAGAGGCTTTTTAAAACTTAGAGTTAACAGATAATCGTAAATTGAAGAAGAAAGGTTATAATTTTCAATTAAATAGGTACCACCCGTGCTTACAACGAGGTCAGCATCTCCATAAATTCGTATCGACTCCCGGTCGCTTCTATTGACTAGTAATCTTGAAAACCAACCGATTCTTGCTAGGTATAGATATCCAGCGAACTTCAGGCGCCAGTAACGTAGCCTTCTAACCCAGTGTCCATAACCCAGTTTTTTTAGTTTTCTTGATATATAACCATACTGTTCGTTTCCAAAAAATGACTGCCGGAACGAAGCCCAAGGGTAGTATTTGGAAGCGGCATCGGCAAGTTTATCAAAAACAATAATTTCTACATCTTCACCATATTTTTGCCGAAAAATTTGAATCATTCCCTGCAGTATCGCAGCATCACCCGGATTCAACGTAACAATATTCGTTATCAATATCTTTTTTGGTTTTCGTTTGCCACTCATTTCCAAACGGCTCCGGCAATCATCACGCACTTAATGATCGTTGGCAGGTAGAAACTTCGCATGTAAGCGGGAAGGCCTTTGCTTAGGCTTAGGCCTGTTCCAACCCGATATATACTGTCGTTAGCTAACTTGATAATGCTTGCCTTCATTTAACGCTTCCCTGCTTTACGGAGCTGCATTGATCGACTAAACACTGAGAGTGTTTCACGAGAGACAACTGGCCAGTTGAGTTTTTCCTGCACCAACTCCCAACCGGCTCTTCCAATCGCGTCCGCAAGATCGGGATTGTCACGGAGCTTAATCAGTTGGGCGAGAATATCCGAAGGTTCATCACTCGCAAGCATGCCATTCGACTCGTGTTCAATTAAGTCCGCCATTTGCCCGCGGTTCGATGTAACAATGGGGGTCATGCAGGACATGTACTCCCATAACTTGGTTGGAGAACCGTGCACGCCATGAGGCGTCCAAAACCAATCAGGGTGAAGGGCAATGCACACGTCCGCAGAGCAAATTGCATCAAGCACTTCATCCCTGGGTACACGTTCTTTGATCTCGACGTTATCGCCTTCGGGCAAGTAGTCAGACCTTTGATTAACTGCCAGCAGAAAACGAATATCCGGCGCCTCTGTCTTTGCCAGCTCAATGACGCCCGAAAGCATGTCCAATCCCTGCCATGGGTATATGGCACTGCCACTATAAAACACCGTAAACGTCTTGTTATCGCGCTTCTGCCGCCGGCTATGTATTTCATTTTCCGGTATCAGAGGTCCACCATTCGGGACCACTACAGCATGCTCGATTCCAAGGTGATTTTTTGCATAATTCCCCATGGACGAAGATACACAGGTTGCGCCGTCCACCCTCTCAGCGAGCGCCTTCCGGACCTTTTCCTCACGTGCAATACGGGGTTTTTGCCTTGCGGCATGAAACCATCGTTTCAACCACTTGACCCAGGATTCCCTCACACCGGATCGCTTTCCCCCTAACCAGGAAAACGCAAGGTTTTCATCCGCGGGAGAGTTTATTTCCCATACCACCGGAACAGTCTCTTCCGCCCGTGCCATCACCTGTTTCAGATGGTCCCAGGCACCCAAGGGACGTGAATCAATCCGCGCGTAGATAACATCGCAGAACGCCAGAAACTCAGAGAGCGAACGGTCAGTATCCCCCTCGAAATTCATCACATCAGGCATTGTAGAGTCGCCCAGAACCGCAACCTCATGCCCCTCACTCAGGAATCCACGGATCAATTCAAACACATGAATATGGTTGCCGCCTTTCGGCGGATAGGCTTGAAGGTCGTATAAATAGCCAATTCTCATCCAACAATCTCCATAGGGCGAGTAAACTGAAACGGAACCGGATCAAGCTCAGTGCGCGACTGATCCAATAATCTCAGAGAGACGGGCAACACTTTTTTCCATGGTCCAGTTATCAGCCACGGATTCCTGGGCTTTCTTGCCCATCCGGGCCGAAAGCTCTCTATCGGCACAGAGAGCCCGCATCGCCTCAAACATTCCGTCGACGTCGTATTCATCCACGAGAATCCCCGTCTCACCCTCGGATATTATGTCGCGAATACCTCCGTGTCGGGTGCTGATTACCGGCAACCCCATGCCCATCGCCTCCAGCACACCCACCGGGGTACCCTCCATATCACCATTCGGAGCCCTGACAGAGTGTTGAAGGAAATAGTCAGAGCGACCCAAAACCTCCTGCACAAACTCATGGGGCTTGGCGCCATGAAGTGTCACCCGCTCCTCCATCCCGAGAGCCCGTACCATCTGAACACAGGCGGCGCTTAGGGGCCCGTCGCCCACTATCTCAAGTGTGGCATTGGGTACAGAATCACAAAGGCGGGCAAAGGCCATCATTGAAACAAAAGGGGCTTTTTTCTCAACCAGTCTGCCTATCATCGCGAAGCGATAACCAGGCTTGTGATCGGCAGAACGCTGAGTACTGTTAACGTCTGCACCGCATGCATTCTGGTGCACCTTGTCAGGGGGCGCGCCAAGCCGAACCAGTTGCTCACACATGTGGCTCGATACACCCACAATTGCCGAGGAGATGTCGAACAACCGATGATACGCTTTACCGTATTCACCAACGACGTAGTCCGTGTAGGCATCGTATCCGTGAAAGTGAGTCACCAGAGGGACATCGGCCTGATAACATGCCTCCATGACTGAGACCGCCGTTGGCCCGTACTCGGCCAGCACTACATCGATATTTGAATGTTTGAGCCATCGTACCAGCGCTTTCGTATCCTGAGTGGCAACCGAAACACCAATGGCTTTCCTGATCAACCAACGGAAACCCAGCGGAACCAAAGAACGCGAAACCAGGTGATTGCCGGCCCCAACCGAACCCTCACGGATCATTCGATAGCCAGGGTTACCAATCAGGGAGTAAGAGCGGTAAGGGAGTTTATTGATGTGGGCGTGAAGAAATGTCTCAGAGGGTGAAAGCTCATTTCCATGCTTATTGACAACCACTGCTAATCTGGACGACATCCTATATCACCTCTTTACGGAATCCTTTGGGGCCTGCGACACCCCTACCCGGTCAGGAATTCTATCAGAACAACCCTACGAGTATCACAACCAAGTTAGGTTTTATGTATTGTAATTGGAATTGAAACCATTATTATCTCGGACTCGAACGATAAGTGGCTAAATTGTGTTCGCCTCTCTCCACCAGGAAAATGGACTCTGGCCAGGTATATGGAACAACCCTTTCCCGACAACGTTCTTTTAGTATCGAACTATCCTTCAGATGTTGGTTATGCTTGGTGGTTGATGGAACATTTCTGGACTCTGATCGCCGAGCAATTTGAAGCCCGGGGTGGGAAGGCTTTCCTGGCATACCCAAGCATCACTGAGCTTCCGGAGAGCATTCGCAAAAGTAATATTGTCGCGGTAGAAATGGGCACTCAGGGGCCCGGTACCAATCACAGAAAAGCGATTGAGCAGTTCATCAAGACCCATAACATCCGGCATGTCTATCTGACCGATCGCCCCTGGTTCAACATTGATTACGCTTTTATGCGTCGCGCCGGTGTTCGCAATATCGTTGTACACGACCATACCCCTGGCGACCGCCCCAACATCAATGGCTTGAAAGGCTTGCTGAAGTCCATTCGCAACCGACTTCCCATGATTTGTGCTGACAGCCAACTTTGTGTGTCGGAACTAATGCGACAACGCAGCATCAACAACGGCCGAATACCGGCAAACCGCTGTCACGTTGTGCAAAACGGCATTCCCCCCGTCGAGGTGGGTACTACCTCCCACCAGTCATTGTTGGACAACCTGGATATTCCGCACGATAGCAAAATTTGCATCACGACCGGCAGGGCTCACCCTTATAAACGTTTCGACTTCATTATAGACACCGCCTCAGAGCTCCAACGACTGATGCCAGAGAACAACCTGGTATTTTTGTTGATCGGCGACGGCCCGGCCTATTCGACACTAAAGGAAAAGATTCACCACCTTAAACTGGATAGGCAAGTGCGTTTGCCTGGGTTCATATCCAACGCCAGAGACATTCTCGGCACCGCGGATATGGCCATGCATGCCGCACTCGGAGAAGGGTTCTCCCTTTCCATCGTAGAGTATATGAGCGCCGGTCTTCCGGTGCTGGTCCCCGACATCCCCTCGGTTAAACAGGC
>PBNW01000028.1 GCA_002723255.1 Pelagibacterium sp. | reverse complement strand
GACCGGGCGCGCCCCCTGCATGTCTATGACGCCGACAAGCTGACAGGCAACATCGGCGCGCGCATGGGCCGGACCGGAGAAAGCTTTGAAGCGCTCGATGGCAAGACCTATGCCGTTGACGAAACCATGTGCGTGATCGCCGACGACCAGAAGGTTCTCGGGCTTGGTGGCATCATCGGCGGCGAAGAGAGCGGCTCGAGCGAACAGACCACCAATGTGTTCATTGAATGCGCCTGGTTCGAGCCGACGGCGATTGCCGCTACCGGCCGCAAGACCGGAATCAATTCGGACGCGCGCTACCGGTTCGAGCGCACCGTGGACCCCGAAAGCGTCATGCCGGGAATCGAGCTGGCCACACGGCTGGTTATGGAATTGTGCGGCGGCGAGCCCGCCGAAACGGTGATTGGAGGGCATGTGGGTTCGCCCGAGACGGTGATCGATTTCCCATTGAGCGAAATCGAGCGCCTGACCGGGCTCAAAGTGCCGTTTGGCGAGGTCAAGGCCATCCTGACCCGGCTGGGATTCTGGGTGTCGGGATCGGGTGATATCGTCAAGGTGGCGGTGCCTTCCTGGCGCCCCGACGTCACCATGAAGGCCGATCTGGTCGAGGAAGTGATGCGCATTGTCGGTGTTGATCGCGTGCCGGTCGAGCCGCTGCCGCGGCTTTCGGGCGTGGCCCCGAAAATGCTGACCCCAATCCAGAACCGGCGCCGTATCGTGCGGCGGGCGCTGGCGGCGCGTGGCATGGACGAGGCCATGACATGGTCGTTCATTTCCACCGACCTCGCCGAGGCGTTTGGCGGCGGCACCCCCCAGTTGCGACTCGCCAATGCCATTGCGTCGGACATGACCGACATGCGGCCCTCGCTGTTGCCGGGCCTGCTGTCGGGCGCGGCGCGCAACGGCAATCGCGGGTTCGACGATGTGGCGCTCTATGAAGTAGGGCAGGTGTTTTTCTCCGATTCGCCCGAGGGCCAGCGCACCCACGCCACCGGCATCAGGACCGGCACCTCCCGGTTTACCGGGGCCGGACGGCACTGGCAGGGCCGTGCCGAAAAGGTCGGGGTTTACGACGCCAAGGCCGATATCGGCGCGGCGCTCGATGCTCTGGGTGTCGATATCGACAAGGTACAGGTGGTGGCCGAGCCGGCGTCCTGGAGCCATCCGGGGCGGGGCGGGCGCATCCAGCTCGGACCCAAGGTGATCCTTGGCTGGTTTGGGGAACTGCATCCGTCCATGGCGGAAAAGTTCGACCTCGATGGACCGGTCGCGGCCTTCGAGATCGATCTCGATGCGCTGCCCGAGCCGCGGAAAAAGGCGACCAGGGCCAAACCGGCGCTGGCGCTTTCCACGCTGCAGCCGGTCAGGCGCGATTTCGCCTTTGTCGTGGAAACAGACGTCGAGGCCGCCAATATCCTGCGGGCCGCGAAGGGTGCCGACAAGACCCTCGTTACCGAGGTGACGATTTTCGACGTTTTCTCCGGCGCGCATGTTGGCGAAGGCAACAAATCGGTGGCCATCGAGGTTACCTTGCAGCCAAAGGACAAAACGCTGACCGACGAGGAGATCGAAGCGGTGTCGGGAAAGATCGTGGCAGCTGTGGAAAAGGCGACTGGGGGCGTGTTGCGTGGATAATGGGGCCCTCCGCCGGGCCGGAGCGCAGATTGCCCGCGTGCAACTGAGCTTTGCCGCGCTGTCGGCGGACAATCCCGTAAAGCGTTTGCCGCGTTCGCCCCGGCGGCCGCGGCCGGCCGGCTTCTGGACGGCGTTCGAAGACCGGGCGCTCTATTACGATGCGTTCCGGGCGGAGAACGGCAGAGATGTGCTATTGGTCGGGCCTACACCGCTCAACCTGCGCGCGGGCCTTGAAGCGGCCCGCTACAGCGCTCTTCCTTCAGGGGCGGCGCTTGGGGCCGAATTGTTCCCTTCACGCTCGACAATGCTGACCCGGCTGGCCGATGTGCCGGACGATGCCAGTGCGGTGCGGGTCGACGCCTTCGGTGAAATATTCGATCTGGCCATCCAGCCCAATTTTTCCGCTTCGCTTTCCGACGCGCGTATTCTGTTTACGATCAACAAGAACAACCGGCTCGAATGGGTTGCCGACTGGGCAAACTGGCATGCGAGCCTGCACGGCACCGATACGGTGATCCTGTTCGATAATGGGTCGACCGAATACACGATCGATAAGCTCGAAGCCACGCTGGCCGCAGTCGAATGGCTCAAGACCGTGATCGTTATAGATGTACCGCACAAGTTCGGACCCATCGATACCTCGGTATTGGTCACCAAGTTCTATCCGCGCTTTTTGCAGATATCGATGACCAATCTGGCCCTGCGCCGGTTCGGAATGCGAGCCGAAGGCTTGCTCGATTGCGATATCGACGAGTTGGCCTGGGCCGGTGGACAATCGGCTTATGAGCGGGCCGAGCTCAGCGCTCTGGGTGTTGTGCGCATGCGCGGACGGTGGATCGAAGCGGCACGCGCTCCTGACGCCCCGGCCCGCCATCACGCATTCCGCCACCGGCTCGCCGACTTCCGCCACCGCCTTTCCCCTTCCAAATGGGTTTTGGACCCGCGGCGCGAATGGGTTCGATCGCTAGAGGTTCATCCTTATCTTCACCGCATTCACGGCGCCCCCCCGGCGGCCCGAAAGCATGACGACAAGACGGTCTTTTTCCACTTCAAGGGGATCAATACCAACTGGAAAGAAGAGCGAACGACCATCAAGGGCGTTGACATCGAAGCTCTTGTCGAAGACGAAGACCTTCAGGCTGCGCGTCAAACCCTGTAGATCCGGCTCTGCTTTTCGAATCAAAGACAGGAGCCTTTTCGGGCATGTCTAAACTGCCGATAGTCTGCTCGTTCTGGCACGGCCCAATGTCCTGGCTGGAGCGGCTTTGCATTACTTCCTTTATTGCCCAGGGCCATCAGTTTGAACTTTACAGTTACGACTGCCCCGAAGTCCTACCCGAAGGCTGCAAATGGCGTGACGCGGCAGAAATCGTACCGCGTGAAAACATCTTCTTTTACAAGGGCGACCGCTCACCGGCCGTTTTTGCCGACTATTTCAGATTGATGCTGATGGTCCGCGAGGCGGGAATCTGGGTGGATTGCGACATGCTCTGCATCCGACCGTTTTCCGGCCTTTCCTCCTATGTGTTCGGCTACGAGGTTCCCCCAGGAAAACAGCCGCATGCGGGGCAGATCAACAATGCGGTACTTCGACTACCCAAGGACAGCGATCTTTTAAAAGCGCTCCTTGGAATTTTCGACGGCGACAGCGAAAAAATAGATCCAGTATGGATGCCGTGGTACCGCCGAATGGAAATCGCTGTGCGGCGCATGCTGGGTCAGCGAATCGGCCTGACACACATGCAGTTCGGAGCCACCGGCCCGTTTCCCCTCACCCATTTTGCCAGAATGCTGGGAAAAGACGGTGAAGCCATGGCCACCACAGTATTCTACCCACTTCCCTACGACGAGGTGCGCACAATGCTTGATCCGGGCAGCAGTTTTGAAAGGTATATTCATCCAGAAACGCTCGGCTTGCATTTGTGGCGCATGGCTCTCACCAATCGCTCACGGCGGCCCGAGCCCCAGCGGCCTTTCGCAGGCAGCGCCCTGGGGGAAATCGCCGGGCGGCTGGGAGTGGAGACAGACTTGTCATGACTGGATTGCTCGCGGATTGGCGCTACGGCGTGTTGCTGATCGCAATTTTTTGTCTACCCGTCCTTCTGGGGGATGTCGGTACCGCCCTAATCATGGTTTTGGCCTCTCTCGTCGCCATCACCGCCACGCCGCGCCTTTTTCAAGCAAAATTTCCAAGGACGCCGGCGACCTGGTTCTTTCTGATCGCATTCTCATTGATGGCAGTAGCCCTGACGATATCGGCACATGGCGTTTGGGACGCACGATTTATTCTCAATTTCGCTCCTTTGCTCATTGCCTTGCCTCTGGCGGCGGGCGAGGCAAACTACCGGCCCGGGGCAAGTCTCACCCATGTGGCCGTGATATCAGCGGTGGGTTCCGTGCTTTCGCTGGCTGTGGCAGGTGCGCAGGTCTTTGTTCTCGATGAATTGCGCGCGGGCGGGCACGTCATCAACGCCATTCATTTCGCCAACATCGCCGTAACGCTCGGCTTCATGGCCCTCATCGGCATATTCACTTCACAGAACAGATGGCGCTATCTGCTTTTACTTGGCCCGGTGTGCGCCATTCTCAGTTGCGTGCTCTCGGCTTCCCGCGGTCCGCTTATGGGAGCAATCATTCTCTATATAGTATTCGTTGCAGTGCTGTGGTTCCAATCAAGACGGGCGGCTTTGCTTAGCGCTGGCATCGGCCTGTTTGGGGCAGTCGCCCTGCTTGTTCTGGTTTCAACCTTTGCAGCTCCGCAACTTGCACGCTTGTCAGATATTGCCTCGGTCATCGTGCAGGCGTTTTCAGATGGCCAAACCGATGACCGGTCCACCAATATCCGTCTCGGCCTCTTTAGCGGAGGTTGGCAGGCTTTTGAGGATGCCATCTGGTTCGGTCATGGATGGGACAGGATCGTTTCGGCCACCTATCCCTATCTCGAACCATGGCTGCAGGACCATCTTGACAGCGAGAACTTCACCTATCTGCATAACGACATGCTCGATTTTGCCGTAGGGGCCGGCATAGCGGGTGTCATAGCCTATTTCGCCATGATGGCGACGCCGGTGGTTGGCGTCGTGGCTGGGCCCAAGGACAGCGCTTTCCTTGGGCGGCTCTATGGTGCGCTCGTGCTGAGCATAGGGTTCTTCGTGTTCGGGCTGACGAGCCGGCTTATGGGGCAAGGCCTGCAATTGACGCTTTTTTGCATGATGGCCATGGTTATAGCCCGTTACGGCTGGAAGGAGAACGTGCCCGATTATGCCACGTGAGTTCAAAATCCTCGCGATCTATAAATTCGTCGATCAGCCGGACTTTGAATCCCTCAAGGCACCGCTGGCGGAGTTTTGTTGTGGGCGGGGGATCAGGGGGACGTTGCTTGTGGCGCCCGAGGGGATCAATGGGACCGTGGCAGGGACGCCCGGGGCGATCGATGAGCTGGTGGGGTGGCTGAGTGACGGCAATGTTTTCGGAGGGCGGTTTCGGGGGGCCGAGATCAAATATTCATTCGCCGACCGCCAGCCCTTCTATCGCATGAAGGTGCGGCTGAAGCCGGAGATCGTGACGCTTCGGGCCCCCGAGGCCAATCCGGGGCGGCAGGTGGGGACCTATGTCGATCCTGAGGACTGGAACGATCTGATCGACCAGGACGATGTGGTGGTCATCGACACGCGCAATGATTACGAAGTGGCGCTAGGGACATTCCGAAAGGCGCAAGACCCGCATACAGCGAGTTTTACCGAGTTCAAGGACTACGTCGCGTCCGAGCTGGACCCGCAAAAGCACAAGAAAGTCGCCATGTACTGCACCGGAGGCATACGGTGCGAGAAAGCCTCGTCCTACATGCTGGCGCAAGGGTTTGAGGAGGTGTTTCACCTCAAGGGCGGCATCCTCAATTATCTCGAGAAGGTGCCCCAGGACAAAAGCCTTTGGGATGGGGAGTGCTTCGTTTTCGACGAGCGGGTGTCTGTGCGCCATGGGCTGGAAATCGGCGACGCGCAGTTGTGCAGAGCCTGCCGGCAGCCCTTGACTCCGGCCGACCGGGAGCGCGAAGCGTTCATCGAAGGGGTGCAGTGCCACCATTGCGCCGGTGAGGAGAATGCTTCCAAGCGTGCGGCTGCGGCCGAGCGGCAAAGACAGATCGAGTTGGCTGCGGCGCGCGAGGAGGCCCATATCGGCGCAGACGTCAGAAAGGCCGCAGAGGAACGGCGGCTGGCCAACACGGCGCGGCGCGAGGCGGATCGGGCCCGAAACCGAAAGGGATAGAGATGGCGGTCAAACGGATCGTTGCCAATATCGAAGGCTCGCCTGAAAAGGCCGCGCGGTTCTACGGCGACCTGCTCGGGCTGGACATTGTGATGGACATGGGCTGGATCCGCACCTATGGCGCCGATGGGCAGATGTCGGTTCAGATGAGCATCATGTCAGAGGGCGGGTCGGGCACGCCGGTGCCCGACATATCCATCGAAGTCGACGATGTCGATGCGGTGCTGGAAAAAGCACGGGCTATGGGCATTGGCATCGAATACGGCCGGGCGGATGAGCCCTGGGGCGTGCGGCGCTTTTACATGCGCGATCCGTTCGGCAAGCTCATCAACATTCTTTCACACGTTCAGTAGCCACGCGGCGGGGCGGGGTCGTCGTTGAGGATCAGGTACATATTGACCTGATCGAGCCAGCGGCCGTGTTTGAAGCCCGATTGGGGCAGGATGCCGAGCATCTCAAAACCGTGCCGGGCGTGAAAACGGATCGAGCTTTCGTTTTTTGAATCGATCACGCCGACCATGAGGTGAAAGCCCTTGGCTTTGGCGTCATCGATCAGCGCTGCCATCAATGCCGAGCCCACGCCCCTGCCCTGCGCCTCGTCGCGCAGATAGATCGAGTGTTCGACGGTCTTTCTGTAGCCCGAACGCGAACGATAGGTGCCGTAGCTGCCGTGACCGAGAACATGACCGTCCTCTTCGGCGACAAGAACGGTAAAGCCATTGGCGTTGCGTTCATCGAGCCACGCCTTGCGATCGGCCAGGGTTTCCTCGGCCTCGCTCCAGATGGCATCGAGCCTGCGGATGGCGTCATTGTGGATATCGAGGATCTGGGGCAGATCGCTGTCGGTGGCGGGGCGAATATTCATTGCAAGGATTGCACCTGTTCAAATCGGAATGACTGATGATAAAGTGATATGTTACAGAAATATCAATTCGATCAATAGAAATTCCTTATGGATATCGATCAACTCCGCACCTTCGACCGGATCGCGCGCGACCTGAGCTTCACCAAGGCCGCAGCCCGGCTCAATGTCACGCAGGCCACGGTTTCGATGCGCGTGCGGGTGCTCGAAGATTTTCTCGGTGTGCAGCTTTTTACACGCGGGCGCAAGGTGGCACTCACCGATCAGGGCATGACCTTTCTGCCCTATGCGCGGCGCATTCTCAGTGCCGTGGAGGAGGGTCGCGAGGCTTTGCGGCGGGTCGAGCGCGGGCGGATCACCGTGGCCTCGCTGCGCTCGATGGTGACGCCGCTGATTTCGGAAAGCCTGTTGCGTTTTCAGGAACGGCACCGGGAGGTCGATGTCATCGTGCGCGAGGGACACCACAACCACGTCACCGCCATGCTGCACGACCGGGTGGCGGAGTTGGGGATCATCGCCTGGCCCAATCTCGACCCGCTGGTGCCCGAGATCTACCCGATCGTGGTGATGCGCGAGCCGGTGCCATTGGTGCTGGCACCGCATCTGGCGGCGCAGCTCGAGCCCAATCCGAGCCTGGCCGATGTGCTGGAGCTGGTGCCAAGGGTGATTTCGCTGCGCTGGTGGCAGGTGGACCCCGAGGGTGCCACGGCGTTGGTGCGGCGAGCCCAGACGAGCGTGGAGATTCCCACCGGTCCGGCGCGGCGGCTGGCGCTGGCGGGAGAGGGGCTGGGATTTTTTGTGCGCTCGACGGTCCGCCAGGAAATCGAGCGGGGCGAACTGGTCGAGATCAGGCCGCGCGATTTCAATCCGCTGCATCGCGACATCGCCATCGTGGCGCTGTCGAAATCGGCTTTCGAGCGCGACATGGTGCGCGATTTTGCGCGCGAGGTGGCAAGGGAAGCCGCAATGCTGGGAACAATCCTCGAGGATCGGCTTGGCGATTAAAGCAACCGCTCGATGGTCTGACGCAGCAGGTCGAGATCGCTGTCGCGCGACAGGCGATGATCGCCATCGGGGATGAGGGTGAAGGTGACCGGATCGGAGACGAGGTGGCTGACCAGCTTGAGCGCATGGGCAGGGGGCACGTCGGTGTCGTTGCCGCCCTGCAGGATGGCGACGGGGCAATGGGTGCGGATGGGCGCGCCGAACAGGAGATGGTTTTCTCCGTCCTCGATCAGCGCGCGGGTGAGGATGTAGGGCTCGTCCGAATAATCGGAGGGCTGTTCCACCCGGCCCTTTTCCCAAAGATCGAGCAGTTCGGCATCGGTGAAGGTCTCGCGCATAAGATCGCGCGTCATGTCGGTGGCCGGGGCGATCAGCACCATGGCCAGCACCCGTTCATCGCCCCGCTGGCGCAGGGCGCGGTTGACGAGCAGTGCCAGCCAGCCGCCCATTGACGAGCCGACGACGATCTGGGGGCCCTCGGTGGTCTCGAACACGGCAAGGGCCTCTTCGAGCCAGCGCGAAATGGTGCCGTCAAGAAAATCACCGCCCGATTGCCCGTGGCCGGAATAATCGAACCGGGTGACGGCGAGGCCCTTTTGCACGCCGAGAGCATCGAGCGCCTGGGCCTTGGAGCCCATCATGTCGGAGCGGAACCCGCCCAGCCAGAACAGGCCGGGTGCATTGCCGGGGCGGCGCAGGGTGGCGATGTCTCGCGCCGAGTCGCTCTGTCCCACGGTGAGGGTCGCGGTTTTCTCGATCATTGCATTTTCCGGCTTTGGCACCATATCGGGGGTGTAACCGCTGGGCCATGAGATCACAAGGGCGCTCCCTGCGTGCTTCGCACGCAACCCGGAGAAGCCTGCGGGCGGTCGCTGCCGCTTTGCCTGTTGACTTTATGCCCGTTTGCCAAGATTTTAGGCGCGTTGCGCCAGCCATGAGCAGGCGTGCGCAGCTATGGGAAACCACTGAAAGGAAATTCAGCCATTCGTCGTCCGATGAGACCCGTGCAGCCCCAAAAGGATGGGCCGCGCTCCAACAATGAAATCAACGTCCCCGAAATTCAGCTTATCAACGCAGAAGGCACCAATGTCGGCGTCGTGCGGACAAGCGAAGCCATTGCCATGGCCATGGAAGCGGGGATGGACCTGGTCGAGATATCACCCAATTCGGCCCCGCCGGTGTGCAAGATTCTCGATCTGGGCAAGTTCAAATACGCCGCCCAGAAAAAGGCCGCCGAGGCCCGCAAGAAGCAGAAGGTGATCGAGGTCAAGGAGATCAAACTCCGGCCCAACATCGATACGCATGACTATGACGTCAAAATGCGTGCGCTGGAAAAGTTCATCGGCGAAGGCGACAAGGTGAAGGTGACCATGCGGTTCCGTGGCCGTGAAATGGCCCACCAGAACATCGGGCTCGAGCTGCTCCACAAGGTCAAGGACCAGTTCGAGGAGATCACCAAGGTCGAATCCAACCCGCGCGCCGAAGGGCGCCAGATGGTCATGGTGCTCGCTCCGCGCTGAGCCCATCGCCCGATCTGCCGTACGCACATGCAAAGGTGGCCGAAAGGCCGCCTTTTGTTTTTGTGAGCCGCCGCAAAATGGCACGCGGGCGTGTATGCACGTTCGCCAATTTTGCCTTGGCGCGCCTGGGGCGGCCTAAAATTTGAGCATACGGCGTATTTAGCTTCTGAAAACGCCAGTTTCGAGCCAAAATTGAGCCTTCGTTAACCGCATCCCTTCTTACTGCCCTTACGCATTTATCCCAGAAGGGAAAAAGGGGGCCGGTATCATGCTGTCCAGACTGAGCGTGGCGCAGCGCATCTACGCATCATTTGGCGCCATGATCGCGCTTTTGGCGGCGATCGTGGTGTTTGCCTATTTCGGGGTCAACGCGGTGTCGCAGACCTTCACCGATTATCGGGTGGCCGCGCGGCAGACGCTGGCCATTTCGAGCTTTGTCGAGCAGCTTTCGGCAGCCCGGCTGGCCGATCTCGACTACCGGCTGGAAACCTCGGCGGAAAAGGCGCAGGCGCTGGCCGACCGAATCACGAATCTGCAGTCCAACGACCCCGAAGTGATGGCGGTGTTTGACGGCGACACGGAAACCGAAGCGGCGATTGCCGAATTTGCCGGTTCCGCGCAGGCCTATCAGGCGGCCTTTGTCGAAATGACCGAACTTCAATCCCAGATCGATGCCGGCATTGTCCAATTGCGCGCCGTGGGAGACCAGTTGCGTGCCGATGCGACGGCGGCCTTGCGGGCGGTGAGCGGAAATTTCAATGCCACCGGCTCGGCCGGGTTTGGCGTGCAATCGACGATCCTCACTCAGTTCGAGGTCGAACAGTTCCTCTTGACCGCCGATCCGGCGCGGCTGGAAGCGGCGGCTGAACACGGAGCCTTTGCCAAGGAGAATTTGCAAAAGCTCCATGATGCGGTGATTTCCAACTCCCAGAAGGCGACGGCCAACCGCATGATGGAGGGGCTCGATACCTATATGGCCCAGGCGGGCAGCCTGGCCGAGGCGATCTATGCCCGCAACGCGGTGATGAGCGGGCAGCTCGACGTGCTTGGGCCGCAGATGGAAGAAGCGTTCGGGGCCATGCTGGCCTCGGTGCAGGCGCGCCAGGACGCGCTCGGACCCTCGGGCGCGGCCATGGCGGCCACGACGCTCAATGTGGTCCTGTTCGCGGGAATAGCGGCACTGGTCGTCGGCATCGTATTGGCGGTGATGATCGGCAGGGGATTGTCGGGCACCATCAAGCAGATTGCCGGGCGTATGCGCCAGCTGGCCGATGGCGATCTCGACCTAGAGCTCGATCAGCGCCAGCGCCACGAAGTGGGCCAGATGGTCGAAGCGCTGACGGTGTTTCGCGACAATGGGCGTGCCATGCGCGACATGGACAGCGAAAAGGCCCGGCAGGCGGCAGAGGATGCCGAAGAACATCGCATCCGCGCCGACCTGCAGGCCCGCATCAAGAGCGTGGTTTCGGCCGCCGTGGCCGGCGATTTCTCCGGCCGGATCGACGTACGCTATGAAGATCCCGAGCTCGAGAGCTTCGCTCAGAGCGTCAACATGGTGATGGAAACCGTCGACCGGGGGCTTTCGGAAACCGGGCAGGTTCTTTCGGCCATGGCCGACGCCGATCTGTCGCTGCGGGTCAACGGCACTTATGAGGGCGCCTTTGGCCAGCTCAAGGACGACACCAACGCCATGGCCGAAACGTTTGCCGAAATCGTGGGGCGGCTCAAGGACACCTCGCGGGCGCTCAAGATCGCGACGGGCGAAATCCTTTCGGGCGCCAACGACCTTTCCGAACGCACGACCCGGCAGGCGGCAACCATTGAGGAGACGTCAGCCTCGATGGAGCAACTGGCGGCGGCGGTGACCGGAAATGCGCAAAAGGCCCAGGATGCACTCGACAAGACGCGGGCGGCATCGGACCTGGCCCAAAAGGGCGGCGCGGTGATGGGCGAAGCCAATCAGGCCATGGAGCGGATCACCACGTCCTCGGCCAAGGTTTCCGATATCATCAAGATGATCGACGATATCGCCTTCCAGACCAACCTTCTGGCGCTCAACGCTTCTGTGGAAGCGGCGCGGGCCGGCGAGGCGGGCAAGGGGTTTGCCGTGGTGGCCGTCGAGGTGCGCCGGCTGGCACAATCTGCGGCCCAGGCCTCATCGGAAGTCAAGGTGCTGATCGAAGAGAGCGCCAACGAAGTGGGCGGCGGCTCGCGACTTGTCGCGCAGGCTACCGAAACGCTGCGCGACATTCGCGCGGCGGTGATCGAAAACGCCGAGATCATGGGCGGCATTTCCAATGCAAGCCGCGAACAGGCGGCCGCGATCTCGGAAGTGTCCTCTTCCGTGCGGCTGCTCGATGAGATGACCCAGCATAACGCCGCACTGGTGGAAGAAACCAACGCAACGATCGAGCAGACCGAGGCGCAGGTGACCACACTTGATGGGATCGTGGCGCGTTTTACGCTCGATGGAAACGCCGTCTTTGAGGATCAGGCGATGTGGGATCTCGACTAGGAGGCCGAAGCGCCCGCGTCGCTGCCTCAGCCCCGCCGCGTGTCCCAGGGGAATGCAGCGGTGGAAGCCGACTGGTCCGAGTTCTAGACTCGAACCGAAATTGAAACCAAATGAAAAAGCCCCGCCAAAAGCGGGGCTTTTTTGTTTCGATTGCCGGTCTGATCAGGCGACGGGCGTACGCCGGCGGGCAAAGAATGCGGTGACCGTGTGCGTATCGCGATGGTTGCCCCCTGTGACGGCTGCAAACCAGGCGCCGGCGGCACCGATGGCCAGCGAGGCGGCGGTGAGAAAGGCTCCGAGAATGCCCACCGTCCGAGCCTGATCGGCGGCGGCGACAAGGTCGTCCTGCACGCTCTGGGCCTGGGCGATGATCTCGTCGACCCGCGCTTCGGCTTCTGCCTGATCGAGATCGGTGCGTGCGGCGACCAGTTGGGCAAGATAGGCCCGATCGTCCTCGGAGACGCCCTCACCGGTGACGCCATCGATCAGGATGCGGCCGACCTCGTCGCGTGTCGCGGCAGCATCGCCTTCGGTGGCTGTTGCCGTGCGCAGCAGGCGGTCGATGCTCGACTGGAACGGACCGGATTCGTCGTTGATCGCCTGGCCGGCTGCAGCGCCTGCACCCTGCGCGGCGCCGCCGACGGCAGCGCCGACGCTGTTAGCAACAGTGCCGATGCCGCCAAAGGCGAGCGCAGCAGTAAAGACGACGGCGGTTGCCCAGACCAAAAGACCATGGAAGCCGTCGCGGATGTCGGATTCGTCTTCGGTCGCGTCATAATTGCGCCTGCGCATGCGACCGGTGAGATAGCCCCCGACCATCAGCGCGGAGACCTGCACCCAGATGACCCAGATGGCCATGGCGATGGCGATCCAGAACAGGGATACACCTTCACGACCGAACGGGTTGGTCATGGACAGCCCGATGGCCGAACCGAAGGCAAGAAGGACCAGGGAAATGGCGGCGGCGACGATGCCACCCGCCAGGATGGCCGGCCAATCGACGTAGGACGATGTTTCCTGCGCGGTTGCCGGCTCGGTGGGAGTTATTGTCGTCATGGGCTTTTGGTCCTTGGTGGGTTGGGGCTCAAGCGAGGCCGATGAAGGACAGGATGGCCATGACAACGACCACAAGGCCGACGAGATAGATGATGGAATTCATTGTCGTTCTCCGTCTGTATTTGCCCGCGCTAAGCCCGGGGTAAATCTTGTCGAAATCGATCTGGCGCACTCGCTAGAGCACGAAAATCAAAAGCAAAATGATCAGCGGCAGGGGGATGCCGATCAGCCAGAGCAAAAGTCCTGCGAACATGAAACCGAGTCCCTCATTGCACTGTGTGCGCTGTGTTTATCGTGAGGGACTAAGAGTCACGGGTGTGGGTTGGTTCCATCGGCCGGGCAGAAGGTGTCGAAAAGGGGACGAAAAAAGGCGACAGTTTGTCCATGACACGCTGCCGCTTTCAACCGTTGCGCCCTATCGGCTTGCTCAGTAATCCTGTTCGTAGAACAGGCCGACACCGGAATTGCCCGTCGTGCTGGTGGTGCCGCGGGCCCGAAGCTGCTCGGTGATGTCGAGATCGATCGTGACCCGACTTTCCGCGGCCCCGGCCTCGACGCCGAGATAGATGTTGTCATCGATATAGGCGCCGGCACGCACCCCGACATTGCCTTCGGAATCGGTGACGATATCGAGATCGTCGAGCCCTGCAGCTTCGCGCAGGGACCCCAGAAGCGAGCCCGAGCCACTGCCGCCACCGGCCAGTTCGGCCGCTGCCGCAGCCAGTTGGGCCAGTTGCAGCGGAGACAACTCGCCCACGCCGCGATCAAAGATCAGCCGAGCCAGAACTTCGTCCTGGGGCAGCATGGGATCAGACGAGAACGTCACCTCCGGCGATGATGCGCGGCCCGAAACGGTAACGATAACCGTGATGTCATTGCCCTGTGTGCGGGCGACGAGGTTGATAAAGGGATCGAGATCGCCGATCAGGGTGACGGTGCCTTCGTCGAAATCGATACGCTGGCCCAAAATCGAGAGCCGGCCGCGGATCAGTTCGAGCCCGCCGACGGGCCGGACATCGGCCACATTGCCGTTGATCTGAACCTGGCCTCCCACCTCTGCATCGAGCCCACGACCGCGGATGAACACCTGGTTGGGCGCTGAAATGGTGATGGCGAGTTCGAGCGGCACGCTGGCCGTTGTGGTGCTCGATGCCCGCTGGTCGATGCGGGCCCGGGCCAGTGTCGCGGCGACCGGGGATGGTGGACGAACGTGATCAACGTCGATGACACTCACCGCGCCGCCGAAGCCATCGGGCACGGTGATGTCGGCGCGGGCGACGTCGACGTTGCCCGCCAGCCGTCCGCCATTGGCGATGGGGCCGGTGAGCCGCAGATCGCCGTTGAGCGTGGCGACCACGAGATTGCCGTCGGCGTAGCGCGCCGCGTCGAAATTGATCGCGATGTCGGAATTGAACCCAGCATCGAGGCCAACGAAGCCTGATGCCGAGACCGAACCGCCCGTGGCGAGATTGGCCGTGAGCGTGTTGATGGTCACACGATCTGCGTTGAGCGAAGCGGTGCCGGTTATGCCGACCAGCCGGAGCGCGAGACCGGGATCGATAAATTCGCCATTGGCGACCGACACTGTGCCCGAAAACTGCGGATCATCGATGCGTCCGGTGACACGGGCGTCAAGATTTGCCGTGCCTGAAATCTGCGCGCCGCGATCGGCCACGAAGCGGTTGGCCAGCGAAAGCGGGCCCGAGCCGTTGACTGCGATATTGAGGCCGGCCCCTTCAAGCGGGATGGTGCCCTGAGCGGTGGCGCTGAGCCCGCCCGAGCCGTTGGCGCGAGCCTGGGACAGGGTGATCGTGTTATCGGCGAAACTGCCCTGGGCCGAAAGGGTGAGCGGGGCGATTCCGAATTCGGAAATCGTGGCGGCGTTGATCCCGTTCGCCTCGACCGAGAAACTGGCACGCGGGTCGCTGGCTGCGCCCGAGATCTGCGCGGTGCCGGAAACCATCCCGGCCAACCCCAGATCGGGGACGATGGTGTTGGCGATGTTAAGCGGGAAGGCGGTGACATCGAGCGCGATATCGAGATTTTGCCCGGCGCTGCCTGTCGCCATGATGCGGCCCGACCCGACGGCCAGTTCGACCCCCGAAAACGATACCGTCTCGTTGGCGACGGTCAGTTCGGCAGGTTGAGCGAGGCTGGCAGCAAGCTGGCCCTGTGTCAGCCCGAACGTGTCCAGTGCCACACGATATCCATCGGCAATGGGTTCGAGCAGGCCGGCCAAAGTGACCTCGGTTCCCGCATTGAGCGAAGCATTGCCTGAAAACCGCGTGGTTTGCTGGCTGGCCGTCGCGGTGAGCGAAACGGTTTGCACATTGGTGCCCGCGGCAACGATATCGGCGCCATCGATCGACCCGTCGATCACCGGAACGCCGAACAGATCGGCAATCGTTGCCTCGACGTTGGCCGAGCCGATTGTGATGTCGTTGAACCTTACGGCGTCGAGAGAGGCCGTGACCTCGGCGTTCTGGGTTTCGCCTTCCGGGTCCAGGATGATATCGGCGTTGGCCGCGCCGCTCGCGTCGGCCAGCGCGAGGGCGACCGCCGTTTCGATATTTGGCGCATCAAGGGTCAACCGGCCATCGAGCAGGCCATTGGCAAAGCGAGTAAGATTGCCCGAAAGCGCCGTGCCGGGGGCCTCGAACGCAAAGTCTGACAGGCGCAGGCGCTCGGCATTATTATCGATGTCGCTGGCCAGAGAGACGCGGAACCCATCGAGCGATGCAGCACCAGCGAGGGCACCGACAAGCCCTTCTTCGCGCGAGGTGCCGTCAAAGCCGATATTGGCGTTGCGCAATGTGCGCCCGCCCAATGTGCCTTCGGGGATATCGACGTCTGCGGACAAGGCGATGGTGCCTTCGGCGCCCTGGGCGGTGCCTGCCGCGGTCAGCTGGCCGGACATTTCGGGATTGATCAGGGCAAGGTCGGCCAGCGCCAGATCGAAGGTGAAATCGGCGGTGCCTGTGGCATAGGTGCCGTCGGCGACCATTTCGACCTGGCTATTGGCGATGCGGAAATCTTGGGCCTCGAGCCCGGCTTCATTGCGCGCTAGGCGACCCGATAGCGCAACCGTGCCTTCGAGCAAATTGTCGGCGATCTCGTCATCGACCGAGAGGTCGGTGCCGGTGCCGTCGAGCGTGAGATCGAACCCACCGGACAGCGGCGAGACCGTTCCGGTGGCATCAAGAGCAATGGCGCCCGACAGCTCCCGTTCGGCAAGACCGGAAAAGGGGGCTATCGAATCGGTGGTGAGCACGAGATCGCCACTAAAGACGTTTTCGTTGATCTGGCCGGCTGCCTCGAAATTGAGCGCCTGGGCGACGAGGCGGAGCTGGGCAAGAGTGACGGGCTGACCCACCTCCCACATGCCTGCGAGGCCGAACCCAATGGAGGTGCCAAGCGCCTGGGAAATTTCTTCCGATGATGAGGTGACGCCTTCGATCATGCCATCGCCATTGAAGGTGACGCGGCGGGCTGAAGGATCGTCGAGATCGGCAGCAACGCCCGAGGTGTCGAGCACCAGGCTCCGGGCGGCGAAATCGGGGGGTTCAAAGCCCAGCAACTGGAGGCGTCCCGACCATTGTTCGGACGCTTCATCGCCGTAATCGACATCGAAGCGGGCGCGCTGGATACGGGTGGACGCGCCGGGCACGGGCAGAGTGACCGTGTCGCCAGAGACCGGAGAAATTTCCCCGGTGACATCGAGACGGATCAAAAAGCCATCTGCCGTGGTGGCGGCATTGGCCAAGAGCGACAGTTCGCCGCCCGAAAGCGAAAGATTGGAAACTTCAAACCCGCCGGCATCACGCATGAGCGCCTCGAGCGAAAGCGCAGTCTGTTCACCGAAGAAATCGCGATAGGCGGCCGGCAGGACGGTGGAAAGCGGGCCGCGCAGATCGGCGGCGATGGCGAGGCCCTGCCCATTCTGGTCGAGCGTGCCCTCCCCGGTCAGGATACGGTTGCCATCGGCATCGAAGGTCAGAGCGATGTCGAGATCGTCGATGGGGCCGGCCCCTTGCAGGCCCAGCGCAATTTCCGGACGTCCCTCGATGTCGACGAGGTTGGCGACGATACCATCTTCCGGCTCTATGAGCTCAAGTCCGAGATCGATTTCGCGCGTATCGTTGGCGTATTGCAGATCAAGGTCGAGCGTGCCGCCCGGTCCGTCCAGGCGTTCGATATCGAGCTGGGCATCGATGGCGCCACCCTCCAGCGTCATCGATCCGGCCAGCGAGATTTCCGAACCCAGCCCGAAGACCTGTTCACCGAACCGCACATTGGGCACGGAGAGGCTTTCAAGAATAACCGCGACGGGCAATTCTGGAACGGAGAACCCGCCCGCCTCGGGAGAAGGGGCCGCTGGCGCCTCACTGGAAACCGGATTGCGAATATAGGCAATGGAATCGGCCGACAGCGACTGGATTTCCAGCCGCCCGAACAGCAAGGCGCCCTGGTTCCACTGCAATTGCGCGTTTTCAACGATCAGCCAGATGCCTTCGGTGTCGGAAATGGTGATCTGGTCAATCGAGGCGTTGGATGAGAGCGCCCCGTCGATGCCGGTGAGCCGGATCTGGCGGTCGGGCGTGGAGATCTGGTTTTCAACGAAGCCGACAAGCGCGCCGCGCTGCTCGTTTTCATTGAGCTGGCTGGCGCGGGCCAGCATGTCCATGAGGCTTTCGCGCTCGGCATCCTGGGCCATGGCCGGCACCGGCATGGCGAGCGAGACGACGGCGATTGCGGTGGTCAGAACGCGCATCAGAACGACTGTCCTATACCGACATAGAGCGCATAATCGGGGTCGCCCGGGCTCTTGTTCAAAGGCACAGCGACGTCGAGGCGCAAGGGCCCGAGCGCTGTGTAATAGCGGATGCCCACGCCGGCCCCCAGGCGCAACTGATCGAAATCGGGGAAGGTGTCGGCGGCCACGTAGCCGCCATCGACGAAGGCGACGGCGCCGAACTGATCGTTGAACCGCACGCGGCCTTCCAGAGACGCTTCGAGGAGGTAGCGGCCGCCGGTTGTGTTGCCCATGCCGTCATCAACCCCGATGGAGCGATAGGCATAACCGCGCACCGAACCGCCACCGCCGGCGAAAAACAACAGGTCCGGCGGGATTTCGGACAGCGAGGGGCCAGCCACAGCGCCCGCCTTGACGCGGCCGGCAAGGACATAGTTGGCGTCCTCGTCGAAGGCGAAATAGGCGCGGCCTTCGAGCGTCGCGCGGGCGAGGAAATTTTCGTACTCGAGTTCGTAGAGCGGGTCGACCGTCGCTTCGAGATAGAACCCCTCGGTGGGATCGAGATCGGAATCGCGATTGTCGAACACGCCGCGCCCGTAAAGGCCGGCGGTGGTGAAATTGCGGTTTCCGAAGGTCGCGTCGTCCTCGAAATAGGAATGCTGGAACTGAAGGCCGACGCTCCCGGAAATATCGTCGGTAAAGAGCTGTTCGATCCCCAGACGCCCCTGCACAGACGTTTCGGTATAGAGCGGGAGGACCGAACGGTCGGCGCTGAGCGCGGCGACGAGGTCGGTCTCGGGGGTGAAAATGCCCGGCTTGGTGAAGGTGCCGCTAAAGGCATAGTCGAACTCGGCGGTGTCGATGGGGAAGCTGATACCGGCCACCTTTGCATCGAGCCGCAGGCGCTCGGCCTCGCCGAACAGGTTGCGGTGCAGCCAGTAGCCTTCGACACCAAGTCCGTCGAGCGTGCCGTAGCTGGCGCCGATGCCAAAGCGGCGCAAAGCCTGTTCCTGTACTATGATCTGGTAGGGCAGCAGACCGTTGGGCTGGACGTTTTGGGCCGCCTCGATGCGCATCGAGCGGAAAACGCCGAGCCGGGTCAGCCGTTCGCGGGCCCGCTCAATGTCGTCGGGATCGTACTCAGCGCCCTGGACCAGCCCGGTCTGACGCACGATGAAGGCCGGGCTCATGTTCTGTGTGCCCTCGACCCCTATGGGACCAATGGCGGCGTAGGCGCCCGGATCGACCACTATGGAGACTTCGAGCGTGCGGCTGGGGTGATCGGCGATCACATCGCGCGAGCCGATCTGTGCCTTGGGATAACCCAGTTGGCGCCAGGCTTCGACAAGACGCTGTTCGGCCTGGGCTATGACCGTGGCGCGGGCCACCTGGCCCGTCACGAACCCTATTTCGGAGGGCGCCTCGACCCTATCGGCTTCGACAACGGGCATGGGCGCCCTGTTGTCAACGCGCAGGGGGCCAAAGACGAATTGAGGCCCTGGATCGACGGTAACCCTGATCTGAGCGGGTTCGGGCAGGCTGGCGTCGGGCGGGATCGAGGCGGCTTCGCGGCCATTGACCAAAATAGAGATCACGCCGCCGTAATAGCCCAGATTATATAGCGCTCCGGTCATGCGGGCATAATCGCCACGCGCCTTGGCCAGAAGGCCTGGTACTCCCGATGCCGGCTCGTCACGGTCACCCCAGAGGCCGGAGGCTCCGCGCAGGGCGGCGTCCACCTCGCCCTCGGTGCCGGTCTCGAAGGTCAGATCATAAGTGCGCGGATCGGCAATCACAGCATCAGCGTCATCGGTCTGGGAACCGAAGAACTGGATGCCGAACAGTTCGAATCCGAGCGCCGGGCCGGTGAGAAGCGTACCGGCCACACAAAGGGCAATCAGGCTATAGCGCTTGTTGGCTTTCACGGCTGGTACGCAATCCACACTATCCATTCCGCTCAACTGGAGATCCGAGTTGGGGGATAACTGGCTCCAATTTGATCAAAATCCTAGCACAGGACGGGTTAACGGCAACCCCGACGGCCAGGTCAAAACAACGATTATGATCTATGTGTCGCAGGCCGGGCACGGTCAGCGCTGCGCCGGGGCCATCGAATCGAGCAGGGCAAAGGTGCTCGTGACCAGATCGATGGAGGGGCGCAGCGGCGCCTCGGCGGCGGCGATCTGAGGTTGGGGAACGTCCCGGGTGGCGCGATGCTCGGCGTAGGCCAGCCGGACCGGCTCGGGTTCGGGCGTCCCGATTTGCGGGCGTGGTGGAATCGCAGCAGGCGCCTCGGCGGCGGCGATGGCAACAAGGGCATCGGTTTGGGGTTGTGCAGGCTCCTGCTCCTGCACCCCCAACCCGAGCGGGCGGGATGGCGGCAAAAAGCCCAAGGGGGTGCTTTCAAACGCGGTCTCGACCGGATCGGCGGCGGCAACCTCAAGTGTCTGAACGATCTCGGTTACGGGCGGCGGAGGCGTGACGGCGGCAACCACGGGCTCGGCGGCGGTCGGCGGCATGGGGGCAATGGGGGTTGCCGGGCCGGGGCGCAAGCCGGTCTCTTCGAGTAGGCCGGCGGCCTTGGCCTCGTAATAATAGCCCTTGGCGTAAAGCTGGACCGCGCGGTCATGACTGCCATTGGCCAAAAGCCAGGCGCCGCGCAGATATTTGACGGCATAGATGAGGTTGGTTTCGGCGTTGAGCAGATCGGAGGGCTGGCCACGGAACCCCATGGTGCGGGCCGTGGCGGGCAGAATCTGCATCAGTCCGTAATAGGGCCCGTTGCGGGCTGCAGGGTTGAACGTGCTCTCGCGATTGATGACGCGGCGGACCAGCTCGAGCGGCACGCCGTAATATTGCGCGTAATACTGGGCGAGAATTTCGACTTCCGTGCGCGAATGGCTCTGCGCGCTGGCAGGCACGGCCGAAAACCCCAGAACGAGGGCGGCAAACAGCGCGATGAGCCGTTTTGCAATCATTGAGACCCGAAAAGAAATTGAACCCTGAGCAGCGCGCATAGCACACGCTTCCCCATAATGGGAGCGGATGTGGCAAATTGTGGGCGACAATCAGGCAATGCGACAACTTTTCGGCCCGCCAGATTGCTGATAGAGCGTCAGCGATGCTCAATCCCATGCCCAAGACCTTCGATTACAACCCGCCCCGCGAGCCCTGGCTCGACATCCTCCACGAGGATGCCGATATCGTGGTTTTCATAAAGCCCTCGGGCCTGCTCAGCGTGCCGGGCAAGGACCCGGCGCTGTTCGACAGCCTGCAAAGCCGGGCGCTGGAACGGTATCCGGGCGCCGGAACGATTCACAGGCTCGACAAGGACACTTCGGGCATCGTCGTGATGGCCAAGCACAAGGGAGCGCATGGCCATATCGGCAAGCAGTTCGAATATCGCCAAACAACCAAATTCTATATCGCGCGGGTCTGGGGCCATGTGGGCGAGGACGAAGGGCTCGTCGATCTGCCGCTGGCGACGGACTGGGAGAACAAACCGCGCCAAGAGGTCAACCATGAGCGTGGCCGGGCCAGCCAGACGCGATGGCAGGTCATAGGGCGCGAGGCGGAGGCGACGCGGCTCAAGCTCATCCCCATCACCGGCCGCACGCACCAATTGCGGGTGCATATGAACGAGATCGGACACCCGATTCTTGGCGATGAATTCTATGCCACAGGCGATGCGCTTGCGGCGGCCGACCGGCTGCAATTGCACGCGGCTGAACTGGGGTTCAGACACCCCAACGGCGGAGCGCCTGTCGTTTTTCGGTCCGAGCCGCCCTTTTAAGCCCAGGCCAACACGCAAAGAAAAAGCCGGCCCCCGGAAGGGGACCGGCCTGTCGTTGCGTTGCCGTCAGAGGCATCCATCAGGCAACGCGACGAATGTCGGCTCGCGCCTTGCGCTCGGCGCGCTCTTCCACAAGACCCTTGTGCAGCGCGATGATCGCGGCGTCGAAATCTTTTTCTTCGACCAGCACCTGCAGATCGACCTTGCGGATCATGTCGGTGAGGCCGATCGGCTCGATTCCGGCTTCATCGAGCGCGGCAATGGCGCGCGGCAGGATGCGGACGCCGCCCAGATCGCGGCCGATGGCCGAAACCATGGCGAGCTTGCGCAGCGTTGTGCTTGCCGTGGGGAACGCTTTGGCTAGATCGGTCTCAACCCGCTTTATCGCCTTCATCGAGCCCTTGAGATAGTGGGTAATGGTGTTGGCGTTCGAGGTCTTGGAGATGATCCAGACCTTGTGGCGCGTCAGGGATTCGAGAATCTTGGTGTCGTAACCCTTCACCCCGACCATGTCCTGGTCGTAAAACTCGAGGGCAAACACGCCCTTTAGACCCGTAATGATCTCGGCGCCCGGGGTCTTGGGGGCCAGATCGCTCACAATGACGGTGCCCGGATGGTCGGGCTCGAAAGCGTTGGTGACGCGCAGGGGGATGCCGGCCTGGCGCAGCGATTTGGCCGCGCGCGGGTGGATCGCTTCCATGCCCATGTTGGAGAGCTGGTCGGCAACGTCGTAATTGGTTTCGCCGATCACCTGCACCTTGTCCGAGCCGACCAGTTTGGGGTCTGCCGAAGAGAGGTGAAATTCCTTATGGATGATGGCTTCCTTGGCACAGGTCACCACCGCAACGCGGGACAGGGTCACTTCGGAATAGCCGCGATCATAGGTCTTCATGAGCTGTTCGGCGCACTGGGCATAGCCGGTGACGATGGGCAGTTCGGTGGCGAAATCGACGCCGGAGAACTGGCGTGCGATATGCTCGTCGAGCGGCAATTCGCCATCCTGACGCCAACCTGTCAGATCGATGAAGCGGGCGTTGACCCCGTTCTGGTTGAGCAGCAGGGCGGTATTGAACGCCGATTGCGCTTCGCCCAAAGCCGAGAGCATTTCACGCACGGTCAGAAGATGGGCTTCGAGCTGGAAATGGCCGAACGAGCACAGGCGCGAAAGGTCGATCAAACACGAGCGCACGCCTTCGATCCGCTCGCGGATGAATTTGTCGGCCTGCTCGCGCGTTGCAGCGTCGGCAAAGATTTCTGCGTTCTTTTCGACCATTTTCGAGGCAACCGAAGAGAGTGCATCGCCCCATTGCCAGCCGCTTTCCGCGCTCGCAAACAGCGCGTAAACGCCGGGTTCGTCGGACTTTTTGTGCTCGAGAAGGGCGTCTGTCATGCCGCCATAAGCTGACACGACGAAAATGCGATTGTAGAGCTCAGGGCCCTTCCGGTCGCCGACGAGCACGGTGCGCAAAAGCTCCTGGCTGCGCGACATCGACGTGCCACCGATTTTTTCGACTGTATGGGTCTTGGCTGTCACTTGTTGCCTCCGATTGGGTCGGGGTGCCCGGCGGGACCGTAAAATCCCGCCGAATGGTTCATGGGCCGGTCAGGGCCTATTCGAGTTTGCCCGAGACGATTTCGAACGGACCCCTGGGGTCGCGGTTCGAAAGAAAATCGGGACGTGGTTTATTGGCCGCGAACGGTTCTTCGACCCTGTTGGACCAGGCGTTGTAGACAAAGAACGCATTCGAGCGCGGGAACGGGGTAATGTTGCCGTTCGAGCCGTGAATAGTATTGCATTCGAACAGGATCACCGTTCCAGCCTTGCCCGAGGCGTATTCGATGCCGAACTTTTCGGCGAGATCGGACAGCGCCTTGTGGCTGGGGACACCCACATCCTGCTTCTTGAGCGAGGATTTGTGGTTGTCGTCCGGGGTTTCGCCCGCGCAGGACACGTAATGCTTGTGCGATCCGGGCATGAGCATCAGCGGCCCGTTGAGCGCGTCATTGTCGGTCAAAAGGATCGAAGCGGAGATGGCCCGCATGCGCGGCATGCCATCCTCGGCGTGCCAGGTCTCGAAATCCGAGTGCCAGTAGAATTCCTTGCCGGTAAAGCCAGGCTTGTAGTTGAGCCTGCTCTGATGAAGATAGAGATCGTCATCGAGCAGGAAACGGATCTTGCCGGCAATCCGCTCGTCGCGGGCCACCCGGTTGAACAGGGCGCTTTCGTCCTCAAGCCGGAAAATGGTGCGCACCGCATCCGATTCAGGTTCGGTCACCACATTATCGGAGTTGAGGCCAGCTTCACCCGAGCGCAGACGGCGCGATTCGGCCTGAAGCTTTGCCACCTCGGCGGGTGAGAAAACATTGTTGAGGACGAGGAAGCCGTTCTTGTCGAAGTCTTCGGTCTGGGCGCGGGTCAACGGCGCCTGCGGCGTCCAGTTGCCCCAAAACACAGGGTCTTTGCGCTCGAGCCAAGCTTCCTCGGCAAGTCGTGTTGGATAGGCATCCGATCGGGTGTGAACTGCAGAGAGTGTCATTGCTTCCTCTACTCCTTGGTTCGGGTTTGTGGGGGCGCCTTACGCGCTTTTTGCCAACTCGGCGGCCGGAGCATATGAACCATCCTCACGATGGACTTCGGTGCCGGTCACCGGAGGGTTGAAGCAGCATGCCATGACCATTTCCTCGCGGGCGGTCAGGCGGTGCTTGTCGTTCTTGTCGAGCGCATACATCACGCCGGGCTTGATCTGGTAAACCGTACCGGTCTCGAGATCCTCGATCTCACCATCGCCCGAGACGCAATAAACGCTCTCGAAATGGTGCTTGTAGTGGAACTCGTGGCTGGTGCCGGCGTGAATGCGGGTGATGTGGAACGAAAATCCCATACCGTCGCCAGCAAGCAGCAGGCGAGTGGAATCCCAACCATTGGAATTGACGAGCCGGTCGCCCTGGCGGGCGTCTTCGAGATCACGAACGATCATTTTGTATTTCCTTTTTCTTTCTTCCCAGTCGCGCTCCAAAACCTGGGAGCGCTCCCGTCCGCTGCGCTGCCGACTATTCGGCCGCGGCGCGCGAAACATCCTTGTCGAGCACGGCTTCGAAAGCGTCCTCGATAATGTCGAGGCCCTTGTCGAGCTGCGCGATATCGATGACGAGCGGGCAGAGCACCTTGACCACTTCGTCACGGCCACCCGAGGTCTCGATGATGAGGCCCTTGTCAAAGCACTTGGCGCAGATGTCGGACGCAACATCACCGTTTTCGGTGTTGATGCCCATCATCATGCCGCGGCCGCGCAGGGTCAGCCCGTACCGTTTGGCAATGGCGCCGAGGCGGGTCTTCAAATGCTCGCCCTTGGCCTTGACCGAATTGGCAAAGGCAGCGTCGCGCCAGAATTTTTCCAGCGCCACGCGGGCCGTGACGAAGGCATGATTGTTGCCCCGGAAGGTGCCGTTGTGTTCGGCGGGCTTCCAGATGTCGTGTTCGGGCTTCAAAAGCGTCAGAGCGAAGGGCAGGCCCATGCCCGAAAGCGATTTGGCCTGGGTGATGATATCGGGGTCAAGGCCGAACTCTTCGAACGAAAAGAACGTGCCCGTGCGTCCGCACCCGGCCTGGATGTCATCGAGAATGAACAGCGCGCCATGTTTCTTGGCGATGGTCTCGATCTTTTTGAGCCATTCGCCCGACGCGGCGTTGAGACCACCCTCACCCTGTACGGGTTCGACCAGGATCGCGGCAGGGGCATCAATGCCACCCGAGGGATCATCGAGCATCTGCTCGAGCATGTCGGCGGTATCGATGTCGGGACCGAAATAGCCCTCGAAGGGGGCGCGATGGACGCCGTTGAGGTCGATCCCGGCACCGCCGCGCTTACCGGCATTGCCCGTCGCGGCCAGCGCGCCAAGGGTCATGCCGTGAAAGCCGTTGGTAAAGGCGATCACATTGGTGCGGCCGGTCACCTTGCGGGCCAGCTTGATGGCAGCCTCGACGGCATTGGCGCCGGTCGGTCCGGTGAACATGAGCTTGTAGTCCATGCCGCGCGGCTTGAGGATGATGTCCTCGTAGGCCACAAGAAACTCTTCCTTGGCCTTTGTGAACATGTCCAGCCCATGGGTGATGCCGTCGGAGGTGACGTAATCGACCAGGGCGGCCTGCATGTCCGGGTCGTTGTGACCGTAGTTCAGCGAGGAACAGCCGGCGAGAAAGTCGATATACTCACGGCCGTCTTCGCCGTAGATGATCGAACCCTTGGCCTTGCCAAAGAGTTTGGGGAAGCTGCGCGAGTACGAGCGAACCTGGCTCTCGACGCGATCGAATGTTTCGTGTGTCGTGGTCATTGTGCCTTGTCTCCTTGTTTTTCTCGTATCGCGCTCCCGATCGTCAAAAGTGTCTTCCACTTTTGCCGGGGACGCTTCGAGCGGGACGGCGGAATTTGGAATGAGGGGAATTCTTGCCTGCATGAGATCTGATGGCGCTGCCGGTCCGCAGTCAGTGGCGGCAGCGCTCCTTATCTCTCTTAGGCGGCAGAACGAACGGGCAGTGCCGCGCGTTCGAACGGGCCGATGGTGACAAGAAATTCGGTGTCGTGCAGGCCGGCAAAATGATCGTCGCGCTTGAAGTGCGGCTGACGAACTAGATCGGCGTCCAGCGTCTCGGCGATCGACCCGAACAGAGCCCATGAGGGCTTGTTGTCCTTGGTGATGGTCGACTGCACCTGAGTGACATTGGCGCAGACCTTGCGGGCGAGCACGGCATTGATGAGACGCTTGGCCATGCCCTTGCCGCGAGCCTTTTCGGCCACGCAGACCTGCCAGACGAAATAGGTGTCGGGGTGTTCGGGCGGGATATAGCCCGAAACCCAGCCAACGATTTCACCGTCCATTTCAGCCAGCGCGCAAGTGGACGCGAAATGGCTGCACTGGAGCAGGTTGCAATACATCGAATTGTCGTCAAGCGAGGTTGTGTCGGAAATGAGCTGCCATACACCGGCACCATCTTCGCGCCTGGGAGCGCGAATCTTGATGGTCGAGCGCGGGTCGGCGCTGAGGTCCGTATCGCTGACTGCTGCGAGTTTCATGGGATGCCTCCAATTTGCTTTCGCGCAGTTAGTTAGCTTATACAAACTAAATGTCAACCCTCGGAAATCGTTCCAAATCGGGCTGTATTTAGATTATCTGTTGTTTTTCATGACTTTACGTATTCAAATGATAATTACGCAACGCTGGACATCCCCTGGGGAAAGCCGGCATCGCTTGCCAAATTCATTAGTGTTATCTAAATGATTTTGTCAAAACACCACCGGTTGGGGCTTGGGAGAGCCGGCAAGCAGAGGTAAAGACCATGAACACACTCGTCTTGGAGCCAGGCCGCGCCGTGCAAGCCCCGACAAAGACCGCGCTTTCGGCGCTGCGCAAAATCCTGCGCAAGACCGAGCTCAATTCAAAGGCGCTGATGCGCGAAACGGGGCTGACCCCGTCCCAGCTGATTTTCATGCAATTGCTCGATGACGGGCTCGAACACACAGCGGGTTCGGTTGCGGCGCGCATGGGGATTACTCAGGCGACCACCACGGCGCTGATCCAGAAGCTCGAAGCGCTCAACATGGTCGCGCGCCGCAAGGGTCAGACCGATCGGCGGCAGGTCTGGCTGAGCCTTACAGACAAGGGGCGCAAGGTGCTGGAGATCGCGCCCGACGGCGCACACGCCCAGTTTCACGACGCGTTTTCCAGTCTTGAGGAGTGGGAACAGCTCATGCTGATCGCGGCACTCGAACGGGTGGCCTCGATGCTCGATGCCGAGGACGACACCGCGGCAGCCGTGCTGGCATCCGATCCCGTGCTGGCCCCACGCGCCGAGTCCGGCGCCTGAACTAGAGCGCCATGAAATCGTCGAACGTGTCGTCGGCGTCCGGGGCGGCGGCGGTCGTTTCAGGCGGCCCGAAAAGGGCGTCATGAACGGCGCGTTCGGCCTCCATTGTATAGAGCCGGCGCAACCCGGCGATGAGTCCGGCCAACTCGGCGGTGTGCTCTGAAGGCACCTCGCCAGGCGCCAGGCCGGCGATCTGCATTCTGATATCGTCCATGGCTTCGGACAGCGCGCCGAGGCCGTCCAGCCCGTTTGCCGCCATCTGAAGCAGTGCAATGACCTTGGTGCCATCGGTATCGAGGCTTGACAGGGCGTTGGCCAGTTTCTGATCGAGCCCGGAGAGCAACTCCAGTGCCTTGGTCGCGCCCTCTTCGAGCCCCTTGCCCTGCCCCGCGCCGTCAGCCGAAGCGGTGGCGCCGAAGGCATCGGCCAGCGCCGCGGACTGGCTGAGCCATTCGACGGCGCTCTCGGCGGCCAAAACAGTCTCGCTGGTCAGCTCACGCAATTGGGTGGCAATGACGGTGAGCGAGGCCCCGCGCGGGCCGAGCTGGGCGCAGCGCACCGCGGCGTTGAGGCTGACAAGGCGCATATTGGCCTCGACATCCTGAACGGCTTCGACATGGCCGAGCAATACGCGCACCGTGCGCTGGACCGTTGCGGCCACCGCCTCGAGCTTGGCCCGTTCGGCTTCGAAATTGCGCAGAAGGGATACGGCGGCCCGCAACTGGTCGCTCAGGCTGGCGATGGATGACGATTTGCCGGCGTCCGAGCCATATTGCCCGCGACTGCGCGCCATGATCGTTTCGGCATCGGCGGCAAGTGCGGCAAGGGAGCGTTCGGCATCGCTTACCTCGACGCCGAAATCATGCGCCGTCTCGGCCAGTTGCGCCTGTTCGAGCGAAGCGATTACCCCAAGGGCCTGACTTTGATCTTCGGGCTTTAACTCGATATCGAATGCCGGTTCACCCGACAGCACGCCGGCCAGATGACCGAGACCGGCCTCGATGTGTTCGAGCCGCTGGCGAGTGGCATCGCCGACCTGCAGAGCCATCACCGCGCTGCCGATCTGCCCGACAATCTGACGCGAGAGCCGGCTGGTTTCGGCACTGCCATCGACCGCCGAGGCGCGCTGGCTTTCCAGGGCGCGCAATGTGGCGGCCAGCCGTGTCGCCAGATCGGAAAGCGTATGGGCATGGGCGCCCTCGAAGCGATTGCGCTGACTGACTGCGGCATCGACTTCAACGACGAGCTGGCGATAGACCTGCGAAAATTCCTTGAGCGTGCGGGTGGCGGATTCCGAAAGCGTCGCGATATCGGTGGTGAACACATCGAAATCGTCGCTGTCCTGGGCGATGCTGGCGGCGGTCACGCGCGCATTTATCGAAACGATGCCCATCATCTTGATGGTTCTGTGCAGATCGGAAATCGGGAGATGGGCGGAGCGAACCACTTCGAACAGACGTTCGAGATCGATCCTTTCCTGCCCGAAGGCGTCCGAGAGGGTGGCCGCGCGGCTGGCGACCGCCTGGAGGTGGCCCGTCGCCTGTTCGACCTCGGCACCCTTTAGGGCATCGGGCAGCGCATCGAAGAGCTTTATGAGCTTGTTGAGGAGCGAAGCGCCCTCCGAAAGGCATCCGCCGACCGACACGAAGGCGGTTTCGATCTGTTCCCGGTGCCCGGCCAGATCGGCGGCAAGCTGATTTATGGCGGGAGGTGTAGCGGACATGGTCATAAAATTCATTCTCCGGGCCGTTTGGCCTTGTGGCCGAACGCCACGATTTCATCGCCGATTTTTCCGAGCGGAAGGATCCGCCCCGCGGCGCCGCGCTGGATGGCTTCCTTGGGCATGCCGAACACCACCGAGGTTTCCTCGTCCTGGGCGATGGTGGGGCTACCCATTTCGCGCATTTCCAGAAGACCGCGCGCGCCATCATCGCCCATACCGGTCAGGATGATGCCCAGTGCGTTGCGGCCGGCAGTCTGGGCGGTGGAGCGGAACAGCACGTCGACCGATGGACGGTGGCGCGATATGTGAGGGCCGTCGGTAATCTTGACAGTGTAGCGCGGGCCGTTGCGCACCAGCATCATGTGGTAATTGCCCGGTGCCATCAGCACCTGACCGGGCCGCACGAGCTCGCCATCCTGGGCTTCCCTGACCGAAACCGCACAACCGGCATCGAGGCGTCGAGCGAAGGCGCCGGTGAATTTTTCCGGCATGTGCTGAACGATCAGGATGGGCGGGCAGTTCGCCGGCAGGGCCTCGAGAATTTCGCGCAGCGCTTCGGTGCCCCCGGTCGATGCCCCGATGACGACGATCGGTTCGGTCACCGGAATGCGCTCGATCAGGCTCTTGCGGCGGGTTTCGGAAATGGCGGGCAATATGGCATCGGCGGTGAGCTTGGATTCGACCGCGAGGGCCGGCGCCTGCTTTTTCATTCCCCGCATCTTGGCGTGGGCGGCGCCCTTGGCCGCATCGCAGATGCGCATGCGCGATTCATTGAGGAACTGGGCCGTATCGACGCGGGGCTTGGCCACCACATCGACGGCGCCGGCCTCGAGCGCCTGCATGAAGGTGTCCGACCCGGCTTCGGCCAGACTCGAGCAGATGACCACGGGGATGGGCCGCTGGGACATGATCTTGCGCAGGAAGGTCAACCCGTCCATGCGCGGCAATTCGATGTCGAGGAAAATCACGTCGGGCACTTCCTGGCGGATGCGCTCGGCGGCGACATAAGGGTCTGAGGCCGTGGCCATGACCTCAAGGTCGGGATCGGCGGAAATGATATCGCTGAGCGTTAAGCGCACCGAGGCGCTGTCATCGATAATCAGCACGCGGATTTTCTCGCTCATGGCTACGCCCCCGCCTTCTGGAACACGGCGGGCGCCACCTGACGCATGGTAACCGAGGTGCCGATCATCGATTCCGAATGACCGAGCAGCAGATATCCGCCGGGCCGCAAATGGCCCACCAGACGGTTGATAACCGCTTCCTGATCGGACTTTTCAAAGTAGATCAGGACGTTGCGCAGCAAGATGATGTCGACGTCACGATCGAAGGGATAGGTCCCATCCATCAAGTTGAGGCGCTGGAACCGGACCAGACGCCGCAATTCGGGCACGATGCGCACTTCGGGGCGCGGCCCGGTCCGCCGGGCGAACATCAGATAGCGGCTCTGCTTGGCCGGCGGCACCGGCGCGATCTGTTCGGCCGGATAGACCGCCCTTCGGCCCTGATCGAGAACGTCGGTGGAAATGTCGGTGCCCAGCAGCACAAAGCGGAAATCGCGGCGCTGGGCGGCAATATCGGCCAGCACCATGGCGGCGGTATAGGGCTCGGCCCCCGTCGAACTGGCGGCGCTCCACACCTTGAGGAGCGGCATGCGCTCGTTGCGTCGAGCTTCGAGCAGCTTGGGGACCATGAGCTTTTCCATGAGATCGAAATGTTCGGGCTCGCGGAAGAAATCGGTCTTGTTGGTGGTGACGGCGTTGATGAGATAGGGCAGTTCGGCTTCGAGCCCGCCCTGCCTGAAAAGATGGGCGCCATAGGCCGAAAAGCTGGTCATACCCAGAACCCGCATTCTGCGGCGCAGTCGCCCTTCCACCATCAGGCGTTTGGTGGGCGGGAGCTTGATGCCGACCTCACGGCCGATCAGCGCAGAGATGCGCTGAAAATCGGCTTCGCTGAGGCGGTCGTCTTCATCGATATCGTTGGAAATGCGGGCTAGGGCGGACAATTCAAACTCCATGGCGGGCGGCTGGCCGGGGTGCCCGGCCAACCGAAAATTTTGTCACGCTGCGAGGATCGGCTGCTTGACGATGTCACCGAACAGACCGTCGAGATCGAGCACGGTAACAAAGCTTCCATTGCGGCGGCCGATGCCGGCAATGCAGTGCCCGCTCCAGCCGGAACTGACGGCGGGTGCCGGATCGAGCGTGTCGGAGTCCAACACCGTCACCTCGAACACCTTGTCGGTTCGCAGGCCCAGGGTCACCGGGCCGTCGGGCCCGTTGATGGTGAGAACCACGATACGGGTGTTTTCGGTATCGGCGGCCGGCGCCATGCCAAGGGTCAGGCGCAGGTCGAGCACCGGCACGCCCTTGTCGCGCACATCGATCATGCCGAGCAGGTTTTCGGGCGCGCGCGGCAGGCGGGCGATGGGCAGCATGTCCAGGATTTCCTGGACCGTGGCCACCGGGGCCGCGAAGATTTCCTCCGCGACACCGAGCGTTACATACTGAATTTGCTCAGCCATGACAGGTCCCGATCAGGCCGCGCCGCGGCGGGTGAATTGGGAATCCAGATCGTCCTGGCCTTCGTCCAGATCGAGATCGAACCCGCCACCCGAAGAAGACGAACCCTTGGCGGGCGCCTTTTTCATATGGGGTGCCTTTGCCAGAATCTCGCGCTTGAGATCGGGCCTGGCCGAGGGTGCGGCGACCGTATTGGCCGGCGCGGGCATGGCTTTTCCATCGATACGGAAATACCCGATGGCAGCCTGGAGCTGTTCGGCCTGGCTGGCCAGTTCCTCGGACGTCGCCGACATCTCTTCGGCAGCCGAGGTGTTTTGCTGGGTGACCTTGTCGAGCTGCTGGATGGCCGTATTGATCTGGGCTGCACCGGCATTCTGTTCGCGGCTGCCGGCCGAGATTTCCTCGACGAGTTCGGCTGTACGCTGAATGTCGGGGACCAGCTTGGAGAGCATTTCGCCGGCCGACTGGGCCGCCTTGACCGTATCGCCCGAGAGGGTGGAAATTTCGGCCGAGGCCGCCTGGCTGCGTTCGGCGAGCTTGCGCACTTCGGACGCCACGACCGCAAAGCCGCGGCCGTGTTCGCCTGCACGGGCCGCTTCCACGGCTGCGTTAAGGGCGAGCAGATCGGTCTGGCGGGCGATTTCCTGGACCACCATGATCTTTTCGGCAATGGTCTGCATGGCGCTGACCGCATTGTCGACAGCTTCACCCGAGGCGATGGCATCGGCCGCGGACTGGCGGGCGATCTTTTCGGTCTGGGAGGCGTTGTCGGCCGACTGCTTGATGGTTGCGGCCATTTCTTCCATGGACGCGGAGGCTTCCTCGGTCGAAGAGGCCTGTTCGGTGGCGCCCTGGCTCAGCTGTTCGGCGGTTGCCGACATTTCCTGAGAACCGGCGGCAACGTTGCGGGTTGCGGAGGTCACCTCGGCAACCACTTCACGCAGCTTGGCGGTCATGGCGTTGAGCGCCTTGATCAGATCGCCCACTTCGTCATCGGACTTGTTGTCGGCACTGGCGTTGAGATTGCCGGCAGCCACTTCATCGGCCAGACGCACGGCGCTGGAGAGAGCCCGCGAGATCGAAACGACGATCCAGATGGCAGCCAGAAGCGCGATAAGAGCGGAACCGACAAGCAGCCCGATCAGCAGCATCATCGAATTCTCGTAGAGTGCCTGGGCCTCGGCATCGGCCTGAACCATGATGTCCTGATTGCGATCGATCATGGCCTGCAGGATGGCATCGGCCTCCCGGCGCAGAACGCTGGCGACTTCAAGCTCTTCCATGGCAAAAAAATCGCCATTCTCAACGCTGATGGCAACGGCGCTGTTCATGGCGGCTACCATATCCTCATAGGCGTCGCGGGCGGCGTTGAACAACGCCATGTCCGACATCGGCATCGTGCGCTGCATGTCCGGGATTCGTCCGGCATTGGCTTGCACGCCGGTCAAATAATCGGCATGCCATGTTTCCTGGAGCTCACGGTCCTGCGATGCGGCCAGAAGCACGTTGCGCTGCTGGCGGAACATGTCGGTACCGGTCAGGAACATTTCAGTGGCGGCCCGATAGGCGGGGAAAGCCGAAAGATCGCCAGCGTCAACCTTGCGCTGCAACGAGGTCCGTAGCGCCGCCATGGTCTCCTCGAACACGCCAAGCGTACCGCTGCCATCACTGCGGCTGACGGCGAGCGCGGCCGCATCGGAATTCTTGAGCGTCAACTCGGTCGCCCGGTTGACCGAGGCCCACAGCTCTTCGAGCTTTGTGCCGAATGCCGGCAGCTGCTCACGGATGAAGGGGTCTCTTGCATTGGCATCGAGGGTGGCAAGTCCATCGACCAGTTCATCGTAGTCGCTGCGGATCGAGGCGACATAATCGTCCTTTACCACGGGGTCGGTGGTCAGTATCTGGGCGCGGATGCGCGAGCCAAGGCTTTCAAGGCTGGTCTGCATTTCCGCCGAGGTGACCAGATTGGCCGACCGGACATTGACAATGGTTTCGAGCTCGGTGTTGAGCTGCCCCAAATTCTGCAGGGCAATGAACATGCTTCCTGCCGAAAGGGCGACGACGACGCCGAAGACCGCCGCCAGTTTTGTCTTGATAGTCAGTCTCACAATGCAGACCTTTCTTCTGATGCTGCAGCGGGCGAAGTTCTATCGCCCGGCGTTTCGAATATTTTTTCCATGTCGGGAATGATGATGAAGCCGCCATTGCGCTTGCCGATGCCCTTGACGAACTCGGGCTTCCAACGCATGCCGACCTTGGGTGCCTCTTCAATCGAGGCGGCTTCGATGTCGGTGACATCGTGGACTTTGTCGGCAAGGATGCCGGCAATGGTGGGTTCACCGCCGATATTGACTTCCATGACGACGATTCGGGTTTCCTCGTCGGGCTCGGGCCGTTCCATGCCGAACATGACACGCAGGTCGGCCAGCGGTACGACGCGTCCGCGCACATTGATCAGCCCACCGACAAAGGCGGGTGCGTTGGGCACTTCGGTGATCGGCACGAGGTCGAGGATTTCACGCACCTGACTGGCCTCGACGGCAAACAGCTCGTCATCGAGGCGGATGGTTAGGGCGTTCATTGAAATGGCTGGCGCGCTCATGCGGCTCTCCCGCTCAGGCTGTAGCTCTCGCCCTGGGGCTGGCCGGAAGCGACCAGATGGGCGGTGTCGAGGATCAATGCCACCATGCCGTCACCGAGAATGGTCGCACCCGAAAAGGATTTGATGGACGAGTGCAGCTTTGAGAGCTGTTTGATGACCGTCTGGTTGTTGCCGATGATCTGATCGACCACCAGCCCGACACGGCCCTCGCCCGAGGCGACGATGACCACTTTCTGGAACGGTTCGGGTGGAGCAGAGGTGCCGAACACCTCGCGCAACCGCAGATAGGGCACGAGAGAGCCTCGGATATCGAGGAAATTGCGCCCCTTTGCGTGTGCCTCGATGCCTTCGGGCAGTTCCACACATTCCTCGACGGCGGCCAGGGGAATTGTGTAGCGGCCATTGCCGACCCGCACGAGCATGCCGTCGATGATGGCAAGCGTTAAGGGCAGGCGCAGTGTCGCCGTTGTGCCCTGGCCGGGGACCGTCGTGAGATCGATGGTTCCGCGCAGCCCGTCGATCGTGCGCTTGACCACATCCATGCCCACGCCACGGCCCGAGAGCGACGTCACCTCCTTGGCCGTCGAAAAGCCCGGCGCAAAGATCAGGTGATAGAGTTCCTGCTCGGTGAGTTTGGTCTCTGGGGTTATCAGCCCGTTTTCCTCGGCCTTGGCGCGAATGCGCGCGGGATCGAGCCCGGCCCCGTCGTCGGACACCGAAATGGCGACTTCGGCACCCGAATAAACGGCCGAAAGCCGCACGGTGCCCTTGGCGGGCTTGCCCGACGCCGCACGGGCCTCGGCGCTTTCCAGACCGTGATCCATGGCGTTGCGGATCAGATGAACCAGCGGGTCGGCCAGCCGCTCGATCATTGTCTTGTCGAGTTCTGTGTCCTCGCCGGCGGTCACGAATTCGATGGGCTTGCCCAACTCACCCGAAAGGTCGTGCACAAGGCGCCGGAACCGACCGAACAGCGACCCGATGGGCACCATACGGATGCCCATGGAGGTGTCGCGCAGTCCCGAGGAGAGCCGTTCGAGTTCCTCGGCAATGGTTTTGAGCGCCGTGTCCGAACTTGTCGCAGCGATCTGGGTCAGCCGGGCCTGTGCGATGACCAGTTCGCCGACGCGATCCATGAGTTCATCGAGCCGTTCGGCGGGCACACGCAGCGAGGTGGCGGCACTGCGGTCGGGCTCGGTCTTTTCGGCGGGCTTCCCCCGTTTAGGGGCAGGGGTCGGTGCCGGGTTGGAGACGGCGGGCGTTTCGGCCACGACCGGGGCCGAAGCGGTATCCGGGGCGGCTGGTGTCTCAGGCTGCGCCGGAGCCTCCTCGAGCTCCGACAGGCTCAGTTCCATGCTGTCGCGCAGGAACATGAAGATGTCCTCGATTGCCGCGGCGGGATCGGCGACCTCGATATCGACCTGCCAGCCGATATGGGGCACTTCGGGATCGAGAATCTCGAGATCGGGGATGCGATCGGTCAGCGCGAGGACCCGATTGGGCCCGAGTTCGGCGAGTTCTTCGAGCAAGAGGATCGGATTGGTGCCAAAGGCAAGACAGTCTGAGGGAAGATAGAAGACCAGCCGCCACCATTTGGCCGCTTCGGCCGAGGGCGCACTGTCGGCGAGCGGCGCTTCGACCAGCTTATCGCTTTCCTGCACGGGGGCGCCACCATCCACGATGAGGCGCAGCGCGGCGAGGATTTCGTCGCCACCGGCCACTTCGGCTTCGGGGTCTTCGATCAGGCGGTGGATATGATCCTTGGCGTCGAGCGCGACTTCGATGAGCGCCTTGTTGGCCGCGCTCTGTCCCTTGCGGACCCGGTCGAAGGCCGTCTCGAATTCATGCACGAACTCGGCGACATGCGTGAAGCCGAACATGGCTCCGGACCCCTTGATCGTGTGCAGAGCCCTGAACGCGAAATTGATGAGATCGGAATTTGCGGGATCCTGTTCGAGATCGAGCAGGCCGGCTTCGAGTTGTTCGAGAAGCTCGCGGGCTTCCTGGCGAAAGGTATCTGTGGGATCGGACATGTTCATGCGCCTACCACCTTCTTGATGATAGCCAGAAGCTGATCCTGTTTGAAAGGCTTGACGATCCACCCGGTAGCCCCGGCCTCCTTGGCCTGGCGCTTGAGCTCGTCATCGGACTCGGTGGTCAAAAGAATGATCGGTATCCCCTTGCTTGCGGGGGGGGTGCGATATTTGCGCACGAACTCGATGCCGTTGAGGACCGGCATGTTGAGATCGGTGAGCACCGCGTGAACCGGCTGGGCGATGGCCTTGTCGTAGCCTTCGGCACCGTCGGCGGCCTCAATGACCTCAAAGCCCGCCGCCGTCAGGGTCATGGACACCATCTGGCGGATGGATGCGGAATCGTCGATTGTCAGGATTGTCTTGCTCATGGTCAGTGCCCCGCCTGCTGTTTTGTGACCCCGGTCCAGAACCCGGCGTGCTCCTGGCCGGAACCGAGAAATCCGGCGGACACAAGTACGGCACTCAACGGTGCGCCGATGGGCGCGAGCATCTCGAGCGTCTTGCCCGTCTGCTCGGCTTTTGCCCGCGCGGCCAATAGCGTTTGAACTGTGGTGATGTCAGCCCCGGACAGCGTTTGGGTATCGAGGGCGATGTGGTCGTGTTCGGAAAGGGCCCGGGCCAGGCTGGTCGCGACGTTCTGTGCGGATTTGATGCCTGCATCGGCGCCCAGAACGAGCGTATAGCAGTCTTTATCGGGCATGGGCGGTACCCGATAGGCGTAGGGGTCTGGATGACATTCTGTCTCTCCTGCCGTTGCGATGGCCGGGAGCAGAAGGCGCAAACCATTCTTGCCGACAGCCGCACCGCTCCAACGCAGCACCACCATCAACCGTGTATTCCCCCGGAATATGGAAATACACTTGCATTCAATTATTAAACAACAGTTACAATTTTACAGTTCATCTGAGTACTTCGTTTGACAATTCAAACATAAAAATTAAATTAAACGAGAGTATTACTTTACTTCTCTGGAGTCTTCGCGGAATCTATCCACACAATCTCAGAGTCGTTCGGATTTCGATTCCGAATCGACTCGGGAGCAACACATGCGAAATACTTTATCGTGCTCTTGATTCTCGCGCCGGACATAGACCTGGCAGCCGGCTCAATGCTTTGTGGACAGAACCGCATTGCCTGCAGGTCTAAAGCAACCGCCAGGCGACTGACGCGCCGGCATGCCCAACTGCCATGATCCGCGCGGACGCGGATCATCCCGGCCTGAAAAAAATTTGGGATTGGAAACATCAACGGGCTGGCGGCGACCGGCGCGTTAGGGAGCGGGCCTAAAAGCCTGCGGCCTCGGGCAACTCGGTGCCGCCGATGAGCGCATTGATCTCGGACCATTTGGCGCGGAAGGCGGCAACGCAACCGGGATCGAAATGGCTGCCGCTGCAGCGGATAATTTCGGCATAGGCGGCTTCGACCGTCCAGGCAGCCTTATAGGGGCGTTCGGAACACAGGGCATCAAAGACATCGGCGATGGCAACGATGCGGGCCTCGACAGGAATATCGGTGCCAGAGAGCTTGTCGGGATAACCGGTGCCGTCCCAGCGCTCGTGATGGCTCTGGGCAATCAACTCGGCAGTCTTGATCAGATCGGAGCTGCCGCGCTCGAGAATGCGCGCGCCAATTGTCACGTGCTCCTGCATCGTGGCGAATTCGGCAGGCGTCAGCTTGCCGGGTTTGCTCAGAATGGCATCGGCGATGCCGATCTTGCCGATGTCGTGCAGGGGTGCGGCCAGGTAGATCATGCGGCATCTGTGCTCGGGCAGCCCAATGCCCTCAGCGATGAGTTCGCTGATCTGGGCGACCCGGGAGACGTGACCGCCCGTATCGCCGTCGCGATATTCGATGGCGCGGGCCAGCCGATAGATGATTTCTTCCTCGCGGGCCAGAAGATGGGCAGTGGCGCGCTCGACTTCACGGGCCAGCCATTGGGCCCGGTCGGCAAGTTGGACCTGTGCCTTGCGCAGGGCCAGAAGATTGGCAACGCGGGCCTGCAATTCGGTGGGATCGAACGGCTTTTGCAGAAAATCGGACGCGCCGGCCTTGATCGCCTCGATGCGGACCGTCCTGTCGGCATCGGACGTCACCATGACGATGGGAACCAGACTGTAAGCAGGCCGGGCGCGCAAGGCCGCGGTGAACTCGACGCCGTCCATCTCGGGCATTATGTGATCGACGATCACCAGATCGTACTGGCGTTCGCGGCAGAGCTGGACCGCCTCGCGCGGATTGAGACACAGCTCGATCTCGCCGGGCACCACTTCGCCGATTATCGCTCCGATAAGCGCAAGGCTCGATCGGCTATCGTCAACAATAAGCAAACGCATGCACTGCCCCCACAGCCACTGACGCAGCGACTATGAGGGGGCAACTCTTAGGACAAGCTTAATTGGCAGATCGATTGGTGCGGCAGATCTCTATTGCCAGTATCTCGCCAGCGTCGTTGGGGTGTGCATGGTGCCGTAAAGATAGTGCCAGAACCGTTTGCGCTCGGAGGCGGGCACCTCCTTCCAGACCTTTTCCACGGCCATATCCCCGCACCAATAGGCATAAACGAAGGGTGCCCTGAGATCGTGATGGAGGAAGGCCAGCCGCCCGCTGACCGTTTCGGGGGCCTGATAGCCCTGGGCAGCGATGGTCGGCACGATTTCTTCGATCGATTTTTTCTCCTCGTGCATCATCCATGCCGCATTGCAGCGCAAGGCGCTGCGGAGGCGCTGCAGCGCGACAGCGATCTGGTCGCCGGGGGTATCGAGCCAGTCGAGAAAGGCCATGCCGTTGTCGGCAATACCTTCAAACAATGCGCTCGAGGCCGAACTGGTGACCACCTGCGCGCCGTCGAGCGGCATGGAACCGTCCGCGACATAGCGCTCGCGCAGCCCCAGATGCACAAGATGCCCCGGGAACGCCTCATGGGTCGCCAGATGCTTGAGGGCATAGACCGTATACGGGAAATCGAGGTTGAGCAGAACCTGACGCCCCGGGTAGTCGCAATAGGCGGCAAAGGGCTTTTGGGTGACGCCCACCGGCTCGATCCACTCGTGGGAAAAATCATACATCGCCGCGGCGCGCTGGCGCGACTGCCTGAGAAAATCCTCAAGCACGACGATGACCGTGTCGCGCGGCACTATGGTTTCGGTCTCCCAGCGGGCGATGTCGGCCGCCAGATCGCCGTCGCGATAGCCCAACTCGTCGAGCCCGTTGCGGATCGTTGCGCGGTAGGCATCGAGGATATCGTCACCAACCAGCGTGATGTCGACCCGGATCTGTCGCCTGAGCCGCTCGGCAAAACCGACAGGCTTGCCCTCGAACGTGTCCATGAGAACGTCAAGGGAATCGATCATCTCGGCGAGATAGTCACGGCGCAACTGGGTGTCGACGGCGCTATCGAGCGTTTCCGAGAGCTTTGCCAGAGCGTCGCGCGCCTCGGCGTAGTCGCCAAAACTGCGCGGCTCAACGGGGGCAACGGCGACCGGGATCAGGCCCTCGGCGTCGAGAAAGCCTTCCCCCTGCTGCTGGTCCCTATAGAGCCGGTCGATCCCGGCGGTGATTTCAGCCAGGTCTTGTCCCGGTTTCATCTTCAACTCCTCATTCCCTGTCTCGCTCTTTCGAACCGCAAAACAGGTTCTCACTTTTGCTGAAAGCGCTCTAAATATGGCCGGCCACAGGCTTGGGCCGATAGGGCGCTTCCATGAGCGCCACGTCCTCGTCGGACAATTGAACTTCGAGCGCGGCGAGGGCATCGTCAAACTGGTGCAGCTTGGAAATGCCCACGATGGGCGCCGTAATGCCGGGACGCGAGGCGACCCAGGCATAGGCGATCTGGGCCATCGGACGTCCATGGCGCTCGGCGACGGTGCGCACCGCGGCAATCACCGCTTCATCCTGTTCGAGCGTTGCATCATAGAGCGCGTTGGCGGTCTTGTCGGTCTGGGAGCGGGTCGTTGCCTCCCCGCCGCGTCCGGCCAGGCGACCACGGGCCAAGGGGCTCCAGGGGATCACGCCGATCCCTTCGGAGCGGCAAAGCGGCAGCATTTCGCGCTCTTCCTCGCGATACATCAGATTGTAGTGGTTCTGCATGGACACGAACGGCGCCCAGCCATTGGCGCGCTGGATGCCAATGGCCTTCATGAACTGCCAGGCATGCATCGAGGACGCGCCGAGATAGCGCACCTTGCCGGCGCGCACGACGTCGTTGAGTGCATCGAGGGTCTCCTCGAGCGGGGTATCATAGTCGAAGCGATGGAGCTGGTAGAGGTCGATGTAATCGGTGCCCAGGCGCTTGAGACTGGCATCGACCGCCTCGAACACATGCTTGCGCGACAGGCCGCGGTCGTTGGGGTCATTGCTCATGGCGTTATAGAGCTTGGTGCCCAGCACCAATTTGTGGCGCGGCACCGATTTGAGCGCCTCGGCCACCACGGTCTCGCTCTCGCCCAGCGAATAGACATCGGCCAGATCGAAGAAATTGATGCCCAGATCGAGAGCCTTGTCGATGATGGGGCGCGAGGCCTCGGCGCCGAGCACCCAGGGCGCCCAGTTCGACGAGCCGAACGTCATGCAGCCCAGAACGAGGCGCGACACTTTCAGGCCGGTTTTTCCGAGGTTGATATAATCCACTAGTACACCCTTTCATCGCGATAAATCAGAAAGCTGCGGCAGCATGGGGCCCTGTGTGTCAGTGGGATGACCACCATCGGCCCCATCTTTGCCTAGCGCTTCCGGCATAAATGCACAAATAAATGGCGTATGCAATTTGTGTACAAAAATTTCTCACACCCTCTTGCGCTGAAAAAATTACCGTGCAACCGTTGAGGGTGTACTGAATGGATAGCACACCTAAATGTTCACGCTAGACGCGTCCAGCATCGACAAGTCGCTCCCCGTTCCGGTGGGAACGCAATTGCATGGCCTGCTGGCCTACATGCTCAGCTTCGGCGACATTCCCGATGGTGCAAAGCTGCCTTCGGTGCGCACGCTCGCTGCCGATATCGGCATCGCGCCGATGACCGTTGCCCAGGTTTACAAGCAGCTCCGCGATGAAGGCCTTGTGGAAATGCGCCATGGGCTGGGCGCCTTTGCCATTCAGGACCCAAAGATAGGGCTGTCCGGCTCCAACCCGCTCGATGCCTTGCGCGCCGATATCGGCGCGCTGATCGAGAAGGCCGACAATCTGGGCATTTCAACGTTGTCGCTGATCTCGATGATCAACGCGCAGTCACAGTTTCCCCGAGGCGGCGACGGTCTGAGCATCGTCTTTGTATGCATATTCGAGGGCCCGGGCCGCGATTATGTCGAACAGATCCGCCCCGCCCTTGCCCCCGAAGACAAGGTGCGCCTGATAACGCTCGACAGTCTTTCGGGCTCTGACACGTTGCGCGAAGCGTGCCGCAAGGCCGATCTGGTGCTGACCTTCGTCAATCGCGAGGCCGAGGTGCGCTCCCATGTCGACAGCGACAACATCCTGGGGCTGCGGTTCATTCCATCCGAGCAGACGCGGCAGAACCTGGCGCGGCTCGACCCGCGCACCAAGGTCGCCGCGATTACCCACTTCAAGGAATACATCGCCATCATGCGCCCAAGCGTGCGCGAGTTCGCCCCCCATGTCTCCGACATCAAGGTGACCTGGTCCTCTGCGTCCGACCTTGAAGAAACGCTGGCCCAGTGCACCGCCGTGATCTTTGCCTCTGGCGCCGATCACGTCGCAGAGCACGTGCCCGATGGCATCCCCTGTTTCGAATACCGGCACGCGCCCGATCCGGGTGCCGTCGAGAATGTCCTTGCGCCGCATCTCGCCGACTTAAGACGGCAGAAGGCGCGAGGACTAAGCGCAAGTCATCCATCCCAGAAGGTGGCAGCAAGACCCATGGGAAACTGAGTTCCATCCATCACGGCTGATTTAACAAAGGGAACAATCATGAAGGCATTTCTCCTTTCCACCACAGCGGCTATCGCCGTCACACTGGCTCCGGCCACCGCGCTTGTCGCGCAGGAAACCGACACCATCGTCATCGGCACCGATGTGGATGCCGGCACGCTCGACCCGCGGCTGACGCGCGACACGACAGCGTCGCGCACGGCAAACCTGATCTATTCTGGTCTTGTGGAAATCGCGCCAAATCTCGAGGCCGTGCCCGAGCTTGCCGAGAGCTGGGAAAGCCCCGATCCACAAACCATCGTCTTCACGCTGCGGCCCGACCTTACCTTTTCGGATGGCAGCCCGCTGACCGCCGAGGATGTGGTTTTCACCTACGAAACCATCCTCGACCCCGATTTCAATGCGCCACAGCGCGCGCTTTATACCCCGATCGACTCGATCGAGGCCGTCGATGAGCGCACCGTTCAATTCAACCTTTCGGCTCCCTATGCGCCGCTCCTGTCCTATCTGGACATGGGCATCGTCTCCAAGGCCGCCGTCGAAGGTGGCACCGATATCGGGCTCGAACCCATCGGCGCCGGTCCGATGAAGCTTGCGACCTGGAACAGCGGCAGCAGCATCGAGCTTGAAGCCAACGAAAACTATTGGGGCTCGGCTCCGGAAATCGAGAACGTCACGCTCCAGATCATCGGCGACAATTTGGCCCGCGCCCAGGCGTTCGAGGCCGGCGATCTCGACGTCGTCCAGTCCCCGCTTTCGCCGCAGGATATTGAGCGGCTGGCCGGTGACGACCGGTTCGGCAATGCCATCATGGCGGGCCTTGGCGTCACCTATCTCAACTTCAACGTCTCCGATCCGCTGCTGTCGGATCCGGAAATGCGGCAGGCTTTCGCCATGCTGGTTGATCAGGATACCATCGTGAACCAGATCTACCAGGGCGTTGACGAAGTCGCGCACTCGGTGCTGCTGCCGACCTCCTGGGCCTATGACGAGGCGATCTCCCAGCCGGTCTTCGATACGGCGGCAGCGGTTGAAAAGTTCGCCGAACTGGGCTGGACCGATACCAATGGCGACGGCATCCTCGACAAGGACGGTGAGCCGCTCCATGTGGTGCTCTCAACCCACAGCGAAGATCCCAACCGGGTGCAGTCGGTCGAATATCTGCAGGCGGTTTTCCAGTCTGCAGGCGTGGATGCGGAAATCCAGATCAGTGACTGGCCGTCGTTCTCGACCAATTACGTGCAGCAGGGCCAGCACCAGATCGCCCTGCTCGGCTGGTTGAACCTGGTCGATCCCGACCGGCTGCTCTACGCCCAGCTGACCACTGGTGGTTCGACAAACTGGGGCGGCTATTCCAACGACGAAGTCGATGCTCTGCTCGAAGAGGGCCGTTCCAGCCTCGATCAGGCTGAACGCGCCGCCGCCTATCAGGGTGCCGCCGAAATCCTTGCCGAAGAGCTGCCCTATTACATCATCTCGGCCCAGGGCTATCAGCTGTTCTACGCCAACGACCTTCCGGTCGAAGTCGAAGCCAATCCGCGCGGTACGCTGCGCGGCCTGATCGGGCTCTCCGACTGATTGTATCGGACCGGCGCGGGCCCCCGCGCCGGTCATCCCTCCCGACTACGGAGCCCGGAATGACTTTCCATCAGGTGCTCGGCGCCGATTTCTACGCCAAGGTTCACGCCGATATCCGCAAGCGCATGGCGGCTGCCGATATCGATCTGCTGCTGCTCGATTCCAATGACGACGTCATCTATACGACCGGGTTTTCCCACTACACGACCGAGCGCCCGGTGGTCTTTGCGATCACCCAGGACGGCGCCTGGCTTTTGATCCCCGAGTTGGAGCGCGCCCATGCGGCGCATCAGGACATCGCCGCAGAGCCGATCGTCTATTTCGAATTTCCCGGCATCGACAAACCCTTTGACGTCCTGGGCCGCGCCTTTCCCGACATGAAGGGCACCGTCGCCTACAGCCACGCGATTTCGCTGGCCCGGGTGAGCCAGATCGAAGCGGCTTTTCCCAATGCAAGGACGTGCAAGCCGACAAATCTGGTCGGGCAGATGCGGCTCATCAAATATCCCGAGGAAATCATTTTGCACCGTGAAGCGGCGCGGATTTCCGACGCGATGGTCACCGCCGGCGTCAGTCTGATTGCCGATGCCATGGCGTCGGGGGATACGCTGCCGAGCGAGATCGAAATCGAATCCTTTGTTTCGCGCCACGCCATGAGGATCATGCATGAGGAACATGCAGATCTCATGCTCGTGCAGGGACTGGCCAGCGGACTTGTCTATTCGGGCGCCCGCTCGGCCTTTCCGCACGGCATGCCGACAGGCAATCCGGTCAAGCGCGGCGAGAGCATCATTTTATCGCTCGGTTGCCGGGTGGGCGGTCGGGCCGCCGAAAGCGAGCGGACGCTGTTCATCGGCGAGCCGACCAAAGAGCAGGAAGGTCACTATGCAGTGGCCTTCGAAGCCCAGCGCATGGCTACGGCAGCGCTGATTGCCGGGCACACCTGCGCGTCCGCCGACAATCTGGCGCTCGCCTATATCCGCGACAGCGGCATGAGCGAATATCTCGTGCACAGGGTCGGACACGGCATGGGCGTGATGTTCCACGAGCCACCCTGGGTAGAAGCCGGTGACGACACCATTCTCGAGCCCGGCATGGTGACCTCGAGTGAGCCGGCGATCTTCGTGCCCGGCTTTGCCGGCTACCGCATCGCCGACACCGTACTGATCGCCGCTGGCGGCCCCGACAGCATGACAAAATATCCCCGCGCCATCGACCAAGTGGTGATCGGCTAGACCTTTTGAGACAATGATCCTTTCCTCACACACACATTTCAGGTGGACGCCATGCTAGCCTATGTTGCCCGCCGCCTCCTTCTGATGGTTCCCATGGCAATTGGCATGGTGGTCATCACTTTCGGACTTCTGCTGCTCATTCCCGGCGATCTCGCAGCGGTGCTGCTTGGGCAGGAAGCTTCGGCCGAGGCTATCGAGAATCTGCGCAACAGCTTGGGGCTCAATGATCCCTGGTACATAAGGCTCTGGGACTATTTCGCCGGGCTGTTGCAGGGCGATATGGGAACCTCGATCTTCCAGAACCGCCCAGTGGCCTCGATCATTGCAACCCGTTTGGGCGCAACGCTCGAACTGGCCATCGTTTCGCTGCTTCTTGCCACAGTGATCGGGCTGACGCTCGGGGTGATCGCGGCGATCCGGCAGGGCTCCTGGGTCGATACGGCCACCATGCTGTTTGCCCAGCTGGGCGTGTCCATGCCGGTCTACTGGTTGGGGCTGCTTCTCATGCTGGCCTTCGCGGTCATGCTCGGCTGGCTGCCGGCGGTCGGGCGCGGCGTACCGTTGCCCGAAGCGATCGGGGCGATGTTTACCGGCAATTTCCGGCCCATCTGGGATTCGCTCTCCCATCTTGCCCTGCCCGCCATCGCCCTGGCGGCCAATTCGGCAGCGGTCATCTCGCGTCTGGTGCGCGCCGCAATGCTCGAAGTGCTGCGTGAGGATTTCGTGCGTACCGCTTATGCCAAAGGGCTGCGCCGCCCGCGCGTCGTTATCCGGCACGCGCTGCGCAACGCGCTTTTGCCGGTGCTTTCGATCATCGGGTTGCGCTTTGGTGCCCTTCTGGGCGGCGCGGTGCTGACCGAATCCATCTTTGCCTGGCCGGGCCTTGGCCAGCTCACCATCTCGGCGATCTCCCAGCGCGACCTGCCGCTGATCCAGGGCATCGTTCTGACCTTCGCGATCATCTTTGCGCTGGTCAATCTCATCGTCGATCTTCTCTACGCCGCGGTCGATCCGCGCATCAGGCTCGGATAGGACCCATGCGCATCCCAAAGGCTTTGAAAAACACGTCCCTTGTCGTCGGCGCGCTGATTTCGCTCGCCATCATCTTCTGCGCCGTCTTTGCGCCCTTCGTCGCTACGCACGGGGTGGAACAGATGGACATGATCAACCGCTTTGCCTGGCCGACACCGGGCCACGTATTGGGCACAGACAATTTCGGGCGCGATCTGTGGTCGCGTCTGGTCTATGGCGCCCGCGTCTCGCTCTCGATCGCCATCATCTCGGTGGCCTGCGCTGCCGTGGTCGGCACGATCGTCGGCCTGGTCTCGGGCTATTTCGGCGGCTGGGTCGACCAGCTCCTGATGCGGATCACCGATATCTTTCTGGGCTTTCCACCGCTGGTTCTGGCGCTGGCCATCGTTGCAGTGATGGGGCCCGGCATCACCAACATCTCGTTTGCCATCATCATCGTCACCTGGACCGAATACGCCCGCGTGGTGAGCGCCACAACGCTCGTGCTGCGCGAACAAAATTACGTGCAGGCGGCGCGGGCGCTCGGCGCCAGCCCGATCCGCATCCTGTTCCGCGAGGTGCTGCCCAATGCATTCGGCCCGATCATCGTTCTGGCCTCGCTGGGGCTGGGTACGGCGATTATCTCGGAATCGGCCCTGAGCTTTCTGGGGTTCGGCTTGCCGCCCCCGACCCCGACCTGGGGCTGGACGCTTGCCTATGGCACGCGGTTCATCCGTGACGAGCCGTGGCTTTCGATCATTTCGGGCGCGACGATCATGATCACCGTGCTCGGCTTCAATCTCCTGGGCGACGGCCTCAGGGACATCCTCGACCCCCGTCAGCTTTCGCGCAGCGGCGGCAAGTCCAAATAGACGCGATAAAAGGACACCACAAGAATGGTCAAATCCATCAACCCCATTCGCCACAAGTTCACAACGCTCGCCGACGGCTCGGACGCCGTGTTGCTGATGCATGAACTTGTGGGCGAAACGGACGGGCCGACGGTGGGCATTTCCGCCTCGATCCACGGCAATGAGAATACCGGCACCCAGGCGATCCTCGAACTGTTCCGCATTTTGAAGGATACCCCGCTCTCGGGCCGTATCGTTTTGCTGCCGGTGGCCAATCCTTCGGCCTTTGCGGTCAACCAGCGCTTTGCGACCCATGGCAAGGTCGATCTCAACCGCCAGTTTCCGGGTTCGGCCAATGGCACTTACAGCCAGCAGCTCGCCCTGGCGCTCTCCAATGAATTCCTGCGCAAAATCGACATCCATATCGATCTGCATTCGGGCACCGATCGCCCGACGGTGGATTACGTCTATATCTGGAACGATGAAGGGCTTTCGCGCGCCTTCGGTTCGACCGTGCTCTATCGCCCGGTTCCCGATAAGCAGGGGACCGTGTTTGCCGGCACCTCCAAGGCCGTGACCATCGAGGAGCGCGACATCCCCAGCGTGGTGGTGGAACTGGGCGGCGGCATCGTCGACCAGACCCCCTATATCGAGCGCACGGTCAATGGCATGCTCAACATGTTGCGGCTGCGCGGCATGATCCCGGGCGACGTGGCGCCCAATCCAAAGCAGGTCGTCTGCAACGAGCTGGCTGGTGTCCGGCCCACCCAGGGCGGCTTTCTCGAACCGCTATGCCCCGCCAACGGCGAGATCATCAAGGGCGGACAACTGCTGGGGCGGGTTGTGAGCCCTTATACGTTCGAAACGCTCGAAGACATTCAGACGCCGTTCGAAAACGGCATCATGATCATGCAGCACCTGACCCGCAACGTCGTTGAAAGCGGCGATTACGGGTTCATCGTGGGCAATCTGGACGGCGCGACCAGCTAACCCGGTTGCGCAAAAGCCCGCCCGGCCGGTTGCCAAGCTGAGGCCGGGCGGCATTATTGAAAAGAGGATGATTGCGATGAGCGCACTCGCCGATAACACCGATCAGACGCCTGCCATCGCGGTCCGTGATCTCGATATCGAAATCCGCAGCGATCACGGATCGTTTCCGGTCGTTCAGGACATGAGCCTGTCGGTTGCGCCGGGAGAGACGCTGTGCATCGTCGGTGAAAGCGGATGCGGGAAATCGATGACCGCGCTGGCGCTGATGCGCCTTCTGCCCGAAGCGGCGCGGGTTGCGGGCGGATCGATCACCATTGCCGGCGAGGATTTTCTGGCCTTCGACCAGCACAAGGTCGAGGATTTCCGCGGCGAAGAGATCCCCATGATCTTCCAGGAACCGCTGACCGCGCTCAATCCGGTTTTGACCATAGGCGAACAGATTGCCGAATCCGTTCGCCAGCACCGCAAGGTTTCTCACCGCCAGGCATTCAAGCGGGCCGTCGAGGCGTTGCAGACCGTCCAGATGCCCGACCCCGAACGCAGGGCGCGGCAATATCCGCACGAGCTTTCAGGCGGCATGCGGCAACGGGCGATGATTGCGCTGGCGCTGGCGTGCGAGCCGAAAATCATCATCGCGGATGAACCGACCACGGCGCTCGACGTCACCATTCAGGCCCAGATCCTTGGGCTGATTTCCGAGCTGCAGCACCGGCTGGGCACTGCGCAGATCCTGATCACCCACGATCTCGGCGTTGTGGCGGAAGTGGCCGACCGGGTGATCGTGATGTATGCGGGGCGCAGGGTAGAGGAAGCCAGTGTCTATGACCTGTTCGACAACCCGATCCATCCCTACACCAAGGGTTTGATGGGCGCGGTTCCGCGCTCGGGCATGGCTGAAGGCGGCCGGCTGACCGATATCCCCGGCACCGTACCCCCGCTCTGGGATTTACCCAAGGGCTGCGCCTTTGCGCCGCGCTGTCCGGGTGCCTCCAAACGGTGCCTTGAAGAACGTCCGCCCCTTGTCGAAAAATCCCCCGGCCACATGGCCGCCTGCTGGGAGCATGACGATGCAGCCTGAAACAACGCCCCTTCTGGCCGTCGATAATCTCGAAGTCCATTTCCCGATCCGGGCCGGCGTCTTCAAGCGCCAGGTCGGCTCGGTCAAGGCCGTCGACGGAGTGAGCTTTACACTGGGACGCGGGGAAACCCTGTCGCTGGTTGGCGAAAGCGGTTGCGGAAAGTCAACAACGGGGTTGGCACTTATGGGGCTGGTCAAGCCCACGGGCGGCCGGGTGCGGTTCGATGATCGGGAGATCACCGATTTCAACGCCAGCGCGCTCAAGGACTACCGCCGGCGCATGCAGATCGTCTTTCAAGACCCGTTCTCCTCGCTCAACCCGCGTCAGAAGGTCAAAGACATCATCGGTGCACCGCTCGACATCCACAATGTCGGAACAAGCATGGAGCGCGAGGCGGAAGTGGCGAGCCTGATGAAGCGAGTGGGGTTGCGCCCCGATCAGGCGGACAATTATCCGCACCAGTTTTCCGGTGGCCAGCGCCAGCGGATCGGCATCGCGCGGGCCCTTGCACTAAAGCCCGATATCATCGTGTGCGACGAACCGGTTTCGGCGCTCGACGTTTCGGTACAGGCGCAGATTTTGAACCTGCTTGCCGATTTGCAGCGCGACCTTGGCGTCTCCTACCTCTCGGTTTCCCACGATCTGGGCGTCGTCGAACACATTTCGCACCGCGTCGCGGTGATGTATCTGGGCAAGATTGTCGAGATCGCCGACAAAAAGACCATCTTCTCGGTGCCCCGACATCCCTATACCGAATTGCTGATGGGTTCGGCGCCCTCGCTCGATCCGCGAGCCCGGCACACGTTTTCGGCCTCCAATGACGACATTCCCAGCGCCACCAACAAGCCGTCGGGGTGCGCATTCCACACCCGCTGTCCCTTGGCCAGCGAAGTCTGCCGTAAGCACGAGCCCGAGTTGACCACACGCGATGACGGGCAGCTCGTGGCCTGTCACCACCGATAAGGACCGCCCATGACCACCAGCTATCTGTTTACCGGCGGCAAACTTCTCGATCCCCACAAGGGTATTCTAAAAGACGGACTGGACGTGCTCGTTACCGGCGATCGCATCGCCGAAATCGGTCCTGGCATTACCCCGCCCGAGGGCGCACAGGCCATTGCCCTTGATGGCCGTACGCTCATGCCCGGCCTTATCGATTGCCACGTGCATGTGGTGGCTGAAACGCTCGATCTTTGGGGCAATATGATTGCGCCCGCCTCATTGGGCGCGCTGCGCGCGGCACGGGTGATGAACGAGGCGCTTTCGCGCGGCTTTACCACGCTGCGCGATCTTGGCGGCGCCGATATCGGGCTGGTGCGCGGGGTGGAGGACGGGCTGATCGACGGGCCGCGCCTCGTCATCTGCGGCAAGGGCCTGACCACCACCGGTGGGCACGCCGACCTGCGCCAGCGCACCGACGATCGGCCGGGCCTGTTTTCCGACCGGGTCGGCTCCATGGGGCTGATCGCCGACGGCGTCGACAATGTCCGCGCCGTCTGCCGGACGCTCATCAAGGAGGGCGCCAATTTTATCAAGGTGATGGCTAATGGCGGGGTGTCCTCGCCCAACGATCCCATCCATTCGATCCAGTATTCGCGCGACGAGATCGCCGCGATGGTCGAGGAAGCCGAAAACGCCGGGCTTTACGTTTCGGCCCATCTTTATACCGACAAGGCGATCCGGCGCTGCGTGGAACTGGGTGTCCACTCGCTCGAACACTGTAATCTGATCGAAGCGGAAACCGCCCAAATGGCGGCAGAGGCGGGCTGTATCGCGGTACCGACCCTTGTGGCCTATGAGGCGCTGGCTATCGAAGGCAAGCAATTGGGCCTCGGCGCCGCCGAATTCGAGAAAATCGACATCGTGCGCAATGGCGGGCTGCGCTCGCTCGAAATCATGGCAGAGGCCGGCCTGCCCATGGCATTCGGCTCGGACCTTCTCGGGCAATTGCGCAAATATCACTGCATGGAGTTCGAGCTACTTGCCAAGGTGCTCTCGCCCGCAGAGATCATCCGCTCGGCGACAACGATCGGTGCAAAACTGTGCCGGCTTGAAGGCGAGGCAGGCGAGATCTCAAAAGGAGCATCCGCCGATATGATCGTTGTCGATGGCGACCCGCTTTCCGATATCTCCTTGCTCGGAGACGATGGCGCGCATATGGCTTTGATCATGGCCCGTGGCCGCCTGCACAAATCAAACCTGGTCTAGTCATTGATGCTTTTGGGGCTGTTCGTCCTCCTGGCCTGCCAACTGGGCGGCGACATCGTCACGCGGGCCCTTTCGCTACCGGTTCCCGGGCCAGTGATCGGCATTTTGCTGCTGCTGGGGGTAATGGTTGTCGCCCGCTACCTTCCAAAACGCGACCGCAGTGTGGGCGCACAGATTGAGACCGCGGCCGAGAGCCTGCTCGGCTGGCTGGGACTGTTTTTCGTGCCGGCCGGAGTGGGAATTTCCCAGCATTTCGATCTTGTGGCTGCCAACGGGTTGGCGCTGACACTCGTGCTGGTCGTATCGAGCGTTTTGACGTTGACCGTCACCGTATGGGTGTTCATCCTTGCCCGGCGGCTTTTTGGAGCGCGCGGCAATGGGTGACGGGCTCTGGGTGTTTTTGGCGGCCAGTCCGCTGTTCTGGCTCACGCTGACCATCGGGGTCTTTTTGCTCGCCAGCCGGCTGGCCAAAGCCAGCGGCAATCACCCCCTCGTCAATCCGGTGCTGATCTCGGTTGGCGTCCTCGTTGCGATCCTGCGTCTGACGGGGACGGATTATCTCGAATATTTCGACGGTGCCCAGTTCATCCATTTCATTTTGGGACCTGCCACGGTGGCGTTGGCCATTCCGCTGTGGCGGCATCGGGCAAGGGTGCGGGAGCTGGCGGTGCCCATCCTTGCGGCGCTTGTCGTAGGAGCACCGTTTGCAATGTTTTCCGCCGTACTGATCGCCAAAGCGCTCGGACTCCCCGAAACGCTGCAGATGGCGCTGGTCCCCAAATCGGCCACTGCCGGCATTGCAGTGGGTGTGGCCGAACAGATCGGCGCCAATGGTTCGCTCGTTGCGGTCTTTGTGATCGTGACCGGAATCATCGGCGCTGTCATCGTCACTCCGTTGATGAATGCCATGGGGATCAGGGACTATGCAGCGCGCGGGTTTGCTGCAGGGCTGAGCGCACACGGCATCGGCACCGCCCGCGCCCTTCAGGTCGACCCGCTGGCGGGCGCGTTTTCCGGGCTTGCCATGGCCCTCAACGGCATAGCGACCGCCATCCTCGCCGGCTGGCTGTTTTCCTAGCCCAACTGGGCAATCTCGCTCCGAAAGGCATCGACGAGATAGGGCGCGATCCGCATGGCGATGGCGAGTTTTTCCGCATCATAATGATGTTCTGCATCGAGAATGGCGATGGTGCCGAGCAGGGTTTTCTGGCCGATGATCGGCACGTTGATGGCCGAACCCAATCCGAGCGAAGCGATCAATTCATGATCGAAGAACGCCCAACGTATCGCGTCCATGTCCCGGCCGAGAAAGGGCTGATGCCGCCTGATGACCAGATCACCCCAGGGCGTATCGCCCATGGGCTTGCGTCCCGAGAGCGGATAGTCCGCCGCGTTCGTGCTCCAGAACCGCTGCACTTCCTTGCCGCCCGGCAATACCAGAAGGAGCGTGAACAGTTTATGCCCGACCAGGGCATTGAGCGCCGCATCAACGGCGCCATAGAGGGCCGGACGGTCCCCGTTGGCCAGGATTTCGGCAAGGCGATCAAGGGCATCGAGCTGGGTCTGTGCGGAGGGTGACATAGGTGGTTTCCTGAGGCGGATCGGTTCGCTCAGGCTTGCCAGCCCGGATGTGCAAGATCAAGCGTGACTTTGTGTCCCGCATCCGTCGCCCACCCGGCGCTCAGGATCATCTGATGAGGATGGCGCGAAAATCATTGACGTTGGTGTAAGTGGGGCCGGTGATCACCAGGCGTCCCGCCTTGCGGAAGAATGAATAGGCATCATTTCGATCGAGATGGCCGGCAGGATCGTGGGCATCGACCTGGTCGGCGGCAAAATCGAACCAGGCTCCGGCATTGTCTTCAGTGCCGTCAATACCGTCGGTATCGCACGAAATGGCGGCGACCCGACCGTAGGATTTGAGCGCCAGATAGAGCGCCAGGAGGAATTCCGAATTGCGCCCACCACGCCCTGCAGCCTCGGGGCGCAGGGTCACCGTCGTCTCGCCGCCGCTGAGCAGGACGCAAGGGGGGGCGAATGGTGTGTTGTACTGCACCACCGAACGCACGATGCCCGCCATAGCCGTTGCCACTTCCCGGGCCTCGCCTTCGATGGCATCTCCCAGGATGACGGGCGCTATCCCCATGGCCTCTGCTTCCCGGCTCGCCGCTTCAAGCGAGGCGCGCGGCGTCGCGATCATATGGACGGGCGAAGGGGTTGATTTGTCATCGGTCAATCCGTTGGCGAACAGCGCCCTTTCGGCATGGTCTGGAATATCAATCCGGAACCGCCGCAAGATAGAGCGCACCTCCTCGATGTCATTGGGCGCTACAATCGAAGGGCCAGATCCCACCGTCGCCGGATCGTCGCCTGGGACATCGGAAATGACGTAGGTGACCAGCCGGGCGGGCGCAGCGGCCAGCGCCAGCTTGCCGCCCTTTACCGCCGAAAGGGCCTTGCGGACCGCGTTCATCGCACCGATCGGGGCACCCGAGCGCAAAAGCTGGCGCGTTATATCCTGCTTGTCGGCAAGGGAAATGCCATGCGCGGGCATGGTCAACAGCGAGGAGGCGCCGCCCGATATCAGAACCACGACGAGATCGTCAGGCCCTGCCGAGTTGGCCAGTTCCACGATATCGCGGGTCGCCTTGAGCCCTGCCTCGTCGGGCACCGGATGAGCGGCCTCGACGATGGTGACGTGGCGCGTGGGGACCGAATGGCCATAGCGCGTGATGACCAGTCCCTCGACAGGCGCATCCCAGGCCTCTTCGAAAGCGCGGGCCATGCGGGCCGAAGCCTTGCCAGCGCCCAGAACGATGGTCCGCCCCTTGGGCCGTTCGGGCAGAATGTCTTGGAACTTACCGTCCGGCAGCGCCGCTTGAAGGGCGGCGTCGAAGAGACGCCGCAACACGGCTTCGGCGTTCAAATCGCCGATTTTGTTTTCAGCAAGCATCGCCGGACCTCCCCTCCCTTGCGATGCGCCCACCACACGGTCTTCGCCGTCTGTATATGGCCGGGCGCCCGCCAACTCAACGCTCAACCGATCTGATGATCAGCCTGGATTTCCAGCGCCCGGATCAGGGCCGAGTGGTCCCAGGCCTTGCCGCCATGTGCGGCGCACATACTGAACAGTTGCTGGCACAGTGCCGTTGCAGGCAATGCCATGTCGAGTTTACGAGCGGAATCCAGGGCGTTGTTGAGATCTTTCTGGTGCAGTTCAATCCGGAAGCCGGGATCGAAGGTGCGCTTGACCATCCGATCGCCGTGTAATTCGAGAATACGCGAGGAAGCAAATCCGCCCATCAATGCTTCGCGCACCCGTGCGGGATCGGCTCCGGCCCTGGAGGCAAAAAGCAGGGCCTCGGCGACCGCTTCGATGGTCAGCCCCACAACGATCTGGTTGGCGACCTTGGCGGTCTGACCGTCACCGACGCTTCCCACCAGCGTAATGTTTTTACCCATGGTTTCAAACAGCGGCTTGACGACGTCGAAATCGGAAGGGTTACCACCAACCATGATCGAGAGCGTCGCCTGCTGGGCGCCGACCTCGCCGCCAGAAACCGGCGCATCGAGATAACCGCATCCCTTTTCGGCGACGCGGGCGGCAAACTCTTTGGTCGCGATGGGCGAAATCGAGCTCATGTCGACGACGATCTTGCCTGCCGACAATCCCTCAAAGACGCCGGCTTCGTCGAACAGAACGGCCTGTACGTGCGGGGTGTCGGGCACCATGATGATGATCACATCGGACCGTTCGGCCACGGCGCGGGAGGATTGCGCGCGCACTGCACCCTTCTCGGTCAGCATTTTCGGAGTGTCCGAGCGGTCATAGACCAGCACGCTGTGTCCGGCATCGAGCAGATGGCCCGCCATGGGCGCACCCATGATACCCGTTCCAATGAATCCGATGTTCATGATTCACTCCTTGTGGTCCCCGATGGGGCGCAACATGAAATTGTGGCAAAGAGGGGCCGGCTCTCTGAGCGTGGCCGGCCCGCAACGTGACAGGGACGCCGCAACACTCCGCGACGTCCGGTTTGAACAAGTGTTCAGGGACGCGCTGTGGCTTCCATTTCCGCCTCATAACCACGGCGGATCAGCGAGCCTTCACTTCCGGCCTGGAAGCACGAGAAACCCTCGCGCTCGGCGCGCCATCCCAGCGGGCCGCAGGCCTGAATGCCGGCCGATTGTGCGGCATCGAGAACGCGATCAACGATCATCTCGTACTGCTCATCACCCTGGGCGTAGCCCGAGAAATTTCCGAGATCGGAACTGGCGATCATGATCCCGTCGACACCTTCGACTTCAGCGATTTCGTACACGTCTTCGACGCCATCCATCGTTTCGATCATCAGGATGACCACGATATTGTCGTTGAACGTTTCACGATAACCGCCAGGAACGTCGCTGTAGAAGCTCCAGCGCTGGCCGCCGCCACGGCTGTGGCGTCCGTCGGGCGGAAACTTGACCCAGGAAACCGCTTCCTCGGCCTCTTCGACCGAATCGATCGTTGGATAGACAATCACCATGGCGCCAGCATCAAGGGCATGCTGGGCTTCGCGCTCGTCAGTATAGGCGAGACGGACGCCATGGGCAGCCTGAGCGTCCGGACAGGCCGCATACATATTGGCCACCGATTCCCAGCTGGTCTGGGAATGCTGCATTTCGACCCAGGTGAAGTCGTATCCCGCATTGGCCATCGCACAGTAGATCTGGGGATCCTGCTCGTTGATCGTGCCGCCGACAAGATCTTCGCCATTCATAATCTTTTGCTTGGCACTGTTCCAGATCTCAACTTCCCCTTCCGCCTCATAGGCGGGGCCATATTCCCATTCCGATGCGATGAACTCTTCCTGAGCCAGCGCACCGCCGGCCATGGCGCAGGCCATCAGCATGGCCAGTCCGGTTTTGGTTGCAATGTACATTTCTCTCTCCCATTTTCCTCTAAAGGAACCGTAATAACATCTCGAGCATTTATGTTGTTATCGAATGAGTCAAACAGTATTGTTGTTTATTTATATTATAAATTACACTTTTATATCATACTATTATAGTTGACCAGGTCCGTTTTATTCGACCAACAAGTTGAAGAATTCACGCTCGCGCTTTTCAAGCTGGGGGACCACGCGTCCGGCGATGATGCGCTCGAAGTGGGGGGTGCGCCGGTGGGCGTCGGCCGCCGGTTCGTCGATATAGACTTCGCAGAGCAGAAATTGATTGGGATGCTCCTGAGACTCCCAGACCTGGTAGCTGACGCAACCCGGTTCGGAACGGATCATCTCCTGTTTCATCTCTATGAGATCGGCCAACACCTGATCACGGGCGCCGTCCTTGATGAAATAGCGGGCGGTCATCAAAATCATGTCGCATACTCCTGCTCGGTGATTTTTCGATTGCCATCGCACGGAGTAATTGTCAAAGTATATTTGTTTAATACTATCGTGGTATCATAATACTAATTGATTTTTTGTTGACGTTTACTTTTATTTCTTCAAGACTTACTTCCAACCCGACCGCCAGCCCGGAGCGGCATGGCCACGGGGCAGCATTAATCTGGAGGAGTGAAAGACATGAATTACTTAGGTTGGATCAAGGGCGCTGCCCTGGCCGGTGTCGCAACGATAGCATTGACCGCCGGCTCAGCACAGGCTCAGACCGTCTGGCGGATCAACGTTTCCATGCCCCAGGACGGTCACCATGGCATCGCCATCGATACGTTCGCCGAGGAGGTCGAGCGCCTCACAGAAGGGCGCTATGTGATCGAGACCTTCTATGCCGGGTCGCTGGGCGGGGAGCGCGAATCCATCGAGGGCGTTCAACTGGGTACGCTTGAATTGACCTTCACCTCGACGGGCCCAGTGCCCAATTTCGTGCCTGAACTTTCGATCCTGGACATCCCATTCCTGTTCCGCGATTACGAGCACGCCCGTGGAGTTCTCGACAGCGAGATCGGCGACGAGTTGCTCGGCCGTTTCGAATCGCACGGCATCAAGGGGCTTGCCTGGGCCGACAATGGCTTCCGGCATATGACCAACGACATTCGCCCGATCGAAAGCCCTGAAGACCTTGACGGTCTCAAGCTGCGCACCATGGAGAGCCCGGTCCACATTGCCGCGTATCGCGAGTTCGGCATCCTGCCCACGCCTATGGCTTTCCCCGAAGTTTTCGCTGCCCTTCAGCAAGGTGTCGTCGACGGTCAGGAAAATCCCCTTTCGGTGATTGAATCGAACAATTTCGACGAGGTTCAGCAGTACCTTTCGATGACAGGACATGTTTTTTCGCCCTGCGTGTTCTTGATGAATCTTGACCTGTGGAATGGGCTTTCGGAAGAAGATCAGGCCCATTTCGTCGAGGCTGCCCAGGCTGGTACAGCCGCAAATCGGGCTCGCGTCGACGAGGATGAAGCAACCGCCATTGAAACTATGCGCGCCGATGGAATGGAAATCCTCGAAGACATTGATCGTGATGCCTTCGTTGCAGCCCTCTCGGAGGTCAATGCGCAGTTCGCGGAAGAGTTCGGGGCCGAAGAAGTCCAGGCGATCCGCGACGGGCAGCCTGAATAAGTTCTGCTTTCCGCTTTCCTGCGGGCGCCCATCCGGCGCCCGCATACCGGCAATTTCATTCAAGGACGACGTAGATGCAGGCGGCCTTACGATATTTCTTCATCTTCGACAAAGCGCTCAACGCGGTGATCTCGGTTGTCGCGGTCCTGGCCCTGGCCGTGGCGGCGTGTCTTGGCTTTTTGCAGGTGCTCTCGCGCTTTGCCCTTAAGATTCCGCTCGAATGGACCGAAGTGACCATCCGAATCGCCTTGGCATGGATGGTGTTTGTAGGTGCGGCGCTGGTGTTCAGGGCCGGCGCCATGATCGCGGTAGACATGATGCGTCATCTTCTGCCCACCCGGTTCCGGCGTCTCCATGACGGCTTTGTCACCCTGGTCGTACTGATCTTTCTGGCATTGTTGGGCTATTGGGGCTTTGACTACGCCAACCGCAGCGCCAGCCAGACGCTTCTGGGACTGGATTTCATCTCGGTCTATTGGGCCTATATCGCCATTCCCATCGGCTGTTTCTGTTCGGCCGTCGCTGTCATCGCCAGATTTATCGAGCACGACCCGGTCACCGATGATGACCAGGAACTCACACTCGTCCATTAAGGTAATTGCTCATGGCTATCCTCATGCTCGGAGTCATGCTCCTGGGCTTTGTCCTGTCGATCCCCATCGCCGTGTCGATCGGCCTGGCCGGCGCGATCGGCCTGATGACCGCCAACACCAGCCTGCTCATCCTGCCCAAGGAAATGTATACGGCGATCGACAAATTTCCCCTGGCCGCTATCCCCTTCTTCATTCTTGCGGGCACGATCATGGAACGGGGCGGCATTTCCCTGCGGCTTGTCAATTTCGCCAAGTCAATCATCGGCGGACTGCAAGGGGGGCTCGCGGCCACCTGCGTTCTGACCTGCATGATGTTTGCTGCGGTTTCGGGTTCGTCGATCGCCACGACGTTCGCGATCGGTGCCATTCTCATTCCCGCTCTCGTCCGTGACGGCTACCCTCGTCCCTATGCGGCTGCACTGCAGGCCAGTTCGGCCGAGTTGGGCATCATCATCCCGCCTTCCATTCCGTTGATCCTTTATGGGGTTTCAACGGAAGTCTCGATCGGCGAGCTGTTTATAGGCGGCATAGGTCCAGGCATTTTCGTGGGCACGGTGATGACCATTGGCGTTCTGATCTATGCCCGCTTGAAAGGGTTCGGCAAAGTCGCCAAGGAAGACCGGCTGTCGGTCACTGCCGCGGGCTGGCGCGCACTTCCGGCGCTGTGCCTGCCCGTGGTCATTCTCGGTGGGATTTATTCAGGCATAACGACACCGACCGAGGCCTCGATCGTTGCGGTGTTCGCGGCGCTTTTGATCGGAATGTTTATCTATCGGGAAATCAGCCTGCCCGATCTTTTCCCGATCTTTCACAAGGCAGTGATGTCGACCGTAATGATCATGATCATCATTTCTGCTGCCGGGCTGTTTTCCTATCTCATCACCCGGGCCGGCGTTCCCAACGCTATCGGTGTCTATCTGCGCGACACCTTGAGCGACCCCATCCTGTTTCTGCTGGCGGTCAATGTGGTTTTGCTGTTCATCGGCATGTTCGTTGAGACCAATTCATCCATCCTGGTGCTCTCGCCCATTCTGGTGCCGGTGGCTATCTCGATGGGCATCGATCCGGTCCATTTCGGACTGATCATGGTAGTGAACCTTGCCATGGGGATGGTGACGCCGCCCCTGGGGGTCAACGTCTATGCCGCCTGTACGGTTGGGAATGTCGCGTTCGAAAAGGTCGTGCCCCGTCTTCTTCCCCTTCTGGGCCTGATGTTTGCCTGCCTGATGGTGATCACCTATGTCCCGCAAATAACTCTGACACTGCGCGACCTGTTCTACAGCCGGTAAGAACAGGAGCGCGGTTGGGGCCCCCGCCGGGGGCCCCTTTTTTATCAACGCAAGAAAAAGGCGGCCCTAGAGCGCGTCTTGATCTGATTGAATCGGTTTGGGATTCCCAAATCGATTTTGATGTGATTCATCATTGGTGCTGGAATGGAGGCCAGCGCCAATGATCAAGCCCTATTCCGACGAT
>PBNW01000027.1 GCA_002723255.1 Pelagibacterium sp. | reverse complement strand
GCTGGTGGTGACCATTGCCCTGCGGTTTGCGCCCAAGGGGCTGTTGCCCGAGCATATCAAACGCAAAGACTAGAACGGCGTCCGGTTCGGGGGTCATGTGAGGGTCTCCGCCCCCTGGTCAAGCAACTGGGCAGGTCCTTTCTCCCCAAAGGGAAAGCAAAAAAGAAAAAGCCCGGGATCGCTCCCGGGCTTTTCGTATTGGGGTCCTGGTCGGCTTATTCGATGACGCCAACTTCGACGAACGAGCCGCCTTCGACGGTCATTTCGACGATGACGCCGTCAACATCGCCCGCATCATCAAAGTCCAGGTCGCCGCCGGCGCCCTGGTAGTCGATGTCGGTGCCGGCCGCGATCAGTTCCTTGGCCTTTTCCCATTCGCCCGGAAGGATGGTTTCGCCCGGAGCCGAGGAGACTTCGCGCAGGGCGGCGGAGAGGCCTTCCCGGTCAGCCGAGCCGTTCTTTTCGATGGCGAGGGCCAGAAGGAAGGCCGCATCGTAGGACTGGGGAGCGTAAACGTCGTTCGGGGTCAGCCCGGCGGCGGTGGCCAGATCGGCGTAAACCGTTGCGCTTTCGCCTTCGAACGCACCGGCGCGGGTGGCGATCATGCCTTCCACGCTGCCAGCATCGATACCGGTGAACAAGTCGTCGCCGACCATGCCGTCACCACCAACGTAGGTGACGAAGTTGCCCGATTCCAACGCCTGACGCAGCAGGGTCTGACCCGATGAATTGGCATAGGCGAGGACAACGAGGGTTTGGGCGCCCGAGGAGGCCAAATTGCCCAGCTCGGCGCGATAATCGGCCTTGCCGTCTTCATGGGCCAAGTTGGCTGCGATGGTGCCGCCCCCAGCTTCATAGGCCTCGGTGACAGCCGAAGCAAAACCCGAACCATAGTCGTTGTTGACATAGGTCAGCGCAATTTCGGTGATGTCCTTGGACAAAAGCAGCTCGGCGAGCTTTTGGCCCTGGAAGGCATCGGAGGGGGTGGTGCGGAAGACAAGGTCGTTGTCTTCGAGCGTGGTCAGGGCCGGCGCAGTGGAGGCGGGCGAGATCATGACGACGCCACCGGGAATGGCGGCAGAATTGGCGCCACCTATGGTTTCACCGGTGCAAAGCCCGCCCACAATGGCGCTCACCTGGTCGGTGTTGACCAGACGGTCGGTCGCGTTGGCTGCGGCGGTCGCATCGCAGGCGCCGTCGGCCGAAACGATCGAGAACGTGCCGCCATCAAGTATGCCACCCTGATCGTTGACCTGCTGGACGGCCAGTTCGGCGCCGGCAAAGATCGGGGGCGCAAGGCTTTCAATGGGGCCAGTGAAGCCGCCCATAAAGCCGATCGTGACATCCTGTGCGACGGCGGGCGCCGCCATCGAAAGAACGCCTGCGGCGACCGCAAGGGTCAGAGATTTTTTGATATGACGCATGATATCCCTCAAGAGTTTGGTCGTGCCATGCCCCTCCCGTGCCGCATGGTGGTCAAAATCCCAGTGCGATCTTTTCGGTTCGGACAGCCCAACTGGAAAAAGGTCCACTCGCTGGACCCGCTCCAGACGGTACCATTGCACAGTTGCGTTTATGGAGTCATCAGGTTTTGGCACGAATTTTCTTGAGCCTACAGTTGCTTAACGGGTGGGCATTTGCCAGTTATGATCGTTGATCATTCAGGGAGGCAGGTGGCCGATGCGGATCAAGATGGCCCATGTCCTTGTGGCGGTGATCGGCTTTGTGCCGGCAACGGGGTATGGGCAGGTGCAAGTGCTCGATAGCTCGGGCGGAGCGGGCGAGGCAGCTCCTGCCAGCGCCGAATCCGCACCGCAACCGCCTTGCGGCAGCAGCGAGATCACCATTGCCGAAATGGGCTGGCCATCGGCGGCAATTCTGGCCAATATCCACGCGACGCTCTTGCGGGTCGAATATCAATGCGCAGTGCGGTTGGTGCCGGGGGAACCCGAAGCAACGCTGGCATCGATGGCGACCACGCAGCAACCGGCGGTGGCGCCCGAGTTGTGGGTCTCTCGACAGGCCGAGGTGTGGAACGGAGCCATGCAAGCGTCGAGTGCGCGGGCCGCGGCTTCCACCTTTACCGGTGGCGCGCTGGAGGCCTGGTTCGTACCCTCCTATGTTATGGAAAACAACAGCGGGCTGGCAGCCGCCGACGACATCATGGACCATTGGCAGGTGTTCGTTCCGGCAGGTGAAAGCCGGGCCGAACTTTATTCGTGTCCCGCCGACTGGGCTTGCGCGATCATCAACAGGAACATGGCCGCGGGGCTCGGGCTTGATGAACGATTCGATATCGTCGAGCCGCTCGACAGGTTCGCCATGGATGGGGCAATTACCGATGCGATAAGCCAGCGCCAGCCGGTGCTGACCTATTACTGGCAACCCAACGCACTTATTGACCGGCTTGATCTCGTTCCGCTCGACATGGGCGGATTCGATGCGGGCAATGCCCAATGCATGGCCATTCGCGATTGCGTGCCATTCGGAGGATCGGGGTTTGCGCCCGACACCGTTGTGATTGCGGTGGCCGAATGGCTCTTTTCAGATACGCCCGATGTTGCCGATTATTTTGCGCGCGCCTCCATGCCGCTCGATGAAATGAACCGGCTTTTGGCCTGGCAAGCCGAGAACGATGCGAGTGCGGAAGCCGTGGCGCAGAATTTTCTGATCACTGGACGCGATGTCTGGCAGGACTGGGTGGACGGGGCCGAACCGGAGGACGGTGCAACGGCGCCATAAGAAATCCCTAACCATGAGACGGGATTTCAGAGCGTTGTCGCAGGACTGTCACATAATGGTCCGACGATGGTGGATTGCCGGAGTCTGTCAGTGGGTTTCCGGCGCAAGTTATTGATTTCTTGGGAATATTTTTCGATATTCACCTTGCGTTAAAACGCGCTGCGTATGGTCGGGCCGAACAAGCGGTCGTGGCGTTGCATGCGTACAGAACTTTCCCTCACCAATATCTTGGCCGTCTATCGCGGAACTGCCTTTGCCGCAGGGGCGGCCGGCTGCCTTATCGTGTTCACGGCGCTTGAAGCGCTGATTGCCGGCTGGTTGGGCGCAAGGCACGCAGAAGTGGTTTTGCCGGTGGTGGCCATTGCCGGGCTGGCGCTCCTCGCGATCATCGTATGGGGCTATTTTTCGTTGCGCAGGGCGCTCAGCCTTGCCGAAACCCGGCGGCGCGATCTGCTGGCTTCTCTCAACCGTGACGCGCTCACCGGAGCGTTCAACCGCAAATATTTTCTCGACCGGCTGCGGGACATGGTGCGGGAGGCCGAGCGGATGCCGGTCGCCTATATCCAGATCGATATGGATCATCTCAAAGCCATCAACGACGGAACGGGGCATGCGGCAGGAGACCAGGCGCTGGTGCGGTTGGTGCGGACGCTCGAGGAATTGGTGCCCGGCGCGGTGATTGGCCGGTTGGGTGGGGACGAATTTGCCGTGGCACTGTCGGGGGTCAGTTCCAAGGCGGCGCTCAAACGGCTAGGAGACCGGGTGCTCGAAACGCTCGACCGTCCCGAACCTTTGGCTGGACGCGATGTGCGACTGTCGGCCACAATGGGAATTGCTACGGCACCCGGCGATGCGGGCGATGCGGACACGCTGATTTCAAAGGCCGACCTTGCCCTTTACAAGGGCAAGAATGGCGGACGCGGGCGGGTGATCGCCTTTGAACGCGAGTTGCTCAGCGAGGAGCGCTATCAGCGCTTTATCGAGCGAGAATTGCGGGCGGCGATCCTTATGGATGAGCTCGAAATCCACTATCAGCCGGTCTTTGGCCAGGATGGAAGACAGCGTTCTGTCGAGGCGCTGGTGCGCTGGCGGCATTCGGTGCGGGGGATGATTTCGCCCGGAGCGTTCGTTCCGATTGCCGAACAGTCCGATCTGATCGCCAAGCTCGGGCAATGGGTTCTGCGGCGGGTTTGTGCCGATGTCCCGCGGCTGCCCACGAAGGTCGTGGCGATCAATGTATCGGCTGCAGAACTGCGCCATCCCGATTATGCCGCGCGGTTTGCAGAGGAGATTGCTGCGGCAGGGCTGATGGGCGAGCGGTTCATTGTCGAGATTACCGAAACGGCGCCATTGCACAAGAATTCTGCCGAGCGAAAGAATCTCGAATTCCTGCGGGCGCTGGGCGTGCGCATAGCTGTCGACGATTTCGGGGCCGGGCATGCAAGCCTTGGTTATCTGCGCGATCTCTCTTTTGACATCCTGAAAATCGACAGGGCTTATGTCGCTGAAATCACTTCGCGGCCGGTGGATTCGATGATTGTTGAATCGATCTGCAAGATCGCCAAAGGGTTGGGGATCGAGGTGATTGCCGAGGGCGTGGAGACGCCCGAGCAGCATGCGGCGCTGGTTGAGTTGGGCTGCACGGGGTTCCAGGGCTTTCTTTTGGGCCGGCCACAACCGCTTGAGGCCAAGATTGAAGCCGAAGACGCGGCAATCAAAGCGGCCTGACCCTTGTGGGTTCTGTTGCGCACCGGTGGCCTTGATGGCTATAAGAGCGGTGAGTGGTAGGAACTTTTCGGCGTCAGGGAGACCGGGTTTTGGATATCAGAAAGATCAATGACCGCGTGAGCGTTTCGGGGCAGATCCTGCCGTCCGATGTCGAGACGATCAAGCAGGCGGGCTTTGTCTCGATCATCAACAACCGCCCCGATGATGAGGCACCGGACCAGCCGGCAGGTGCCGAAATCGCGACAGCTGCAAAGGCGGCTGGGCTTGGCTATTACGAAATTCCCATGGGCCGCGAGGGCGTGACCCCCGACATGGTGGCCGCCACCCGGCATGCGCTCGATGAGAGCGGCGGGCCGGTGTTTGCATTTTGCCGCTCCGGTACGCGCTCGACGACGCTGTGGGCGCTCAGCCAGGCGGGCACCGAAACATCGGACGCAATCATCGATGCCGCGGCCGGGGCCGGCTACGACATGAGTCATCTGGCCGCGCATCTGGATAAGCCGATTTCCTGACCGCCCGGTTGCCCAGGGCCCTTTCCCCGTTGGCACGGGGTTTCGTCCGGCCGTATGGCGGCCGGTTTTAGTGACGGCAACACGATCTGCGGGCGTGTGTTCCCATGCGCCCCGACACGCTCTAGCAGGGGGTTTCCCAGTCCATGGCCATCAAGAAGATTCTCGTCGCCAACCGCTCAGAGATCGCGATCCGGGTGTTCCGGGCCGCCAATGAGCTGGGGCTGAAAACGGTTGCTGTGTTTGCTGAAGAGGACAAGCTGGCGCTGCATCGGTTCAAGGCGGACGAGGCGTATCTGATCGGGCAGGGCAAGGGGCCGGTGGAAGCCTATCTGCAGATCGACGAATATATTCGCGTGGCCCGAATTTCCGGTGCCGATGCCATCCATCCCGGTTACGGGCTGTTGTCGGAAAGCCCTGAATTTGCCGATGCGTGCGAGGATGCCGGAATCATCTTTATCGGGCCGAAAGCCCAGACCATGCGCGATCTGGGCAACAAGGTCGCGGCACGCAATATGGCGATCAAGGCGGGCGTGCCGGTGGTCCCGGCCACAGACCCTTTGCCCGACGATCTTGATGAAGTGGCCAAAATGGCCGATGCGATCGGCTATCCGCTCATGCTCAAGGCGAGTTGGGGCGGCGGCGGACGCGGCATGCGACGCATCACCGACCCCAAGCAACTGCGGTCCGAAGTGTCCGAAGGCAAGCGTGAGGCCAAGGCGGCGTTCGGCAAGGACGAGATGTATCTCGAAAAGCTTGTTGAAAAGGCCCGGCACGTTGAGGTGCAACTGCTCGGCGACGATCACGGCAATCTGGTGCATCTGTTCGAGCGCGATTGTTCGGTACAGCGGCGCAACCAGAAAGTGGTTGAGCGCGCGCCGGCGCCGTACCTCTCGGAAGAGACCCGCAAGGCGCTGACAGATGCGGCGCTGAAGCTGGGCAATGAGGCGGGTTACCGCTGTGCGGGGACCGTCGAGTTCCTGATGGATGCCCAGACCGACGAGTTCTACTTCATCGAGGTCAATCCGCGCATTCAGGTCGAGCACACGGTGACCGAAGAGGTCACGGGCATCGATATCGTCAAGGCGCAGATCAGGGTTATGGACGGGGCGGTCATCGGGACGCCGCAATCGGGAGTGCCTGAACAAAAGGACATCGTTTTGCATGGCCATGCCCTGCAATGCCGGGTTACCACTGAAGACCCCGAAGAAAACTTCATCCCCGATTACGGGCGGATAACGGCCTATCGCGGGGCGACCGGGTTCGGCGTGCGGCTCGATGGCGGGACGGCCTATTCGGGCGCGATCATCACCCGGTTCTACGACCCGCTCTTGGAAAAGGTGACCTGCTGGGCGCCGACGCCTGAAGAAGCGATTGCGCGGATGGACCGGGCGCTGCGCGAATTCCGCATTCGCGGCGTGTCGACCAATCTTGCGTTCCTCGAAAACATCATTTCGCACCCCAAATTCCGCGACAACACCTATACAACGCGGTTTATCGACACGACGCCCGAGCTGTTCGATATCGAAAAGCGCAAGGATCGGGCGACCAAGCTTTTGACCTATATCGCCGATGTGACGGTCAACGGTCACCCCGAAGTGCGTGACCGGCCAAGGCCGCCAACCAATGCGGCGGCGCCGGTGATCCCGGAATATCCGCCGCTTTCCGTCGTCGAGGGCAGCCGGCAGATCCTCGAGCGCGATGGCGCCAAGGGGCTGGCTGACTGGATGAAGGCGCAAAATCGGGTGCTGTTCACCGACACGACGATGCGCGACGGGCACCAGAGCCTTCTGGCCACCCGCATGCGCACCTTCGACATGGAAAAGATCGCCAAGGCCTATAGTCGCGGCCTGCCTGACCTGTTTTCGCTCGAATGTTGGGGCGGGGCGACGTTTGACGTTTCCATGCGGTTTCTGAACGAGGATCCATGGGAGCGGCTGAAAAAGATTCGCGAGGGGGCGCCCAACATTCTGACCCAGATGCTGCTGCGCGGGGCGAATGGTGTCGGTTACACCAATTATCCCGACAATGTCGTGCAGTTCTTTGTCAAAAAGGCCGCTGAAGGTGGAATCGATATTTTTCGGGTGTTCGATTGCCTCAACTGGGTCGAGAACATGCGGGTCGCCATGGATGCGGTGATCGAGAGCGGCAAGGTCTGCGAGGGCGTCGTGTGCTACACCGGCGACATGCTCGACCCGGACCGGGCAAAATATGATCTGAAATACTATGTTGGGCTGGCCAAGGAACTCGAAGCTGCGGGCGCGCATGTGCTGGGCATCAAAGACATGGCCGGGGTGATGAAGGCGCCGGCGGCCAAAAAGCTGTTTGCGACGCTTAAAAGAGAGATCGGGTTACCGATTCATTTCCATACCCACGACACGTCGGGGGCTTCGGCGGCGACGGTGCTTGCGGCCTGTGAGGCCGGAGTGGACGCGGTCGATGCGGCGATGGATTCGTTTTCGGGCACGACGAGCCAGCCCACTCTTGGGTCTCTGGTCGCCGCGCTTGAAGGGACCGAGCGCGACGCGCAGCTTTCGCCGAAGGCGATAAGAGAAATCTCGTTTTACTGGGAAGCGGTGCGCACGCAGTATCGCGCCTTTGAGAGTGACTTGAAGGGCGGCGCTTCCGAGGTCTATCTGCACGAAATGCCGGGCGGGCAGTTCACCAATCTCAAGGAACAGGCCCGCTCGATGGGGCTGGAAACCCGCTGGCACGAAGTCGCCCAGACCTATGCAGACGTCAACCAGATGTTTGGTGATATCGTCAAGGTGACGCCAAGCTCCAAAGTGGTGGGCGATATGGCGCTGGCCATGGTGTCATCGGGTCTCAAGCGTGCCGACGTCGAGAGCCCTGAAAAGGATGTGTCGTTCCCCGATTCGGTGATCGGGTTTTTTGCCGGCGATCTGGGCCAGCCGACTGGCGGGTTTCCTGAGGCGCTGCAAAAAAAGGTTCTGAAGGGGAAGAAGGCCCTGACCGAGCGTCCCGGCAAGGGGCTGGCTCCGGCTGATCTCGAAGCAGAGCGCAAGAAGGCCGAGGAGGCCTCTGGCATGGAAATCGACGATTTCCGGCTTGCCTCGTATCTCATGTATCCGAAAGTCTTTGCCGAATTCGCCAAGGCCCAGGACCTTTACGGGCCGACCGAAGTGCTGCCCACGCCCGTCTATTTTTACGGACTTAATCCGGCCGACGAGATTATGGTCGATCTCGAAAAGGGCAAGACCATGGTGGTCCAGTTCCTCGGCCAGTCGGAAACCAATGAAAAGGGCATGGTGCGGGTGTTTTTCGACCTCAACGGTCAGCCTCGCGCCGTGGCCGTTCCTGACCGGCTCAAGGCCGGCGACATCGTTGCCCGCCCCAAGGCGACAACAGGCGATGTCAAACAGGTTGGCGCACCCATGCCGGGGGTTGTCTCATCGTTGGCCGTGCAAGCAGGCCAGAAGGTCGAGGCTGGCGATGTGCTGCTTTCGATCGAAGCCATGAAGATGGAAACCGCGCTGCACGCCGAGGCCGACGGGACCGTGGCCGAAGTTCTCGTCAAGCCCGGCGATCAGATCGATGCCAAGGACCTCTTGATCCGGCTGGACTAAAAAAGGACGGCGCGGAAAATCCGGGCCGTCCAAGGGGAGGAGATCAATCATAGAGCCCGGAATCCCCGGGAAGGACAGCCCGCACCAGAAAGGATGCGCGGGCCGTCAAACAGCTAGATCGTACCCATCAACATCAGGATGAGGATAACGACCAGAATGACACCGAGAATACCGGTCGGGCCGTAGCCCCAGGCGCGTGAATATCCCCAAGTGGGCAAAGCGCCGATCAAAAGCAAAATCAAAATGATAATCAGAATTGTCGAAAGGCCCATTTTTCAAATTCCCTCACAGTGACCATTATGGCCCGTAAAACTTTTGTGAGGGACAAATGGTTCCCGCGGACAGGCTATTTTACATACGGCGCGCCGTTCCATCAATGATCGGGCCGTCCCGGCGCGCGCGAACCGGTGCGGTTACCGGCAGGCGCGAAACGATCCAACTGACCAGGAGCGGCACCAGAATAATGTCGTCGACCCAACCGAGCAGCGGAATGAAATCCGTGATCAGATCGATGGGCCAGACCAGATAGGCCGCGGCCGCAAAGGTCGCGAACTTGAGATAGAGCGGGGTGCCCGGTGACCAGAAGGCCTTCCAGAGCAAGAACGCTTCCTTGCGAAACCGCAGGAAGCGAGGCAGCAGGAGGGAAGCGAGGTTCTTTATCATGAGTTTTAGATAGGGATCGGCGAGCAGCGTTCAAGGCCGCTAAAGCATTTCAGCGCTTCTTGGAATCGCTTCAATTTCTCGCAGTCTTTATTGGTCGTGCTTCCGAACCGGATAAGTGGTGCTCACTTATCCTGGAAGCACTCCTGGTCGCACGGGTGTAACATTGCACTGGTCTTTGTGAAGGCTTATGTGTTCGACGAGAACAAAGAGTACGGGTCATGTCAGGTCCAGCGCAGCGCAAAACAACGGTCGGGGTCGATGTCGGCGGAGTGATGGTGGGAGGCGGCGGCCCCATTGTGGTCCAGTCGATGACCAATACCGACACCGCCGATATCGATGCAACAGTGCGTCAGGTCGCGGCGCTGGCGAGGGCCGGTTCGGAGATTGTCCGCATTACCGTGGACCGGGACGAGGCCGCCGCTGCGGTGCCTCATATCCGCGACCGGCTTATGGTGCGCGGTGTCAACGTGCCGCTGGTGGGCGATTTCCACTATATCGGGCACAAGCTGCTGTCCGACCATCCCGCGTGTGCGGAGGCTTTGGCCAAGTACCGGGTCAATCCGGGCAATGTTGGCTTCAAGGACAAGCGCGACAAGCAATTCTCCCAGATGATCGAGATCGCCAACCGGTACGACAAGCCGGTGCGGATCGGGGTCAATTGGGGCTCGCTCGATCAGGAATTGCTGACCGTTCTGATGGATGAAAACGCGGGCCGGACCGATCCCTGGAGCGCAGCGCATGTTCAGCGCGAAGCCATCATCCGCTCGGCGATCCTTTCGGCCGAGCGGGCCGAAGAGCTGGGCATGGGACGCGACAAGATCATCCTGTCGACCAAGGTGTCGGACGTCCAGCAGCTGATTTCGGTCTATCAGGAACTGGCGGTGCGTTGCGATTACGCGCTGCATCTGGGACTAACCGAAGCGGGAATGGGGTCCAAGGGGATCGTCGCCTCCTCGGCGGCGCTGGGCATCCTGCTGCAGCAGGGTATTGGCGATACGATCCGCATTTCGCTGACCCCCGAACCGGACGGCGACCGGACGCTTGAGGTCAAGGTGGCGCAGGAATTGCTCCAGACAATGGGGTTTCGTCAGTTCGTGCCTGTGGTAGCGGCTTGCCCCGGTTGCGGCCGGACGACGTCGACGACGTTTCAGACTTTGGCAAAAGATATCCAGGACCATCTCTCAACCTCAATGCCTGAATGGCGGGAGAAATATCCTGGCGTTGAGGCCATGAGCGTTGCGGTGATGGGGTGCATCGTCAACGGGCCGGGGGAATCCAAGCACGCCGATATCGGCATTTCGCTGCCCGGCACCGGGGAAACGCCATCGGCGCCTGTGTTTATAGAGGGCCAGAAGGTGACGACGCTCAAGGGCGCCGATGTTGCCGACCAGTTCAAGCGCATGGTTGCCGATTATATTGAAAACCGGTTCGGGGCAGGGCGGGCCAAGCCAGCGGCGGAATGAGCTCTGTTCTCCTTGATAGCATTGTAACGCTTGATTCGCGGGTTTTGGCTGATCACACGACAGAAGCGGGCGACGCGTTTGATGTTGCGGATTATCGGCAAAAGGTTGCGGCATCGCTCGAAAAATCCCAACTGATCTGCGTCGAGCGGAATGGCCGGCATGTGGCTCATACCTATTTCTGGCCGCTGGCGGAGGGGCGCTGGTTTGTCGGTGCGTTCAGTGTCGATCCGGCGCATCGCAACGCATCGGTTCTGGCCGAAATCGGGCGGCGGATGGCGGCTATCATGGAAGACAAGGGTATCGAGACGCTCGAAAGCCATGTCTATCGCACCAATACATTGTCATTGGCGTTCCATGAAAAGCTTGGGTTTGAGCGGTTCATGGAAAACGAAAAGGGGTTCGCCCTTCGTATCGAGCGGGCGCGCATTGCGGGATCGGCGCTCGGCAGGCGTTTGGGCCGGCGGCGATGAGCACGATTACCATTCGCCCGGCGCTGGCGGGAGACGCCGAAGAGGCGGCTGTGCTGCTGCGGCGCTCGATTGTCGAGCTTTGCGTACCCGACCATGGCAATGATGCCGAGCGGCTGGAGCACTGGCTTTCCAACAAGACGCCCGAGCACTTTTTGAAGTGGATCGATGATCCGCTCAATACGATTTTTGTGGCTTTCGCCAATGGCCACATGGCCAGCGCCGGAGGGGTTCGGGAGAGGGAGGGGATCGTCCTCAACTATGTGCATCCCGAGAGTCGGTTCATGGGCGTATCGGGGGCGATGATGGTTCATCTCGAACAGATGTTGAGCGCGCGGGGGGAGTCAGTGGCCTATCTGTTCAGCACGATAACCGCGCGGCGGTTCTATGAGGCGAGAGGGTACCGCGAACGCGATCTCTTGCCTGAACAGCGACCGGCTTACGGAATTGCCATGGAAAAGCGGCTTTAGTGACTGCGGTCGGCGAAATGCCGAATGAGCGACCGGAGGCGATCTGCGCTTGGGCCGAAATTCTCCAGCGCATCGAGACCGTTTGCTACGGCATCGTCCAAGACCTTCCGGGCGGCATCAAGGCCGCTGCGGGCAATGATCGTCGATTTGTTTTGCGCCACATCCTTGCCGGCGGTCTTGCCCAGCGCATCGGAGGTGGCGGTGACATCGAGGATGTCATCTGCGATCTGGAAGGCGAGCCCGGCGGCGGTCCCGAAGCGGATCAGTTCGGCTCGCTGGGTGGAGTTGGCATTGCCGAGAATGGCGCCCATTTCAACGCCCACCCGGATCAGGGCGCCGGTTTTTTTGGCCTGCATCGTGAAAATCGCGTCTTCGTCGAGCGGGTTTGTTTCGCCTTCGATATCGAGGACCTGTCCACCCACCATGCCGGCGGATCCGGCTGCATGGGCGAGGGTCAGAACCAGTTCGGCGCGGATGGCTGGATCGGGATGGCTGCGCGGATCGGACAACAGTGCGAAAGCTTCAGTCAGAAGCGCGTCGCCGGCCAGGATGGCGAGAGCCGGATCGAAGGCTTTCCAGACGGTGGGTTTGCCGCGGCGGAGTTCGTCATGGTCCATGTCGGGCAGATCGTCATGGACGAGGGAATAACAATGGATCATTTCGAGTGCGGCGCCCACAGCGAGGCTTTTTTCGTGCGGCACGTCAAACAGCGAAGCGGAAAGGCGCACGAGGAAGGGGCGCAGGCGCTTGCCGCCGCCCAGCGTACCGTGCGCGATGGCGGCCAAGAGGCGCTCGGGGGCGTCGAGCGTTGCAATATGGGCGGCCAGAAACGCTTCGGTCTGGGTGGCGCAATCGGCAAGCTGGGAATCGAATTGATCTTCGGTCATGGCAAGATTTGCTAAAGCCTCCGTGTCCATTCTACAAGCGCGCTCGTTTGCGACTGAACCGGGAGGCGACATTTGGCCAGACGGCGGAAAAGGCGGGGCTGGAAATCCTGGGTGGCGGTGCCGCTGGTGCTGGCCGCGGCGCTGGTGGCCATTCCGCTGGTGCTGGTGCCACTCTATTGGGTGGTGCCGCCGGTTTCCACGCTGATGATCGGCCGATATGTCACCGGCCAGCCCGTGACGCGCATATGGCGCGATCTCGACGAGATTTCCGACAGGCTCAAAACGTCGGTGGTCCTCTCTGAAGACTGGCAGTTCTGCACTCATCACGGGGTCAATGTCGCAGCACTGCGAACCGAGATCGACAAATTTCTGGCTGGACGCGAGGCCCGGGGGGCGTCGACCATCACCATGCAGGTGGCGCGGAACCTGTTTCTGACCAATTCGCGCTCTGTGGTGCGCAAAGCGCTCGAGGTGCCGCTGGCCATGTACATCGATCTTGTGTTGCCCAAGCAGCGGATCATGGAGATCTATCTCAATATCGCAGAATGGGGCCCCAACGGGGAGTTCGGCGTGGAGGCAGGAGCGCAGGCGGCGTTTGGGACAAGCGCTGAAAGTTTTTCATGGCAGCGCGCCACGCTACTTGTGGTGACGCTGCCCAATCCACATGTGCGGCGGCCCGGCAACCCGACGTCGGGGCTGGTTCGGACGGCCGGAATTGTCGAAGTGAGAGTGCAGCGGTTTTCATCGCAGGCCGAGTGTCTGTTCGACGGGGCACCGGCGCTATGAAAGCGTGCGATTTTCCTGACCGACAGACTAGCCAAGGCCCCGGTGATCCTGTATAGAGCGCCACGATCCCAATAGGGTAAAACGGTTTTGGCGTGGCCGGCGCGGCAGAGTTCTATTGCCTGAGCAGGGCACGCAGCATGAAAATGGAGTAGTCAAATGGCAGTCCCCAAAAGGAAGACGACGCCGATGAAGCGCGGGTTCCGCCGTTCGGCCGATGCGCTCAAGGGCGCAGCTTATGTTGAAGACAAGGACAGCGGCGAGCTTCGCCGTCCGCACCATGTCGATCTGAAGTCCGGCATGTATCGCGGCCGTCAGATTCTTGAGCCCAAGGGCAACTGATTGCTTAAAGCTCTGGTGCTTTAGACCAAAGCGCCATTGACGGGTTCGCCCGTCCAGAATACGGCCAGTCCTTGAAACAGGGACTGGCCTTTTTATTGGCCAGTACCCAGCCACTGGAGGATTGTGATGAGCACGCGGACTGAAACCGACTCTATGGGCCCTATCGAGGTTCCAAACGAGAAATATTACGGGGCACAGACCGCACGCTCGCTGATGAATTTCGATATCGGCGGCGAAAAGATGCCGCTCGAAATCGTCCATGCCTTCGGAACTCTGAAAAAGGCTGCGGCGGTCACCAATACAAAACTCGGGCTTATGGACGAAACGACCCGCGACCTCGTGGTCGCGGCGGCCGATGAGGTGATCTCCGGTAAGCTCGACGATCATTTTCCGCTGGTTGTCTGGCAGACCGGGTCCGGCACCCAATCGAACATGAACGTCAACGAGGTGATTTCCAACCGCGCCATCGAAATGGCCGGCGGGGAGATGGGCAGCAAGAAGCCCGTGCACCCCAATGACCATGTTAATATGAGCCAAAGCTCCAACGACACCTATCCCACCGCCATGCATATCGCGGCGGTGACCATTGTCGAGGACAAGCTGTTCGCCAAGGTCAAGCTGCTGCGCGACACGCTGGCGAAAAAGTCCGAGGAGTTCATGGACGTGGTCAAGATCGGCCGCACCCATCTTCAGGATGCGACGCCTCTGACGCTGGGGCAGGAAATTTCGGGCTGGGTGGCGCAGATCGACCTGGCGCTCAAGGCCATTGAGGCGAGCTTGCCGCAATTGCGCGAACTGGCGCTGGGGGGAACAGCTGTGGGGACGGGGCTTAACACCCACCCCGACTATGCGCGCATGGTGGCCGAGGAAATTTCGACTCTTTCGGGGCATCAGTTTGTGACGGCGCCCAACAAGTTTGCGGTGCTGGCCGGGCACGATGCGTTCGTCGGGGCTTCGGGTGCATTAAAGCAACTGGCGGTTGCGTTCATGAAAATCGCCAATGATGTGCGCTGGCTGGCCTCTGGGCCGCGCTCGGGACTGGGTGAGATCACCATTCCCGAAAACGAGCCCGGCTCCTCGATCATGCCGGGCAAGGTCAACCCGACTCAGTCTGAAGCCATGACCATGGTCGTGGCGCAGGTGATGGGCAATGACGCCACCATTGGGTTTGCGGCGAGCCAGGGCAATTTCGAGCTCAATGTCTATAAGCCGGTCATCGCGTTCAACTTCATCCAGTCAGTGAGGCTTTTGGCCGACGCGGCCAAATCGTTCAACGACAATTGCGCCATCGGCATTGAGCCGGACCGCAAGAAGATCAACGAGCATTTGAACAATTCGTTGATGCTGGTGACCGCACTCAATCGCAAGATTGGTTACGACAACGCGGCTAAGATCGCCAAAACGGCGCACAAGAACGGCACGACCTTGCGCGAGGAAGCCATTGCGCTGGGGCTTTTGAGCGGTGACGAGTTCGACGCCGAGGTGCGGCCCGAGCAGATGGTCGGGCCGATCACCATCAAGAAGTAACGTAGGGCCGGTCGGTGACCGGCCTTTTTTCTGGCCAAAATCGGGGTTTTGAGGCAGGGTCGCACCCATGAGACCACCTGCCCGACGGAACCCATCGATGTTTATGCCGCCGCTCCTGGCACTGCCCCTGATCGTTTACAATGTGATGGCGCTGTTCGGCTTTGCCGACGGTGCGGCCTGGATGTCGCCGCTCGCGACCATTTCCATGGTCTCAGGCGGCGTATGGGCGTTGAGCGTGGGGGACGTCTTCGTGCTTGTTTCGCTGGTGCTGCTGTTTGGCGAAATTCTCAAATCGACACGGTTCGGCAATGCCTCGGTGGTCGATCACATGCTTTCGACTGCAGTGTTTGTGATCTGTCTCGTGGAATTTCTGCTGGTGGGCTACGCCGCGACGTCGGTGTTTTTCATCCTGATGGTCATGGCGCTGATCGACGTGATCGCCGGATTTACCGTTTCCATCCGTGCCGCAGCGCGGGACGTGCAGTTTGGCGGGACCGAATAGGTCAGGCCGAAACCGATTTGCGGTAGCCCATGGGTAAGCGTTTGAGATCGCTTGTTTCGATGGCGCGATAGAACTGGCTGGCGCGCGATTCGCGTGAAGGCGAGGCCGGTGTACTGGCGCGGGCGGAGTCGATCAATTGGGCGAGAAAAGCCGCCTGCGGCGCCGAGCCGGCAAGGGACGGTCTGGCGCGCGGCACGGAAAGGCTGACCGGGAGGCGGTGTCCCGAAATCGTCCGTTTCTCTGGCTTGCTCGTATCCACTTGCGCGGTTCCGTTTCAAAGTGGGACATGTGTCCCGTTCTGGCACGCATCGAGTGCCCTGCTCCCCCAGAAGTCGCAATCGCCGTGCCAGTTGGCAATGTTTCGTTAACATTTGCCACAGGCAATCGAGCGCATGGTTAACGTGGCGGAGGGACTTTGGTTCGGGCAGGAGAGAGCACGGTTAACGACGCGGTAAGGGAAGCGCCGCAATTTCGCGGCTTTGTTGCGCTTTTAGGGCGTCAAGATATTTTATTGGACCAGACCCGAGAGGCCGAACCTATGACCCTTGAGCTCGCCCCTACCCGACTGAGCGCGATTGCGCTTGCCCTTTTCTGCGTCGGCGGGCTTGCCGCCTGCTCAGGGGCGCCGTCTTCGACAGGTGGTGGGCTGGCGCCGGGCCTTGTCGGTCAGATCAATGTGCCGGGCGCTCAGATGGATCGGCAGGCGGCGCTGGGGATCATCAACCAGTACCGCGCGGTGCGCGGGGCCGCGCCGCTGAGCGCCGATCCGGCACTCGATGCGCAGGCTCAGAGTGTTGCAGCGCAATATGCGAGCACGGGTAACCCGCCAACTCGTCCGGCAGGCACAACCAATATGCGGCTTTCTGCGGGCTATACCAATTTTGCCGAGACGTTTTCGGGGTGGCGCAACAGTCCAGCCGATGCCGATGTTCTGGCGCAGGGCGATGCGCGGCGCGCCGGGTTCGCTGCCGTGTACGAGCCGAATTCGGCCTACGGCGCGCATTGGGTGATGCTGTTGGCTCGGTAGGGGCTAAGCCTCTTCCAGCAGGCGCTTGCGCAGTTCGGCGCGGGGACAGATGAGTTTGTGCTCGAGACTGTCGTAATCGACGCGGGTCAGAAATTCGATGGCAAAGCCGGGGTCGAGCATGCGCACGACGCGCCCGACCACGGTACCCAGCGCCATCGGCATACCGATTTCGACACCGAGATCGGCAGAGATGGCGGCTCCGGTCATCGAAATATCGATCACGAAACAATCGATCATCGTTCCATCGGCCAGAATGATGGTTGACTGGGGGTCCTTGGGCGTGACGCGCCGGTAGCGGCGGTTCTCGGAAACCTCGTAATTCTTGTGCTGCTCAAGCCATTGGACGTGCGAGGCGAGGCGCTCGCGTTCCTCATCGGTCATATCGAGCGACATTGTAAAGCCAAAGCCCATGGGGCGGGCGATCTGGCCGCGCAGCACACCGAACTCCTCGAAATGGGCCGTCACCCAATCCCCCACATCGCCGCCGATCGGGGCGGCAACGGACATGGTCATTGGTGAAATCCGTTGCACGCGACAAGCGAAATAGGATTTCTTATCATTTGTGCTGGGCCACTTTTCGAGGTGGTATCGTCCCGGCATATTGGTCATAAGCCGAAGGCGGTCATCCAACCGGGGCCGGCTCGTGCGGGCGTCGGCCCGTTTCACCTGTGTCATCGCAATGCTCCCCCAAGAGGGAAATACCTTACAGTATTAATCCTTAATAAACATTGACGTTTGTAATTGACGGGTTCTTGGGGTGTAGCCGCTTTGCCCGTGTACTCGTTTCTCGGTGAATAAAGATATGGGCGATACTGTTGTCGATGCGCGTGGACTCAAATGTCCGCTGCCCGTCCTCAAGCTCGAAAAGGCGCTGGCGCGCGCCAAAGCGGGCGAGACGATTGTGGTGCTGGCGACCGATCCCATCGCGCGGATCGATATCGCCCTCTATTGCCATCAGGAGGGACACGCACTCGATACGCGCGAGGAGGGTAAGGCCGTCCGGTTTACTGTGATCAAGTCCCCAATTGCGGGGTGAAGCCTCAGGGATTGGGCGTCAGTGACACGATCGAGGAATCGCCAAAGCCGGCCGAAAGGTTCTGATTGGCAGGACTTCCAGCTGCGATGTCAGGTATTCCCGGTCGGGGGCGGGGCAGAGGCACGTCGGCCAGCCGGCCAAGCGTTGCAATGGTGTGAGTGGGCGGAACTATGGTGTCGTTGAGATAGGAAATCTGGCCATCAAGGCCGGCAGAAAAAATCTCGGCACGTTCCTCGGTGTACTGCGAAGCATTGGTGCCGCAGATATCAGTGCGCATGTCGACGGGCAAAAGACCGGGCTGGTTGACGACGGCGTTAACGGTGCGGCCCGTGCCGCGATAGCCACCGGCAAAGCCCGAAAACAGCATCTGGGCGGTCATCTCGCCACGTTCGCGTGAAGAACTGGCCCCCAAGGTTATGGCCATCAATTGCCGCCCGCCGCGGGTTACGGTGGCCACTATATTGAGCCCGGACGCGCAGACATAGCCGGTCTTCATCCCATCGGTGCCGGAAAAGCCGGTCAGAAGCTCGTTGTTGGACTGCGACCGTGAATCGCCGAGCGCCACGGTGCGGGTGGAAAACAGTGCATCATACTGGGGGAAACGCGCCCTGATGGTCAGCGCGATCATGGCGATGTCACGCGCGGTGGTTACCTGGGCTGGGTCGTGCAGGCCGTGGGGATTGACGAAATGGGTGCCAGTCAGCCCCATAATCGCTGCGCGGGCGTTCATCATGTCAACGAAGGCTGGCTCGCTGCCAGCGATGGTTTCGCCAATGGCGACGGCGATGTCATTGGCTGATTTTACAACCAGGATATAGAGCGCATCCTCGAGCGTGATTGCGGTCCCCTCGGGCAGGCCCAGCTTTGAGGGCGCCGCCGAAAGCGCGTTTGCCGAGGTTATGACGGGCGTGGACAGCGAAGCCTGTCCGGTCTCGATGGCCTCGAACGCGATAAGCGCTGTCATCAGCTTGGTCAGGGAGGCAGGATGCCAAGGAATGCCGGCCTCGTTTTCGTACAGCACCTCATTGGTGCGCATATCTATGAGCAATTGCGGCAGCGCGAGTGCTGAAGACAGGGTGGCAGCAAGGATGCCGAGAACCAGGACGCAAATGGACAGCAACCGCTGGACAGACTGCACCGCGCTCACTCCGTTACCGTTTCGTTAATCATCGGGCCGATCCATAACAGGGCAAATTTGGCCAAACAATGCCCGCAAGCCTTCTTTGGGCAATTTGGCCGGGGCAAGGCTTTTGGGTCAAGGGTTCCCATTGGTAACCAAGAGGAATATATGTAACCTAATTCAATCTCAGAGGTATGCTGCAATGGCCGGTATCGAGCCTGATGAAGCAACGGTTTGCACGGCGATGGGCGATATCCTCAACCGGATTGGCGACAAGTGGAGCGTCATGGTGGTGGGCAGGCTCAAGGGCGGCACCATGCGGTTTTCCGAACTGCGTAGGGCCATTGACGGGGTATCCCAGCGCATGCTCACGCTTACCCTCCGCAATCTTGAACGTGACGGGCTTGTGACGCGCACCGTCTATGCGGAAATTCCACCCCGGGTGGAATATACGTTGACCGAAATGGGTCGTACGCTGACGGGGCCGATTGGGGCGCTTTGGGACTGGGCGGCAGAACATCAGGATCAAGTGGCGCGGGCGCGTATCCATTATGATCGCGCCCAAGATGGGGCCGCCATACAGCCCGAGCGCCGGCGGGCCTGATCCTTGCTCATTGTGCGACTGCGATGTGCAGATGGTCCTGGTGCAGCCCGTCGGTGAATGATTTGCCGCCGACGCCGTCAAGGGCCCAGGGTGAGCCGATCTGACGGATTTCGGGCTGCTGGTAGAGCCACTGCACCGTCTGATGGACCGCCGATCCGTCCGCTCTGCCGTCGATGACCAGAGTGTCGCCGAGCCTGTATATATCGACGGCCCGCCCCCTTGTGTGATCGGATTGCCGGTCGGTCCCGAACACCTCATAGGGATGGCCCTGCGAAAGTGTAACCACGCCGAAAGGGAACCGTTCGGCAAGGCGCGCCATGACGGCGAGCAGGTTCTGGGAAATACTGCCTGACAGAATGTCCCAACGGGCCGAATCCGGCATTTCGATCCGAGGATCGTTGAGAACTGCGAGAGCCTGAGGCGAGGGCGGGGCGGGCTCAGTAATCAGCGTGCCGCCGATGGAAGCGAGATCGGCAAAGCGCCAAATCCCATCGGACAGCGCCAATCTGACATCAAGGGTTCGTATGAACACCCGAATGTCCTCGGATGTGCCAACCATCTGTTCGACGACCACCATGACCGAGGCGGAGTTGGCGCCCAGACCACCGAGCTGGGGATAGATGATCCGTCCCTTCGACCACGCCCCGGGGATGTGGAATGTGGCCGCCAGTTCCTTTGCTTCGGAACCCGCGAAGTCGAGCCGTCGAGCGATCTGTTCAGCGGTTTCTGTTTGGGAGTAAGTGGTCAGCGCCAGCGCAACCTGGCTCGCCAGACGCTTGGCGTTGGGATGGGTCTCGTTTTGGGAAAGTGGTTCGGCTCCGTTCTGATGGGTGGCCGGGTTGACGATATCAGGGGCGTTGGGGACGGGTGGAAGCTGGGCCCAGCCGTTTTGGATAAGCGCGCACAACAGTGTAAGCGACCCGACCGCCATCCCTATCCTCATAAGCGCCTTCCTCATCAAATATCAGCCTGTATTCCCTCAGCGTGGCGCCGTCCTGGCTCTTATGCTGTCCAACCAGCCGGCAGCCCAGTCTTTCAAAAAACGGTGTGCCCAGTCCACCCTCCTCGGTGACCAGCAGAGCCCGATGGATTCCCAGCAAGGTTGCGTGGCTGGCGAAGCCCTGGATCAGCCGGCGTCCAACGCCGCGGCGGCGCGCATTGACGTCGGTCACGATATGGCTCAGCACAGAAACCGGTCGCGAGGTGGCTTTGGGTCCGCTCGAACCCGATGGGGTGAGCCCCACGTGGCGGGCGATGCCCTTGGCGTAACGTCCGGCGCGGGTGCAGGCAAAATCGAGAGCGACCTGAGGGCGGGTGAGCATGGCACTGCATCCAGCCAGCGCGAGTTTCGAGCCGAAATTACGGGTAACCCAGCGGTAGTGTTCGGCATTCGAAGTGGTGCCGAACAGGGCCCCCACTACAGTGCCCTCGTCGCGGGCCACCAGCGCGATTCCATAGGGCGAACTGGCGAAACTTTGCTGATAGAGGCCAAGGAAATGCCGGCCGAGCTTGGGAAAAAGCCCAAGACGCAGATTGTCGCGATGCAGGCTGGCTGTAACAGGGATATCGGCTTGATTGAGCGGTTCGATGGACAGCATGGCCGCAATCCTTGGGGCGCGTTAACTTTGATGGACAAAAGGTTAATGCAAAAGCCCTTCCGCCGTTCCTCGATTGCTCTCGAAATACATTTCGTATTGGGTAGGGCAGTTTTGTTGAACTGGCAGATTTTGCGATGGGTAAGGAAATTGAACTCAAGCTGCAGATCGCGCCCGGGGCTGCGGGGCCGGTTCTCCAGTGGGCGGAGGTGCATGGAGAGTTGGGGCGGCGCGATTTGCGCTCGGTCTATTTCGACACACCCGGTCGCTCACTGGCTATGGCGGGGCTCTCGCTGAGGACGCGCTTTGACGGGGCGCAATACGTCCAGACCGTGAAAGCCACGCAAGGCAAGGCTGCGGGGCTGTTCGCGCGTAATGAGTGGGAAAAGCCGGTGCCGTCCGAGCAGCCTGAACCGGGTTCGGATACGCCGTTGGCCGGGCTGCCACCCCAAACGCTGGACGCGCTGGCGCCGCTGTTTTCGCTCGAGGTGGAGCGACGGAGCCTCGACATTGCGCGCCAAGACGGCGTCGTTGAACTCGCGATAGATACCGCAATTGTTGTAGCCGACGACCGACAAAGCGATTTCTGCGAGATCGAACTCGAACTGAAATCGGGTGGGGCCCATGTGCTGTTCGAGCTGGCGCGGGAACTGGACGCGCTGGCCAGTGTGCGGCTCGGGGTGATGACCAAATCGGAACGCGGCAACCGGTTGCTCGACGCGGTGGCCGAGAGTGTCAAGGCCGAGTTCATACCGCTTTCAGCCGACCAGAAGGTCTCGGACGGGTTTTCGGTGATTGCCGCTGCGTGCATGCGGCAATATCGGCTGAACGAGGATATCCTGGTGCGGCGGCGTTCGCCCGAAGCTTTGCATCAGGCGCGAGTGGGCCTGCGGCGGCTGCGTTCGGCGCTCACGCTGTTCAAGCCGGCGGTCGAGGACGGGCGGTACGTCCATTTTCGGGACGAACTCAAATGGCTGGCGCAGGAATTGGGCGATGTGCGCGATCTCGACGTGCTCTACGGTCGTGCGCAATCGAGTGAGTTGCGGATCGCCATCGGTAGGTTGCGTGAAGAGGCCCAGGATGGGCTCGAGGCGATACTGGGGTCGGCGCGGGCCCGAGCGTTGATGGTGGACCTCGCCGAGTGGATCGCCGTGGGAGCGTGGCGAGACGATGGCGATGGGTCACATGAAGGCGTGCTCGGCGAATTTGCCGCTCAGGCGCTGGAGAAAGCTTTCAGTAAGTTCAAAAAGCGCAGCGACGGGCTGGCTGGGCTCGGCGATGAGGATCGGCACGAGGTGCGCAAGCTGGCCAAGAAGCTGCGCTATGGAGCCGAGTTTTTTGCCGGACTCTATACCGGCAAAAAGCCCGCCAAGCGACATGGCCGATTCATCGACGGGCTGCAGGCGGTTCAGGACAAGCTGGGCACGCTCAACGATCTTGCGGCGGCGCCGGATCTTCTGGCAAGCAACGGATTGGACGGTACCGAGGGGGCGGAAGGAGTGTTGTCGGGCGCCGACACGACCGAAACGCTTGAAAGCGCTGAGGCGGCGCGTGACAGCTTGATTGGTCTCAAGCCCTTCTGGCACTAGGGAATTTTCGCGTTCGCCGGTGCGATTGAGGCGGCGCCAGCGGACTGCCTATAAAGCCAAAGATAATGGTGCGGGTGGCCGGAATCGAACCGGCACTCCTTTCGGAACTGGATTTTGAGTCCAGCGCGTCTACCAATTCCACCACACCCGCAGCAGATTTGTCGCGGCGGACTATAGGCAAACAGTGCGCCGCGTCAATTGCCCCGGGCCGGCCTTTTTGCGTTCCGTTGTGATTTTGATGCCGGAACGACCGATCAGCGCGCTGGCCCGCGCGGTGCGATAAGAGCGCTTTGGCGCTTTTTGAACCTTTTGCCGATAGGGATAGTGAAGTGCTCGCGGGCTGCGCCGTAAATCCGGCGTGATCGTGATTGAAAAGTTAGTGCGGATGGAGCATGGCTTGCCGGCCCGCCCGCCAGTTGGGGACGACTATATATGCTGCGCCGCCTTTATGACTGGGCCATGAGAATGGCCGTGAGCCGACAGGCTCCCTATGCCCTGGCCGGGGTGAGTTTCGCCGAAAGCTCGTTTTTTCCGCTGCCGCCCGATGTGATGCTGATCCCCATGGTGGTGGCAGACCGCAAGTCGGCTTGGTGGAATGCCACGATCTGCACGATCGCCTCGGTGCTGGGGGGGATATTCGGGTATGTGATCGGCGCGTTCCTGTTCGAGCCGCTGGCGCGGCCGATCATCGATTTCTACCACTACGGACCGGCGTTCGAGCAGCTCCAGCAATGGTTTGCCGATTACGGGTTGCTGATCGTCTTTGTCGCCGGGTTCACGCCGGTTCCCTATAAGGTGTTTACCATAGCGTCCGGCTTTGCCGGGCTGTCGCTTCCGGTCTTCGTTCTCGGTTCGATTATCTCGCGCGATGCGCGGTTCTTTCTCGTGGCGACGCTGCTCTATTTCTTCGGCCCACCGATCCGCGATTTTATCGAAAAACGGCTCGGTCTGGTCACAATGGTGTTTACCGTATTGTTGATCGGCGGGTTCGTCGCCATCCGCTATCTGAGCTAGGATTTTCGCCTCATGTCGCAGACTTCTCCACTTTCACCGGCATCGGATCGGGTCAAGGCCGGCGCGGCATTCGTTCTGGGGCTTGCCGCCATTCTCGGAGCGTTGGCGTTCCAGTTCATCGGCGGGCTCTATCCGTGCGAATTGTGCCTGACCCAGCGCTGGCCCTATTATATCGGCCTGCCGCTACTGGCCCTGGCGCTGATCGTTTGGAGAAAGCTTCCGACGCCATTCCGGGTGGGACTGATGGGCGTGGTTGCCGGCTTGTTTGCCTGGGGCGCCTGGGTGGGGGGCTATCACGCAGGTGTGGAATGGGGCTGGTGGCCCGGTCCGCAGAGCTGTACCGGGGTCGGCGACGACGCTGTCAGCCTCGATATGCTTTCGGACATGAGCGATGTGCGCATTGTGCCGTGCGACGCCATTCAGTGGGAGATGGCCGGCATCTCGCTGGCCGGGTTTAACGCACTGATATCGGCAGCCATCGTGGTGTTGCTGGTACTCGCCATCATTGGACAGTTGCGCCGCAAAGCGTAAGCCGGCCTACGGCTCGAGTTCGATATCCCAATAGAGATAATCGAGCCAGCTATCGTGGAGATAGTTGGGTGGGAAAGCCCGGCCGTTATTGTGCAGATCGTGCACTGTGGGCTGGAAGGGCTTCTGGCGCGGGATCATGACGATTTCGCGCGGGGTGCGATTGGCCTTGCGCAAATTGCAGGGCGAGCAGGCGGCAACGATGTTTTCCCAGGTCGTGCGGCCACCCTTTGAGCGCGGCAGGACGTGATCGAAGGTCAGATCGTGGCGCGAGCCGCAATACTGGCACTGGAAACGATCTCGCAGGAAAACGTTGAAGCGGGTAAAGGCGGGGTATTTGGCGGGCTGGACATAGTCTTTGAGCGAAATGACGCTCGGCAGGCGCATCTCGAAGCTCGGACTTCGGACCACCTTGTCGTATTCGGAGACAATATGAACGCGGTCCAGGCAAACGGCCTTTATTGCGTCCTGCCAGTTCCAAAGGGACAATGGATAATAGCTGAGCGGCCTGAAATCGGCGTTCAGGACAAGAGCGGGACAGGCCTGAGGTGACACGTGGATTGTCACAAAATCCTCCGGGGCATGGACTTAACCTCCCCGCAACGCTTCCAATCCTGAATGCGCTCTGACCGCTGCCGGAAGCGCTCCGGCGATTCCATCGCTATACTCTACGCCTCTTGTGACAGAGCTGTGAAGAACTTTGTTGAAAAGCTGCGGGGAATCCAACCTGCTAGAGGATTTCGCGTAGGAAGACGGTGGCCGTATCGAGCCCGTCCTGGGCAATGGTGTGTCCCGAGCCTTGGGAAATATGGAGCTTTGCATCAATGCCGAGATCGAGGAGTCTGGGCAGTGCGGTTTGGCTTCCGATGACCGGAACGACCTCGTCCATATCGCCATGGATAAGCAGCACGGGAGGCTTGGAGGCGATTTCGGCATCGAGCTTTTCCGGCGCGACGAGAAGGCCGGAAAAGGCGATGATGGCCTTGAGGGCTTCGGGACGGCGCAGGCCGGTATAGAGCGCCATCATGGCCCCTTGCGAAAAGCCGGCGAGGACGGTGTCGGCGGGGCCAAGACCTGTCTGGGCCCAGAGGTCGGCGAGGAACGTTTCAAGGACCGGGTGGGCGGTCTCGGCGCCGGTGAGCCGCGCCAGCGTGCGGTCGCGTTCGAGATCAAGCGGAAACCATTCATAGCCGAACGGATTGCCGCCGCAGACATGGGGTGCGTTGGGGGCGACGAACATCGTATCGGGGAAACTGTCGCGCCAGAACTGGCCGAGTGCGATCAGGTCACGGCCATCCGAACCATAGCCGTGGAGGAGCACGACGAGACTTTTCGCGGCTCCTGAAACCGCGGGCAGCATGGGGCCGGAGAGCTTTACGGGTTCGGTCATCGATGGTCCTTGGATTGAGGGAGAATCATAGGGCGTCCCAGGCGTCGGAATTTTTCATGGCCGAGAAATAGCGCCAGAACATCAGGGCGGCGGCGCCCCGGTGCGGCGACCATTGGGCGGCCAGGGGGATCAAGTCCTTGGGCAGCGGGCGCGCGGGAAGATCGAAAGCGTGTTCGACGGCCTTTTGCAGGGCAAGGTCGCCGGCGGGAAAGATGTCGGGGTGGCCGGCGCAGAACAGGAGATAAATCTCGGCAGTCCAGGGGCCGACGCCCTTGAGGCGGGTGAGGGTCTCGATGGCGTCGTCGGGCTCCATCACATCGACCTGGGAAAAGTCCAATCCCTGCTCGGTGATGGCGAGGGCGACGCCGCGAATCGTTTCGAATTTTCCCCGCGAAAGCCCGGTTTTCCGCAGGGTCTGTTCGTCGAACCCGAGATAGGCGTCCGGGGTTATGGCGCCCAGCGCCTCGACCCGGCCCCAGATGGCGCGGGCGGAAGCGACCGAGAGCTGCTGGCCGCAAACGATACGGGCCATGCCCTCAAAGCCGGATGGCGAGGTGCGCAGGGTGATCTCGCCCGCCCGGCTTATGGCAGCGGCAAGGCGTTGATCGCGCTGGCTTAATCCCTCGAGATGAGCGGCGAGCGCCTGGGCGCTGTCGAGCCGGGCTGGAGTGGCAAGGGCGCTCATGATAGGGGCTTTCAAAGAGGATTTTCTGTCGGTCATGTCATTGCCATCTCGCACTATTTTCCGCTTCGCGCCAAGCCCGAACGGGCTGTTGCATCTGGGGCATGCCTATTCGGCGCTCTATACCCAACATTGGGCCAGAGCGCCGGGTGGGGTGTTTGTGCTGCGGATCGAAGACATCGATATCGCGCGGTGTCGACCCGAATTTGTCGAAGCGGTTTTTGTTGATTTACAATGGCTTGGGCTTGAATGGTCCGAGCCGGTGCGGCGGCAGTCGGAGCATTTTTCCGACTATCTGGCGGCCGCGGATGCCTTGCGGAGCAAGGGTTTGCTCTATCCGTGTTTCTGTTCGCGGGCCGAGATCCGGGCGGCGAGCGATGGGCGGGTCGATCCGGATGGGGCGCCGATTTATCCGGGGACCTGCCGACATCTTTCGGGGGGCGAAAGGCTGGAAAAACTCGAGTCCGGGGTGCCGGTGCAATGGCGTCTGGATATGGGGCAAGCCCTTGAAGAAAAAAAGGAATTTGTGATCCGCGAAGCGATGCCTGACCCCTCTTGCGCGGTGATCGAGCGGCCGGCCGAGCCCGGGCGGTGGGGGGATGTGGTGATCGTGCGCAAGGATACCCCGACCAGCTATCATCTTTCGGTGGTGGTCGACGATGCCATCCAAGGCACAACGCATGTGACCCGGGGAATGGACCTTTATGCCTCGACCGATATTCACGTTGTTTTACAAAAGCTTATGGATTTGCCGAGCCCGGTCTATACCCATCATCGGTTGATTGTCGGGGCGGACGCGGAAAAGCTATCCAAGTCCAAAGGGTCGGAAAGCCTTGCCGGGTTGCGGGCGCTGGGGATTGCGCCCGAGGACATCAGGGCGCAGTTTTCGTTTTGAATTTTAGCCCAAACAATGGCGCGAAAATCTATGGACTTGTGTGTTCGGGACCACAACATTTGCAATGATTGCCGCGATGGGTGTAACGGGGCGACAAAATGGGGCATGACCCGATAGCGATGCGGTGTCGTAGACACGCGTATCGATCCATTTTTTGAAAGCGATCCCATGCAAACTTCCCTCAACATCGTGATCGTTCTGGCCGTCGCTGCGGTGGCGGTCATTTTGGGCATGGGGCTTTACAACATGTTCAAGGGCGGGTCGGGCAACACCAGCCAGAAGCTGATGCGGGCCCGCGTCATCATGCAAGCTATTGCTGTGGCGCTTTTGATGGCGGCATTGTATTTCTTCGGTCCTCAACGCTGAGCAGGGTGAGGATGGGCTGCAAACGGCAAACCGCTGCGCTTCCGGTGCTCACGTATCTCAAATACGCTCCGCTCCGGTTCTCACGGTTTACCGCTTTCGCCTCATCCTGACCCCGCTTGGACATCCCAGGTATTTTCTGATGGTCAAGCTCAACAAGATCTACACAAAGACCGGCGATGACGGCACGACCGGGCTGGTGGACGGGCCGCGGCGGGGCAAGGACGATCTGCGGGTCGAGGCCTATGGCACCGTGGACGAGGCCAATGCGGCGATCGGGCTGGCGCGGCTTTCCACCAAGGACATGGCGCGGGTCGATCATGCGCTGGGGCGGGTCCAGAACGATCTGTTCGATCTGGGGTCCGATCTTGCAACGCCCGGTCCCGACGAGGATCGTTCCTACAAGGCCCTGCGGGTGACGGCGCGGCAGGTGGAATGGCTCGAGGGCCAGATCGATGCGTTCAACGAAGTGCTCGAGCCACTCACCTCGTTCGTGCTGCCCGGCGGCACACCGCTTTCGGCGGCGCTGCATCTGGCGCGCACCATAACGCGGCGGGCCGAGCGGGTGTGCGTTGCAACGCGGCGGGCCGAGCCCGATCTCAACCCCGAAGCGATCCGTTATCTCAACCGGCTCTCGGATCTGCTGTTCGTTCTGGGCCGGGTGGCCAATGGCAATGGCAGCAAGGACGTCCTGTGGGAGCCGGGGCGCAATACGGGCACCGAAAAAAGCTGAATGGTTGCCATGCGCCCGGCGGGGATGGCCGACATCACGATCTTGCCCTATAGACCGGGCAAAACCCGAGCAGGCAACGAGAACGGACGCCGGACCTTGAAATTCTATTCGCATATGGCGTCGCTGAAATGGCCGGCAAGCTTTCAGGGCAAGATCTTTCTTGTCTGCTTTGTTTCGACCCATATCCCGCTGCTCTCGCTGTTGGCGTTTTTTGCGGTGCGATCGGAGGTGGGCGGGAGCCTGCCGGTGCTGGCGATCGCGACACTGGCCACGCTTTTGGGCACGGGACTGGCCTTTGTGGCCATGGCGGCGATGATGGAGCCGATCCGGCGCTCGTCGCTGGCGCTGTCCGATTATCTCGAGCGTGGCGATTTTCCCGACCTGCCGACAGGCTATGGCGATGAGGCCGGGTTATTGATGACCAACGTACAGCGGGCGGTGGCCACCATCGACCGGCAGGTGGGCCGGCTGGCCGATGTGGCGCTGACCGACGACATGACAGGGGCACGCAACCGGCGCTGGCTCAACGCATACGGCATCCCCATGTTCGAGGACTACAAAAAGGCGGGCAAGAGCTTTGGCCTGCTGGTCATCGATCTCGATAAGTTCAAAGCCATCAACGACACCCATGGGCACACGGTGGGCGACCAGGTGATCCTGGCGACCGCCGACATCATAAGAGCCAATATCCGGGAGACGGACCATCTGGTGCGAACGGGCGGTGACGAGTTCTGCGTGCTCATGCCGTCGGCCGGCGGCAGCGATGTGGCGCTGGCGGCCGAACGGTTGCGCAAGGCGGCGGGGCAATCGCTGCGCGGGATCGGGCTCGACCAGACGGTGACGGTGAGCATCGGGGCGGCCAATCTGCACCGGCAGGACAGTGGGTTCCTGGACACCTACAGGCGTGCGGACGCCTATCTCTACAAGGCCAAGCAGGACGGCCGGAACATGGCGGCGGTTGCGTCCTAGAGCCGTTCTGGATCTGACTGACTGAAATCCCTGGCTCCAAACCCTTGCTGCGCGTCCGAACCGCAAAACCGTTTCCATCCCACATCGCGTCGAGGACATGGTTTTGCCCGACACGTTCCAGGACCGGGCGCAACCGCCCGGTCAGCATCGATTTCTCCACTTTTCGCGATCGTTTTCGAGGCGTATTATCCGCGTTGGGGCGGCGGAGACTTCACGGGGAGGTCGGGCTTGCCCATGAGGGTTTGAAAAATGCCCAGGGTCTCACATCTTTTTTTCCAGAGCGGTATCGTCTTTCTCGTTATCGGCATCGGCATGGGGTTGCAGATGTCCATATCGGGCGTCCACAACGTGACCGGCGCCCACGCCCATCTCAACCTGCTCGGCTGGGTGACCAGCGCGCTGTTCGGCGGCTATTACGCGCTCAACCCCGCCAAGGCGGCAACGCGGCTGGCGATGGTGCATTATGGCGTCTATACGCTGGGTGTGGCCGTCATGGTCCTGGGGCTTTATTTCCTGCTCCAGGGCAATGCCAGCTTTGAGCCTCTTGTGGCGGGCGGTTCGCTCGTGACGTTCGCCGGGGTGCTGATCTTTGGCTACACGGTGTTTGCGCCGGCGCGCACCGCCTCACCAGCCCGGCCGATGCCGGCCGAGTAGCGGCCCTTCCGCAGCGGGGCGGACGAGCGGCTTTTCGCCCGGTGCACGAATGGCTATCCTTGGCGCCGATCCGAGAGAACGGGCCGGCGCCATGGGCTTTTGTTTTGGCGCGCGTTCCGGCGGCAAAAATGGTATCGGGTGGTCGGGAAGCGCTCGGGCACACCGAGCGTTAGAGCATTTCAGCGCTTCCTTGAATCGCTTCAATTGCTCTAAGTCTTTGTTTTGTCGCGTGTCCGAACCGATAAAGTGGTATCCACTTTATCTGGGCACGCTCTAAGACAGGGGACCACGACGATGTTTCTGCCGCTCTATGACAGCAACAAGATCGCCCATATCGAGCGGCCCTTCGTCAATTACGGGTTGATCGGGGTCAATATCGCCGTGTTCCTCATGCAATGGGCGGGCGGGCAGGACGGGCTCTATTTCGGCCAGATCACCTATGGGATGATCCCGGCGGTGGTCAGCGGAGCGGTCGAAGGCCCGGCGCCGTGGCTGCCCGATCAGGCGACGGTTTTCACCTATATGTTTTTGCATGCCGACTGGCTGCACCTGTTGTCGAACCTCCTGTTCTTGTGGGTATTCGGCGACAATGTCGAAGACGCCATGGGGCATTGGAAATATCTTGTCTTTTACCTTGCCTGCGGGGTGTTGAGCGGGCTGAGCCATCTTTGGCTTTTTCCCGATGCCATGGGGCCGCTGATCGGGGCATCGGGGGCGGTGGCCGGGATCATCGGGGCCTATCTCGTGCTTTATCCCAAGGTGCGGGTGTTCGTTCTCAACCGGCTGATCATCACCTTTCCTTTAGCGCTTCCGGCCTGGGCGGTGCTGGGCCTGTGGGTCGCGACACAGCTTTTCTATGTTTTTATCTGGGGCGATGACGGGGTGGCCTGGTGGGTGCATCTGGGCGGGGTCGTGGCCGGAGCGGTGCTGGTTCTGGTGTTCAAGCGGGGGGAGGTTGCGCTGTGGGGCGGGTAGGGAGTGGTGTCATCAGGCTGGCCATTAAGGCGCCAGGCTGACCTGCTCTCCGCGGTCATCCCGGGCGGAGACCCGGGATCCAGTAAGCGGCAGCGTGGTGACTCTCTCTCAGGTGCTGAGTGTACTGGGCCCCGGCTCAAGGCCGGGGTGACGGTGGTGGATTGGGGCGGCCAGGCAGTGTGTTTGGTCGGCAGGCGATGGTTAATCGGGGGTAAGGGTTTCTTAGGCGTGTCCCGCTAGAGTTGGACCCGAACGCAGAAGCGACAAGGATGGGCAAAGATGAGCGATATTGCCGCCACGGCGGTGGCCATGAAACAGGCCCAGACCGTTCAGACCGCCCAGATGCTGATGGTCAAAAAGCAGCACGAAATGGAAATGAGCATGATTTCCATGCTGACCGAGGCTGTCGAGAACGCCCCGGCGCCGGCCCCTGCCGGGATGGGGACCAGGGTCGACAAGCAGGCTTGAGCTGCGGCTGTTCATGCTGATCCGGCATTCTCCAGAAATCCTTTTGCACCGCATGGCCAGGATCGGGGCGGGGAGCCTTGAGGCCACGGCGGCGCTGATCGCCCGGGAGCGCGGGGCGATGATGATCGAAAAGACCATCGCGCGGCTCGATGCGCCCGTTGGGGCGGAGGCCGAAGCGACGCATCAGATCGACAAGAGCGCCTGAGGGCTTTTTCGCTGAGGGCGAGAGCGGGCCAGTTTTGCCCGCGCGGCGTTGTCATCCCGGGCGAAGACCCGGGATCCAGTAAGCGGCAGCGTGGCGGTTCTGTCTCGGGCACTGAGAGTACTGGGCCCCGGCTCAAGGCCGGGGTGACGGTGGTGGATTGGGAAAGGGAAGGACCGCTGGCGCTCGAGAACGGTTCGCGCTTGCCATCCTGGTGTTCGGCCGGCGCCGAACGGGTCCTAGAGTATTTCCGCTTTTCTTCGAATCGCGAAAATCCTCTAAGTTGTTGTTTCGTCGCGCGTCCGAACCGCAAAACCGTTTCCACTTTTGCTGGACGCGCTCTAGCGCGCTTCGACCGCTCCGCGCAGGGCGCGGACCAGGGCGGGTTCGAGTTTGCCGGCGGCGGACATGTCCTCGAGAATGGCCAGCGCTTGGGGCGGGCTCATGGCGGGCTTGTAGGCGCGGCGTTCGCTGAGCGCGCCATAGATGTCGCAGATGGTGACGATGCGGGTGAGATCGCCGATCTGGGAGGCCACGAGGCCATCGGGGTAGCCGCTGCCGTCGAGATATTCGTGGTGGCTGCGGACGGCGGCCAGAATATCGGTGCTCAGATTGGCGTGGGCCTTGAGGTAGTCGTAACCTTCGAGAGGATGGCGGGCGATCTGGGCGAATTCGGCGGGGGTGAGCTTGCCGGGCTTTTCGAGAATGGCGACGGGGATGGTGGCCTTGCCGATGTCGTGGAGGAGGCCGGCGGTGGTGAGTTTCGAGATATCGGCGCTGCTCATGCCCACTTTCTGGGCGAAATTGGTGAGAACGCCAGTGACCAGCAGGCAGTGCTGGTAGGTGCCCTGATGGTGAGCGCGCACGGTGTCGAGCCATTGGCCGAGCCCGTCGGTGCCGACGCTGTCAACGATGGTGTCGCTGGCTTCCGCCATGCTGGCCGAATCAAGGCCGGTGTTGGTTCGCAGCGCTTCAAAGGCGGTGCCCAAAGCCCGTGAGGCGGCCTGCGCCACGGCGGCGCTCGAGCTATCGAGCATTTCCTCAAGAGACTGACGCGCCGTTCTCGAGAGCAGGCGTTCGAGCCCATCGGCGGTCAGCGGCCGTGTTTCGGTGGCGTGGGCGCCCAGCACATTGGCCTGAACGATTTCGACGCGCCGGCCCTCGGCGACCAGGAAATAGCGGGGAATAGTGCGCTCAAGGGCGAGCAGGCTCTTTTTGAGACGGTCTATGGTGGCGGTGCTCGAGAGATCGGCGTCGACCAGTATGGCCGTATAGGGCGAGAGATCGATCGTGCCCAACGCGCTGAGCGGTTCGACCCGCGCGATCGCCGGCCAGCGGGCAGCCGGCGGCGAGGCCTCCAAAGGGCTGTCGGTGATCATCAAAACCGCGTCGCTCGAACTGGCCAAGCTGGTGATCCGCTGTTTCGCCGCCGCGGGTGGCGGCTCCTCCGCGATCAGTATGCGTCCGATCCCTCAATTTTTAGTAAGTAAAATTGCGGGGGTGTCGCGGTCAGATGTCCAGCAGCGTTTCGATCACCGCGTGGCCGTCGGGGGTGTCCCAATGGGCGGGGCCCTGCAGAACGGCCAGTTCGCACCCTTCGTCATCGACAAGGATGGTTGCAGGCAGGCCCAGCGTGACCGCCTCGTTGCGCAGGCGTTCAAAGAGCTTGTAGCTGGGATCGGCGAAGAGTTTGAGATTTTGCGCGCCGATCTCCTCGAGAAACAGCGCGGCGGCGGTGGGGCCGTCGGCGCCGATATCGAGGCTGATGGCGACGACTTCGAAATCGTCCCCGCCATATTGCGCTTCGAGCGCATCAAGGAAGGGCATTTCCTCGCGGCAGGGCGCGCACCAGGTGGCCCAGAAATTGATGAGCAGCTTCTTGCCGGCGAAATCGGCGAGGGTGAGAGGATTGCCGTCCGCGTCCTCGAAGGCCAGATCGGAATAATCGCGCCATTGGGACGAGGGCAAAAGGGCGGCGAGCTCGCCGGTTGCGGCGTCGTCGATGGCCTTTGCCGCCTCGGCGCGCACCGGGCAGGTTGCAGCGTTGGCGCCGCCATTGCTAAGCCAGACGGCCACGGCTATACCTAGCGCCGCTGCGAAAAGGCCCGTGCCGACGATGATGGGGCGGGGTGATTTTCGCTTTTCGTCCTGATCCATAAACCTTCACTCGCAAATGTATTCAAGTAAGAGGCGCCGATGAGCAATCGCATGTGGGGAGGCCGGTTTTCGTCCGGCCCGGACGCCATCATGGAAGAGATCAACGCTTCTATCGGCTTCGACAAGCGCCTTTACAAGCACGACATCGCCGGATCGATAGCGCATGCGACGATGCTCGAGGCAGCCGGCATTCTGACGCGCGACGATAAGGACGCCATCATCTCGGGTCTAGAGACCGTTCGGGCGGAAATCGAGGCGGGTGCGTTCACCTTCTCGCGAGCGCTCGAAGACATCCACATGAATGTGGAAAGCCGACTAAAGGAGCTGGTGGGCGAGCCGGCGGGGCGGCTGCATACGGCGCGCTCGCGCAACGACCAGGTGGCGACCGATTTCAAGCTCTATGTGCGCGACGGGCTCGACATGCTGGCGGCGCAGGTCGAGACCTTGCAGAAGGTTCTGGTCGAGAAGGCCGAGGCCGAAGCGGGGACCGTCATGCCCGGGTTCACCCATCTGCAGAGCGCCCAACCGGTGACCTTCGGGCATCACATGCTGGCCTATGTGGAAATGCTCGAGCGCGACAAGGGGCGCCTGCTCGATGCGCGGGCGCGGCTCAATGAAAGCCCGCTGGGGGCGGCGGCGCTGGCCGGGACATCGTTTCCGATCGATCGGGAGATGACGGCAGAGGCGCTGGGGTTCGATCGGCCGATGGCCAATTCGCTCGATGCGGTGTCGGATCGCGATTTTATTCTCGAAACGCTTTCGGCGGCGTCGATCTGTGCGATGCACCTGTCGCGGTTGAGCGAGGAGCTGGTGATCTGGTCGTCGGCGCAGTTTGCGTTCGTCAAGCTTTCCGACAAGTTTTCGACCGGGTCTTCGATCATGCCGCAAAAGCGCAATCCGGACGCGGCGGAATTGATCCGGGCCAAGGTGGGGCGGATCTTTGCGGCGTTCACTTCGCTTTTGATGGTGATGAAGGGGCTGCCGCTGGCCTATTCGAAAGACATGCAGGAAGACAAGGTAATCGCCTTCGATGCGCTGGACAATTTCTCGCTGGCGCTGGCGGCGATGACCGGGATGATGGGAGATTTGACCGTCAACCGCGAGAAGATGGCGGCGGCGGCGGGGGCCGGGTTCTCGACGGCGACCGATCTTGCCGACTGGCTGGTGCGGGCGGCCAACGTGCCGTTCCGCGACGCGCACCATATCACCGGGCGCGCGGTGGCGGCGGCGGAAGCCAAGGGCTGCGGGCTGGAAGGGTTGACCATCGAGGATTTCAAGGACATCGACGAGCGGATCACCAGCCAGGTGTTCAAGGTGCTTGGGGTGGACAATTCGGTCAAGTCGCGGACCAGCTTTGGCGGCACGGCGCCGGCAAACGTTATGGCGCAGGTTGCGGGCTGGCGCGAGCGGCTGGGGATTTAACCGGTGCATCATTTTACCTATCGCGGCGGCTGGATGTTTGCCGAGGATGTGGATCTGACGGCGGTGGCCGAGGAGATCGGCACGCCGTTTTATTGCTATTCGCGGGCAACGTTCACCCGCCATATTGATGTGATGCTGGGGGCATTTGCGGGCACCGACACGCTGGTCGCCTATGCCATGAAGGCCAATTCCAACCAGGCGATGCTGGCGATTGCCGCGCAAAAGGGCATCGGGGCGGATGTGGTGTCGCTCGGCGAGCTCGAGCGGGCGCTGCGGGCGGGGATCCCGGCGGAGAAAATCATCTTTTCGGGCGTGGGCAAGAGCCGGGCCGAGATGCGGCGGGCGCTCGAAGTGGGAATCCTGTGCTTTAACGTCGAATCCGAGCCCGAGCTGGAGCGGCTCAACGCGGTGGCCGCCGAGATGGACAAGTTTGCGCCGGTTTCGGTGCGGATCAATCCCGATGTGGATGCGAAAACCCACGCCAAGATCTCGACGGGGAAATCGGAAAACAAGTTCGGCATCCCCTACGCGCGGGCCGAGGCGGTCTATGAGCGGATCGCGGCGTGCAAGAATTTGAAGGCGGTCGGCGTCGATATGCATATCGGCAGCCAGATCACCGAGCTCGAACCGTTCGACAACGCCTTTAAGCTGCTGGCCGAACTGGTCGGACGGCTGCGGGCGGCGGGGCATGACATCGGCCATGTCGATGTCGGGGGCGGGTTGGGGATACCCTACAGACAAGACAATTCACCCCCGCCCGATCCGGTGGAATACGCCAAGCTGGTGCGCCGGCACACCGATCCTTTGGGGTGCAAGGTGATCCTTGAGCCGGGCCGTTTGATCGCGGGCAATGCCGGGGTGATGGTGACGCGGGTCGAATATGTCAAAAAGACCGACAAGAAGAGCTTTGTCATCGTCGATGCGGCGATGAACGATCTGATCCGGCCCACGCTTTACGAAGCCCATCACGATATCCTGCCCATGCAGGAAGCGGGGGCTGCGACCATCCGCGCCGATATCGTGGGGCCGGTGTGCGAAACTGGGGATTATCTGGGGCTCGACCGGGAGATGGCCGAGGTGGCCGAGGGCGACCTTCTGGTCGTGATGAGCGCGGGCGCTTATGGCGCGGTGATGAGTTCGACCTATAACACCCGCCCGCTGATCGCCGAAGTGCTTGTCGATGGCGGCAAATGGCACACGGTGCGGCCACGGCAGACGCTGGATGAATTGATTGGGCTGGATTCTGTGCCCGAATGGGTAAAGGACGAGGCCGGGGCGACCTAGATACAGGCGTTACAGGGGTGGGCCGGCCAGCAGCCTAAGGGAGCGCCAAATCGCGATGGCCCCTTCGTGCTCGGGGGGCTATACCGGGGCCGATGCAGCCGGGTGTCAGGGAACCGGGCTGCTGTCGCGCTTTGCCTTTTTGCGGCCGGTGCTCCGCCCGTCAGAACGGCCCGGAATAATGCATCTGCGCCCAAGACAGCATTTTGTCGGCGGTCAGGGGTAAGACCGCAGCAGGGCCTGTCTAAACGTTAAGTTACTGTGCTTATCATGCCGGCTCCTGCCAGAAACTCGGAGCCTCTGATGAAACATATCCTCGCCGCCGCAACCGCTGCACTTCTTGTCTCGTCGCCTGCATTGGCCAATGATCCGCTGCTTGATGAGATGGTAGGGTTCACCGGCCAGATATTTCATCTCGACACCGGCGTGCCTGGAATGGTGATTGCCGCCGTTCGGAACGGCGAGAGTACGGTCTTCGGATTCGGCGAGGTCAGAACCGGCAGCGGCATCGAGCCCGATGGTGAAACCCAGATCGGCATCGGATCGATCACGAAAACCTTCACCGGCCTCGCGCTCGCTCGCCTTGCCGTCAGCGGCGATGTCGCGTTGACCGACCCCGCCGGGCCACTTCTTAGCGTTGTCGACACGCTCCCCGGATTTGACGGCCAGGAGATCCGGTTGATCGACATGGCCACGCACCGCAGCGGGCTGGCGCGCGAACTTGAACCGCGCGACGGCATTGAGAGGTATAGTGACGCCTCCTTCGCCGCCAATCTCGCGGGCGGTCCGCTGCTCTTTGCGCCTGGCGAAGGCATGTTGTATTCCAATGTCGCCTACGACCTTCTTGCGATGGCGCTCGCAGGGGCTTCCGGGATGGACTACGCCGATCTTGTTCAGGAAAAACTCCTCGACCCGATGGGAATGGCTTCCACCGGGTATCTTCGACCCCAGGGCGACAACGTCATGACCGGGTATGACTGGAATGGCGTCGAGATGGATCCCGGCGAACCGATCCCCAACCGGTTTGGCGCCTCCTCGCTCTATGCGACGGCCAATGACATGGTGAAATACCTTCACTGGAACCTAGATCGCTTCGATCAGGTCGATGCAGAGACCCGAGCCATAAGCCACGCGGCCTGGGCCATGCGCGACGGTCTGACCCCGGTGGCGGGAATGGATGAGTCCGGACATATGGATGCCATGGGTCTTGGCTGGGTGATCATGATGCCCGAAGGCGACCGACCGCTCATTATCCAAAAGGCCGGTGGCACTGACGGTGTTTTCAGTTACCTCGCGTTTGCGCCGTCGCGCGGCGTCGGTGTCTTCATCTCCATCAACCAGTTCGATTTTTCCGCCGCAACCGCAATGGCCAACGTCGCCAACCAGTTGATTGCCAGACTCGCGCCGCGTTGAGCCTCCCAAAGCGGCGGCAAGTGCCGATGCTGCAATCAGCGGGCACGTCCTTTGCGTGACGCGCGGGCCAGTTCGGGAAACCGGTGGGCAATCTCTTGGTGGTGATGAGCGCGGGCGCCTATGGCGCGGTCATGAGCTCGACCTACAACACCCGCCCGCTGATCGCTGAAGTGCTTGTCGATGGGGGGAAATGGCACACGGTGCGGCCACGGCAGACGCTGGATGAGTTGATTGGGATGGATAGTGTGCCGGTGTGGGTGAAGGATGGCGGTGGGGAGGCCTGAGCGGCCGGAAGTGTGCATTGTAGCGGGGTCGGTGGATGCGCCGGACGATGTGTCTGTCAGGCGATGGTTTTGCCAGCGATCGAGCGTAGGTAATCGTGGAGCTGGTTGGGAAAGGCGTTTGATACCCGCCCGGCCTATGCCAAGACCTCGACACCGAAGATAACCCACATGACCAGCAGCACGATATTGCTGGTCATGAAGACGGGTGTGCGCAAATAAAGCCGGTTGAGCGTCAGATGGATCAGGGCATGGGTCCAGCGCAACGCGACGTAGCACCAGCCCAGTCCGGCAAGCCAGGAATTCTCCACCGGAACCGCTATGGCGATCGCCGTGAGTGTGAAGAACAGCACCGGATATTCGAATTGATTGGCCAGTTGGCGCGTCGGGCGCGTCACCAAGGCCAATGTCGAGACGCCATCGAAGTCCTCGTAAAAGCGCAAGGAGCGCCCATTTCGCAGGATATCGAAACCGCGGCCGATCAGAATCGCCAATCCGGTCAACAGCGACAGCGCCACCAGTGCAAGCAGCTGGGCGACATAGATTTGCACTGGTGTCACGGCGTCGCTCCCTCTCCGATCAGACCTGGGTCAAGCCGCCATCGACACACAGGTCGATGCCGGTGATGAAGCTGGAATCCTCGGACGCCAGGAAGAGGGCGGCGGTTGCGATTTCGCGTGACCGACCGAAGCGCCCGAGCGGTACCATGGCCGTCAATGCATCCTTCCAGTCCTGCGGCGCCGGCCGGGTGAACGGGGTGTCGATCGGGCCGGGACTGATGACATTGACGCGGATAGCGCGATCCTTGAGTTCCATTGTCCAGCCGCGGGCAAAGGCGCGCACAGCCGCCTTGCTGGCGCTGTAGACGCTGGCGCCGGACATGCCCTTCAGATGGGCGATGGAACTGTTGAGGATGATCGAGCCGCCGTCGCGAAACAGCGGCAGGGCTTTCTGCACCGTGAACAGCAAGGCCTTCACGTTGACATTTAAGGTATGATCGACCAGTTCGGGCGATACGCTTGCCAGCGGCTCGCCCATATGCCCGGCGCCGGCGCTGCCAAACAGTATGTCGATATGACCCTTCTCTGCCTTGACGGTGGCAAACAGGCGATCAAGATCGGCGGTGTCGGAGACGTCGCCCTGAATGCCGGTGACGTTTTCCCCGATATAGGCGACGGCAGCATCGACGGCGTCCTGGCGCCGGCCGGTCACGAAGACATAGGCGCCTTCTTCGACGAAGACCTTTGCCGTTTCCAATGCCATTCCCGAGGTTCCCCCGGTGATGACGGCGATTTTTCCACTCAGCCTGGACATTTGGTCTCTTTCTTTGGTTGCATACCCGGTTGATGGCCGGGAATGCTCCTTACTTACGGACTGCTCGGGGATTTCCAATTCAGGCAAGATGAATAGCTCAAATTCCGATCGGGAATATTAGTCTTCCCTTGCATTCCGTATTATGCTTTTGGCATTTGATATCGGCAAATGGAGAGAAGGCGGCAATGAACCAGCTCAGAAGGATGCGCCTGTTCGTGCGCACCGTGGAAACCGAGAGCTTTTCTCGTGCCGGGAAGGCGGAGAGCGTCGCGCAGTCAACTGTCAGCAAGGAAGTCGCAGCGCTGGAAGCCCATTTGGGCACGTTGCTGATCCGGCGCAGTTCGCGCGGGCTGAGCGTGACCGACAAGGGCCAGGAATTCTACGATTTCGCCGTCGGCATGCTGGGGGATCTGGAAACCGCGGAAGCGCGCATCCGCTCGGGCGAAGTCACCGCGGCTGGACGTCTGCGGGTGACGTGTTCGCCCGTATTTTCCAACCGGCTGATTGCGCCGCGCCTGCCGGCCCTATTTCAAAGATATCCAGACCTGACGATCGATCTGGAGGTGTCGGAGCGCTACGTGAGCCTGATCGAGGATGGTGTCGACGTCGCGATCCGCATTGGCGAATTGCCCGACTCCAGCCTGCTCGCGCGTCAGATCGGCTGCGTGGAAGCGGTGGTGGTCGCCGCCCCTGCCTACCTGGCCGAGCATGGTACACCCACTGATCTCGATGAGCTGGCCAGTCACAGCTGCCTGCCCTTCACCTTCCAGGGCAATTCCAAGACATGGAAGTTCCAGGGCCCGGACGGCCCGATAGTCGTGACACCGTTCGGTCCGCTCCGCACCAATGACCCCGAAAGCGTCCACGCGGCCGTGCTGGCCGGGATGGGGCTGGCGCAGGGGCCAAGCTGGATGTTTGCCAGTGATATCGCGGCCGGCAGGCTCGTTTCGGTGCTGGAAGACTTTAGGCCGCGCCTCTACCCCATACAGGCCGTCAGTTCCACGACACGCCGCATGACAGGGGCGATCAAGGTGTTTGTCGATTTCGTCGCCAGCCTGCTCAAGGACGAGCGTAATCGGCCGCTTTGTACCGCCTTCCGCTTGGCGCCTGCTGACGTGTAATGACCGTCGTTATTGGCGTCGTTTTTGACGTCAGCAACGAAGCGGCAGGATTTCATGCGCTATGAGGTGATGACGGGGGTTGAGCGTCGGCGGCGCTGGTCGGATGAAGAGAAGTTTTCGATCCTTGGCGCGGTTGGCATTGATGGCGAGACCGTCGCCAGTGTTGCGCGCCGGCACGATATCACCCGCCAGCACATCTACCAGTGGCGGCGCGAGATGCGCCGCAAGGGCATGATGAGCCATCGCGATCCCATGTTGGTGCCGGTAGAGATCGCCGAGGATGCGGCTCCCGATACTGTTGATCATTCCGGTCCGGTCGATCACGTCGAGCTGGTTCTCACCAACGGCCGGAGCATCCGGGCGCGAGCGACGATGAACGAGAGGCAATGGATGCGTCTGATCCGGATCGCGGAGGCTGTATGATCGGGCCAGGCACGGGCGTGCGGGTCTATCTGGCTTGTGGCGTCACAGATATGAGGAAGGGGATCTCGGGTCTTACCGCGATCGTTCAGGACCAGTTGCGGCACAAGCCTGCCAGTGGATCGGTCTTTGCGTTTCGTGGTCGGCGCGGCGACAGGATCAAGATCCTCTATTTTGATGGCCAGGGGTTCTGTCTCTATTACAAGATTCTCGAGAAGGGGCGCTTTCCCTGGCCCTCTCCAGCCGATGGGACAGCCCGTTTGACGCCGGCGCAACTGGCCATGCTCTGGGAGGGGATCGACTGGCGGCGGCCCAGCTGGGGTGCGCCGCCGCAGAGATTTTCCTGATCGTTTTGTCGCATTATCTTACTGTTTTTGCGTGATGATTCTGGTGCAAGATACCAGATTCTGCTAGGGTTTGCTCATCATGACGAGCCCTGCCGAACACCAGTCTGATGACCTTGACGCGCTGCGCGCGATCATCGCCGCACAAGCCAGTCAGATCCAGGAACTCTCCCGATCCAATCGCGCCTATGAAGCGCTGGTCGATGCCCTTCGGGTTCAGATCGTGCGGCTTAAAAAGCAGAAGTTCGGCGCCTCCTCGGAGAAAGTGGCACGCAACATCGAACAACTCGAACTGGCCCTTGAGGGGCTCGAGGTTGCCAGAGCCGCGATCGACAGGAGTGCTGATGAGGATGAGGCCGTTGCACCGCCTCAGAAGACCGCTTCTTCCCGTCGTCGTGGCAAGCCGGCTCTGAGCGAGCACGTTCTCACCGAGCGTCGCACCCTTGATCCCGGCTCAGAATGCCCCGACTGCGGCGGCGAACTGCGCTTGGTGGGTGAAGACGTCTCCGAGATCCTCGATCTGGTTGCCGCGCAGCTCAAGAAAATCGAGATCGCCCGGCCCAAAAAGTCCTGCCGTAGATGCGAAGCCATGGTGCAGACGCTGGCACCGACCCGCCCGGTGGCCCGCGGCATGGCAGGCCCGGGGCTGCTGGCTCACATTCTGGTCAGCAAGTACGACGATCATCTTCCCCTCTATCGCCAGGGGGAGATCTTTAACCGCATGGGCGCCGATATTCCGCGCTCGACACTGATTGACTGGTGCGGCCAGGCGGTCGGTGTGCTCAAGCCACTGGTCTCGCGCATTCGCGACCATGTCTTTGCCGCCGATCGGCTCCATGCCGACGATACTCCGATCAGAGTTCTCGATCCCAAGGTGGCGATCGCTTCGGGCGGCGCTAAACGCGCGGTCAAGATGGGCCGCATATGGGTCTATGTCCGCGATGATACACCCTTTGCAGGCGATGACCCGCCAGCTGCCGCCTATCTGTTCTCGCCCGATCGCAAAGGCGAGCACCCACAATCGCATCTGGCCGGGTTCTCCGGAATTCTGCAGGCCGATGCCTATTCGGGGTTTGGAGCACTCTACAAACCAGATCCCATGACTGGCGCGACGAAGATCCGCGAGGCGTCGTGCTGGGCGCATCTGCGGCGCGATTTCCACGACGAATGGACGTCGAGCAAATCCCCCATTGCGCTCGAAGCCATCAATCGCGTCGGCGTGCTCTACGATATCGAGCGTCGTATCACTGGATGTTCGGCCCACGAGCGCCTTGCTGTCCGGCAGGCCGAGAGCAGACAGGTCGCCGAGGCTTTCAAGCGCTTTGCCGAAGATCAGCTCGACCGCATCTCGGGCAAAAGCGACGTGGCCAAGGCCTTCCGCTACGCTCTTAAGCGCTGGGCGTCGTTCACCCTGTTCCTTGAGGATGGGCGCGTGGCGATCGACAACAACCCGGCCGAGCGGGCAATCAGGCCCATTGCAATCGGAAGAAAGAATTTTCTATTCGCCGGCTCCGATGCGGGCGGGGAAATACTCGCCGATGCGATGACCGTCATTGAAACCGCCAAGCTCCACGGCCTCAATCCCCAGGCCTACCTCGCCGATATCCTGGGTCGCATCAACGATCACAAGATCAATGCCCTCGACGAATTACTGCCCTGGAACTGGCGACCAGCCGAAATAGCCCCGATCGTCGCTGCGGCCTAAACCGCCCGGTTACGGACGAGCCACACCTGCGCTTGCGATAGCGTAAGCCGTCCGGCGGGTGAGGGTGAATACCGCCGGAGCTGTGGTGCCCTGTCTTTTGGGACTGCCTTCGCCTCGATCAATGGAACAAGACAATCCCCGCCTCGCGTTTTCCCGCCACCGCGATTTTGGGATCTGGCCCGGCACCGGCAAGATACCAGCATAAGTGGGCTGCCCGCCAGATAATTGCGGCGAGGTTTACAGCGCCGAGCGTGCCAGCGGAATGATCTCGGCAGGCTTGCCCGCCAGGGCGTCGTCGACTTTTTCGATCAGTTGGGCGAGCGAGAAGGGTTTGCCCAGGACGTCGTAGATCAGGGCGTCGAGGCCGTGGGCGCGTTCGCGTTGGTCGGCAAAGCCGGTCATTAACAGGATGGTCATGGCGGGGTATTGGGCGCCGATGGCCAGCGCCAGGCCGATGCCGTCCATGACGGGCATCTTGATGTCGGAGACCAGAAGATCGAAATTGCCGTTGTGCTCATTGGCGATTTCGAGGGCGAGGCCGCCGTCGGAGGCGTCGATCACCTCGTGGCCGCTCATTTCGAGGGCGCGGGTCACAAAGGCGCGGACATTGTCGTCGTCTTCGGCCACCAGTATGCGTGCCATGGGGCTCTACCCTTATTCTTCGGAGCCGTGATCGGCTCCCAGTCCTTGTTTTGTCGCGCTTCCGAACCGGATAAGTGGTAACCACTTATCCTGGAAACACTCTCTAGAGCCGTTCAGGATTTGATTGAATCAAATCCTTGGCTCTAAGCCCTTTTTTTGTCGCGTGTCCGAACCGCAAAACCGTTTCCACTTTTGCTGGACACGCTCTAGCGTTCCGCCGCCGCGCCGTTGGCGCCGTCGACAAAGCTCAGTCTTATGTTTGTCACGCCTTGCGGCGGTCCGATCAGTTGCGCGTCGATGGCCAGCGTATCGCCGGGCAGGACGTTGCGGGTGGCCGGGGTCACCGTCCATTCGTAAACAATGGCGCCGGCGCCATCGAGCAGGCTCACCAGCACCGATGGCACGTAAGTTATGCGATTCGTGATGTTGGAAATCTTAGCGCTGACGATAATGGTGGGGTTTCCATCCTGCGTGGTTCGCAAAGTCTTAATTTCGGTAAAATCAAGTCCGATGACATTTGTTCCCAGCCCCACGAGGCGATAGAGCCCGTCAAGCTGGGGAACGGCCGAGACGATTTCGGTGCGCAGGGTGAAGGCTGAGATCAGGGCCGCGACGATGAACACCACCAGCGCGATGCGGAAACAACGCCGGAAGCGGGCGATGGGGTGGGCGGCCAGCATGCCGTTGCGGCGGCGGGCCAGAGCTTCGATGCGGGCCCGATTGCCGGCTGTGTCGATGGAGGGAAGCGGGTGGTGGGCAGCTGTTTCCGGCCGGGGTTCGGTGGGTGCTTCATCGTCAGGGGCAGGGGTGCCGGGCGCTGCCTGGGCGCGCAAAAACGAGGCGTCGAGGAGCTCTTCGTCGGCCGCGGAAAACAGCGTATCGGCATCGGCGCGAAAGACCAGCTCGTCGTCGGAGGGTTCGGGATCGGGGCGCGGGACAGAGGGGTTGGGAAAGCTCGGCGTTGCATACCAGAGTTCGGAACACGCGGCGCACTGGACCTGCCGGCCGGTTGCGCTGAGCGCATCGGAGCCGAGCTTGTAGCGCGTCTGGCAATTGGGGCAGGTGATGATCACGCGCGAGGGACCGAACGGGTTGAGCGAAAAATCTTTGCCCCGACCCTAAGGGGGTCGGGTTAAAACTCTTGAAACGCCGCCATGATGGGGCCATTGGGGGGTGATGGCTGGTAGGATGACAGCCAGTCAGGTGATTCGCGGAGAAAAGCGGTTTGATCGCGTTCGAAAATGTGGGCCTTCGATACGGACACGGGCCGGAAATCTTAAAAGATCTGACCTTTGCGATCTCGCCGGGCTCGTTTCATTTTCTCACCGGGCCGTCGGGGTCGGGCAAGACCTCGCTTTTGCGGCTGTTGCTGCTCTCGCTCAAGCCGACGCGGGGGTCGGTTTCGATGTTCGGGGAAGACGTTTCCGCGCTCGACCGCGACAGGCTGTTGCAGATGCGGCGCCATATCGGGATCGTTTTTCAGGAATTTAGGCTGCTCGATCATCTCACCACGTTTGAAAATGTCGCCCTGCCGCTGCGGGTGCGCGGGCAGGCGGAAGCGAGCTATCGCGGCAATGTTGAAGAACTGCTCGACTGGGTGGGGCTGGGCGACCGGATGGACGCGCATCCGGCGGTGCTTTCGGGCGGGGAAAAGCAGCGCGCGGCGATTGCCCGGGCGGTGATCGGCAATCCCGACATCCTTTTGGCGGACGAGCCGACGGGCAATGTGGACCCCGAGCTGTCCGAGCGGCTTTTGCACCTGTTCGAACAGCTCAACAGGATGGGCACGACGATTATCCTGGCGACCCATGAGGTGGCGTTGCTGGACAAATTCGACTATCCGCGCATGTTGCTCACCGAGGGGGAGCTGACCATCCATGAGTGAGGGGTTAAGGCTCAATTTTTCCCGTCCCAACCCGATCGTTCCGGCGCAGTCGGTGGCGGGGCGCACGCTGATGCTTTTGATCGGCATCATGACGTTTTTGTCCTGCGTGACGTTCGGCGGCGTGCTGCTGGTGCAGAAATCGGCGCTGGGCTGGTCGGCCGAAGTGGGGCGCGAGCTGACCATTCAGGTGCGCCCGCTCGATGGGGAAGTGATCGAGTCCAACCTGCGGCTGGCCGTCTCGCTCTCGGAAGCGGTTCCGGGTGTGGCGAGCGCGCGGGTGGTGTCGATCGAGGAAAGCGAAGAGCTGCTGGCGCCATGGCTGGGCGAAGGGCTGGACCTGTCCGATCTCGCCGTTCCGCGGCTGGTGATCGTGCAATTGGCCGATCCCAATGCGGCCGATATATCGCGGCTTGAAAGCGAGATTGCGGCCATTCCCGGGGCGACGCTGGAAACCCATGCCGCCTGGCGGGTGCAGCTCAACACGATGGCCGGAACCATCGTTGTATCGGGAATACTGGTTCTGGCGCTTATCCTTGTGGCAACGGCGCTGGCCATCGTCTTCGCGACGCGGGGCACGATGTCGACCAACCGGGAAATCGTCGACGTGCTCCATTTCATCGGGGCGTCCAACAAGTTCATCGCCGGGGAATTTCAGGGGCGGTTCCTGTTGCTCGGGCTCAAGGGCGGACTGGTCGGCGGGCTGGCGGCGATCGTGTTTTTCATCGTGGCGGGCACGGCGATGAGCACTGTGGTGCCCGAGCAATCGAGCGCGCAGCTGGGGGTTCTGTTCGGGCAGTTCGCGCTGGGGATCAGCGGCATATTGGGGATCATCGGCGTGGTGCTGGTGATTGCCGGGCTGACGGCGATCACCTCGCGCTTGACGGTGCGGCGGGTTCTCTCCCAGATATCTTAGTCTCCAAGGCGGGAAACAGCGCCATGATCGTTCAGGCTATCCGCTCGGCAGTGTTCTATCTGTTCTTTTTCGTTCACACGTTCATCCTGGCGATCATTATCGGGCTGATGGCCAGGCTGACGCCGAACCTGAAATCGACGGGGTGGAGCCTGGCGCAATACTGGAACGGGGCGAACCTTTTTTTCCTGCGCTGGCTGGTGGGGATCAGGACCGAGGTGACGGGGATGGACAACATCCCGCAAGGCGGGTGCATCATCGGGGCCAAGCACCAGTCGGACTGGGACATCTTTGCCATGCTGCCCCATGTGGGCCGTCCCGCGTTCATCGCCAAAAGAGAACTGCTCGACATTCCGTTGTTTGGCTGGGCGGCGCGGTGGATGGATACGATCTCGGTCGACCGCAAGCGGGGCAAGGATGCGCTGCCGGCCATGACCCAGGAGGCAAGAGAGGCGCTCGATAAGGGCTGCCGCGTCATCATATTCCCCGAGGGCACGCGAAGGGCGCCGCTCGACACGCCGGCCTATCGCTCGGGGATCGTGCGGATGTATCTGGCGATGGACGTTCCGGTGGTGCCGGTGGCGCTGACCTCGGGGCTCTACTGGGGGCGCAACAGCCTGGTCTTGTGGCCCGGAACGGCGCGGGCGAAATTTCTCGAGCCGATCATGCCGGGGCTGTCCGGCGAACAATTCTTGAAAACCCTGATCGCGCGCATCGAGACCGAGACCAATGCCATGGTGCTCGAAGACGCGCGCAAGGGACTGGCCCGGCCCATTTCCCCGCGGCTTCGCGCCCGGATCAACGAACTCGAAGCGCAATCGGGTACCGCATCCTGACCGAACGCAGTTCCGGGCGATTTTTACCGTCGAAACGCGATAGGTTGTGTTTTGCCGCAATCGGGACACAATATCTTGACATCGTTTGTAGGCAATGGGACGATTTGGGCGTGCATGGGATTGACGTTTCGTTCAATTTGTTCTAATTTTGTTCTTATTAGATCGGTTGTCCCAAAGGGGCTGGCGATCGCCAGATGAATTTTCCGCCTTTTGGGGGCGGGACAGCGCAGGCCGTTTTCGAGGGTGGCCATGATCGGATTGGACAGCATTACCGAAACAGGCAGCGGCGAGGCGGCGAGCGTCCTTTGGACGGGACGGTCGGGCCGGCGCTATCTGATGGAGCGCGAGCGGGAGGCCGGGGTCGCCATGGCGCCGAGCCGTCTCTATGCGCTCGAGAACAATGGGGTGATCGGCTGGGCCGGCACGGCCGAGGACCTGATCGGCGATCACCGGGCGCGCGAGAAGTTTCGTCGGCTGAGCGCGGGCGGAGCGAGCATGCTTTCCCTTGTTGCGCCGCGTGATCCGCTGGCGGTGATGACGCTTGTGTGGGACCTCGAAGGCAGCCGCCGGGCGCTGGGGCGGGCGGCGTAACCTTAGAGCCGTTCAGGATTTGATTGACTCAAATCCTTGGCTCCAAGCCCTTGTTTTGTCGCGTGTCCGAACCGTAAAGCCGTTTCCATCCCCGATCGCGTCGAGGACATGCTTTTGCTGGACACGCTCTAGGGTCGGGGCGGCGATTGGCCGGCTTTGATGCCGGTGCGGGGGCAGGGTAGCGCGTTGTCGGGCCCTACCGAACCAGTTCGTAATCGATAAATCCCTGTTCCGAGGGTTTTGCGGTGGGTGTAAAACCCAGCCGGGCCAGAAGGCGTGCGCTCGACTCATTGCCGTGTTGAACGCCGGCGAAAAAGCGCGAAACTGGCGCAAATCGCGTGAATTCGAGCATGGCCTTCAAGGCCCTTGTCGCAATGCCGCGCTGGCGAAGGCGCGGATCAACCACGATGGCAAAGCTGGCGCTGGCATCGGCATAGACTTCGACGTCCAGCAGGGCGACAGGACTTCCCTCGATCGAGGCGATCAGCCCGTGCCTGTTGGTGTCGGCTTTTGCCAGCAGCAGGGTGTTCTCGGCCCAGTCGCGGCCACCCAACCATCTCCGGGTCACCGGATCGTCGAACCAAGGCGCGATCTGTGGCAGATGGCCTTGGCACAGGTCGTGGAGATCGTGCATCGGGTTTGCCCAAAACCTAGTTTTTGCCGTCGGATCGAACCAAGGAGGCACAGCCTTTTCCGGCTCCGCTCCAGAGTCAATCTTTCACAGAGCCACTCGTTCTGAAAGACGCCTGGATCAAATCCGGTATCGGCTATCGCGGCCCGATCCAAGTCCTTGTTTGCTCGCGCGTTGCGAACTTCAAGACCGCTTCCATCCCCGATCGCGTCGAGGACATGCTTTTGTTGGACGCGCTCCGTGACCCTAAGAGATGACTTTCCTGGCCGTCCTGAGAACGTTGAGAATGGGTCCATAGGCCTGGGCATAGCCGAGATAGCTATAGGGCGGCTGGTAGCGCCAGACGGGATAGACCTGCCCGGCGGCGACTGCGGGCAGGCGAGTCCAGGTTGGGATATGATCGAGCTGAGGGATGCCGCCGCGATCGTCTGTCAGGATTATGTCGGCGGGATAGTCGATAATCCGCTCCCAGCTCAAATCCTGCATTCCGCCATCGACAATTTCGATGCCCAATTGGGAGAGGTAGGCCAGATCGGGGAACTCCGGCCCGCTCGACATCGCGAAAACCGAGGTATCCCCGGGGGCGGCGACGAGGATTTTCAGATCGGGTTTTTCGGCCGCGGTTTGCCGGAGCGCGGCGACAATCTGTTCGAAATCGGCGCGTCCCACCTCGAGCGCCGTGGAGGCGCCCAGAGCGCGGGCGAGTTCGCGATGGCGTTCGATTCCGGCCTCGACGGGAAGATCGCCACGCAGCGCGAGTATTGGAGCGATGCTTTCAAGGCGCTCCTGGTCGGCGGTATCGCCACCGATGCCCCACACCACCCCATCGCCGGTGACATGGGTGAGGATGAGGTCGGGCTCGGCTGCGAGGACGGCCTCGAAATTCCAGCCATCCACAGCGCTTTTCAAGACCTTGACCGCGCTCATGTCCACGCCCGCCTGCTCGAGCCCGGGCAGGGCCGCCGGTTCGCGATGGGCGATCAGGCCGATGGGATGGATGCCGTAGGGCCAAAGGGTGGTGAGAACGGGATAGGATGCGGCGATTCTGACCGGGCGGTGCGGCAGGGAAATTTCGATATCCCGGTCATCGACAAACCGCCATCCACCATTCTGGGCTGCGGCTGGAATCGGGGTGAGCGCGGATGCAAGCAGCAGACCTGTGGAACCGGACAGGAAGGTGCGGCGATCAAACGGTGTCATGGGGCTGCTCCCAGCATTAATCTCATGCCAGTAAAATTATATGATCATTATTGTCAAGTATTGTTGCATGTCGCTGTAATGATGGCGGCAGCCGATCAGTCAGCCGGAAAAACCCTCCTATTGTCGGGCTTGCTCGTCCTGGCCAACATTGCTGCGCTAAACTGGTCGTGATGGATCCGTAATGAAGCGCTAACTTTTGCTGACGTAGGGAGCAGCAATGGAGATAGCGCTCACGGAAAGAACGATGATGTATGTCGATGATATCCTGCTTGTCATCGGGATCGGGCTGCATCTGCTTGCCCTGGGCACGGTGCGGTCGATCACCGGCCTGCTGGGCAGATCGAGCGCATTGCGGCGTCATTGGATGTGGCTTGGTGCGGTCATCACATCCTTTGCCATAGGCTATGTGGCGCTGATCGTTCTGTGGGAAGGGCGGGCGCTGGTCGCCAACGATCTGGTGGCGCTGATGCTGCTGCTGGCCGGTGCCTTCACCATGGCAGTGACGCGGCTGTCATTCATCACCACCAGCGATGTCGTGCGGATCGCCAAGCTCGAACGCGACGCCATCGAGGATCCGCTGACCGGCATCTACAACCGGCGCTATCTCGAGAACAAACTCGAAGAGGAGGTCGGCCGCTCGACACGGCTCAATACACCCCTCTCGGCCATGATGATCGATCTCGATCATTTCAAGCATGTCAACGACACCTACGGCCATGAGGTCGGCGACCAGGTGCTGCGCCATGTCTGTTCGCTGATTGTGTCTTCGGTCCGGCCCGGCGACAGCGTCGTGCGCTATGGCGGCGAAGAGTTTGTCGTTCTGGCGCCCAACTGCCCTGCCGGGGACGCTTCGGTCTTGGGTGAGCGGATGCGCGAAAAGATCGCCGGATCCAGGCTCAGCCTGCCGGGCGGGCAGGATCTGACGGTGACCGCCAGTATCGGGGTGTCCTCGTTGACGACGGACAGTTCAGGGGCGGAAATGCTGCGGGCGGCCGATATGGCGCTCTATAGGGCCAAGCGCGAGGGACGTAACCGGCTCTGCATTGCCACGGCCGGCAGCCCGGCTCCTGCCTGAACGGTTTTTGCGGCCTGACGGGCGCGCAGCGCGGCTGTCGAACGATGCCGGTTCATGCGGCATGGCTGGATGCTTGCGACCCGTGGGGCGCACATCAGTTGTCGGTTGGAGGCAGTAAATTTTCACGGAGTAATAGCGCCTGGCCGTGGCCGACTAAACAGCGGAGCCTTTGTGGTCGCGATGTCAATACTGTTCCGGGTTTGCCAGCTACAGTGAAATGCTTTTAAATACAAATATGTGAGGGGCTTTTTGGGAGTCGGGGCATGTTGCCTGAGGGTGTTCGTGCCGCTATTGACGGACTTTATGAGGCCGGGTTCGAGCGCGGGCTTTGGCAGGCGGGGCTGGCGCAATTGTGCGATGCGATCGGGGCGGATTCGGCCATCACCGTGCCACGGGTGGCGGCGGAGGACACGATCAACCTGCCGTTTTCGTCCGATCTTGCCGAGTTTGCCGAGCGCTTTGTCGTCGATGGATGGCATCTCGATGACTATCGGGCCAAGCGCGGCTGGCCGCGGACCGACCGGGGGCAGACCATCGTCCTCGAGCAGGATATCGCGACCGAGGACGTTCACAGCGATAACCCCTACTATCAGGAACTGATGCTGCCTTTCGACAAGAAATGGTGGGGAGGGATCACTTTCAATACGCCCGAGCGTCAGTATGTGCTGTCGGTGTTTCGCGGCGAAAAAGCGGAAATGTTTTCCGAAGAGGACCGTCGGCTTTTCGGGGTCGTTTCAGGTCATCTGGCGCGGGTCGTGACGACGGCCGAGCGCGTGGGCTGGGTGCAGACGACGCTGGGGCTGGGCATGCTCGATGCGCTGGACGAGGCCGCGATCCTGCTCGACAGCCAGGGCCTCGTGATCGAGATGACACGCGGCGCCGAGCGGTTGATGGGGGACAGTCTGACGGTGCTTGGCCGCACGGTGACATCTTACAATCGGGCGGCGGCCCGCTCCGTTTCGGCGGCCATAAAGAAGGTGGTTGCCCAAGGGCCCGACGAATCGGGGCCGCTGCGTATCGAACGACCCGGCCAGCGTCCATTGCTGCTCGATGTGCTGCCGGTGCCAAACCGGTTTGACGGCGTGTTCTTTTTTGCGCGGTTCATCGTTTTGCTGACCGATCTCGACCGTCAGCCTCTGCCCAGTGCCGCGCTGCTCAAAAGGGCGTTCGGGCTTACTCCGGCCGAAGCCCGGATTGCACTTGAACTTACGTCCGGTCTGAGCCTGACAGAGGCGGCGGAGAAATGCGGGATGGGCCGGGAAACGGCCAAGACGCATCTCAATTCCATATTTTTCAAGACCGACACCAACCGGCAAAGCGCTCTCGTCGGGCTGGTTCGCTCGATCACGGCCCGGCGGCCCGGCTGATATTTGCGGGCGGGTCCGATTTCCCTCGCCGCCGCGTTTGCCTCCCCCGATTGGGGGATATTGCGACCCTTGAGCGGTTGCTAGCGTCCTTTCCGACAGAAATCCGATCGTGCGGCAGCTTTGGTTGCAGTGCGTTCGGAGGCAGCTTCAGGGGGACCCCATGCGCAGATACGCTCCATTTTTCCTTATCGGTTTTTCGGCAATTCTGTTGGCGGGGTGCTCGTCAACAGGCGGGGGCGGTGCAGGCGGCGGGGGCGGTGGGGGAACGCCCTCGCCGGCACTGTTTGCCGCATCGGCGGGCACGGCGAGCGAGGCGCTGGCGGACGGCGAGACGCTGATGGCGTACAACAGCCTGATGAGCTCTGGCGTCGAACACGACTTCGACGCAGACGAAACGCGGGCGCTCGATGACGCGACGTTCTCGATTGCCGCCAATGCCGAGGGTGGCCTCGATGTAACCATCGACGGCGTTCCCTACAGCTTTACCGCCGCCGATATCAGCGGGGGCGCCCTCGAGTTCGATGGGGGAGCGGGCGGGCCGTATTACAGGATCAACAGCTGGGACGGGGATGTCGTGGATGTGCTTGATGTGTCCAGCACCGCCCACCATCAGGTGTGGAGCTATTTCTGGGATCCTGCAGGAGAAGCGACCAGCGGGTTTGCGGTCGTGGGCACGGAAGCCATGCCAGACGCTCTGGAGGGCAAGGCCAATGCCACATATTCGGGCTTTGCGGCTGCCGCGCTCACAGACAGCGCGACGTTCAACGACACCACCCGTATCGTGGGCGATTTGACGATGGCGGCGGATTTCAACGCCGGTCAGATATCGGGCCTTGTCGACAATATCGAGGTGCTCGGAGCGGCGGCGGTGAGCGGGACGGTGGCCCTCAACAGCGCGGCAATTTCAGGGACGGGGTTCACCGGGACCATCACCCCCGACAGCGATTTGTTGACGGCGTTCTCGCTCGATAATCTGGGCGGCACCTATAGCGGCAAGTTCTATGGCGCGAACGGGCAGGAAGTCGGCGGCGTCATGGCGATCAGCGGCGACGAGACGGTCGGTACCGGCCCAGGCG